>CAZYLK010000200.1:0-10742 GCA_964648365.1 uncultured Phycisphaeraceae bacterium
GACGGCCGCACGGCCCCGCTGCGCGTGTCGTAGGGCGGCCAGACGCGCGAGTCGCCGCTGCGGGCGGACGAGGCCGGGCGCGATGAATCGGCTGACGGCTGCGGGCGCGGTGCGGAAGCGTCGGCGTCCTTCGGCCCAGCAGGATCGCTCTTTGGGGCGCTCTCCGCCGCTTTCGGGGCAGGTTTGGCGTCCTTGCCCGCTGCCGGATCGGGCGGCGGCGTCGGCGCCAGGTCGTCTGCGGGAACGTCGGCCGCCGGTGGCCCGGCGGGCGCGGCCGCGGCCTTCTTGCGGGCCTTGGCAGATTTGCGCCGCGAGGTTTTTTTCTTCGCGGTGGCGCCGCCGGCGGGCGCATCGTCAGCCGATTCCGCCGTGCCCGCAGCGTCCGACCGTGTCACGGTTCCAGCCACCAGTTCGGCGGGGGCGGCCGCGGTCCTCGTCTTGGCGGCACGCTTTCGAACGCTCTTGCGCCGGCGCGTCGTCGTCTTCTTTTCCGTGGGTGGGGACGCGGACGCGGCCCCTTCCGCTACGGCGTTGTGTTCTGTGTTTGATGAATCCGTCCTGGCGACCATCGGACCTCCAAGCGGCGGATTCGATGGTTGATCGAATCCCCGTCGTATCCCAGTGTTGCGGCGACTTCACTCGGGCGGATCGATCCCTGCTGGGTGACTTTGAGCCAGAAATCGAGCGCATGGTCCTCGGTGAGCATGATGTCCATCAGGTATTCCCTCAGATTGAGCGTGCGTACCCTGGATGTCTTCCGATCCACGCGAGTGATGGGGACGACGTCTGCTTGCTGGACCCGCTCCAGGCGGGCCGGCAGGTCCGCCGGTCCGTCATCGACGGACTCGAGGCGGTAGCGAGCCGCGACCGGTTCGTACGACCGGCCGGGAGCGACAGATTGAATCTGCGTCAGTTCCATGCCCGCGGGCATCTGCGGCCCGAGCCGGCTCAGGGCGTCGTCCGCCTCGACCGGTTCGGTCATCCGCGCCAGCAGCAGCTCGGCCTCGCTGGCCATTCCCACGGGCCGCGGCAGGGGAAGGCTCAACCGCGGATGCGGGTTGAAGCCCTCGCTGTACGCCAACGGCAGGTCGGCACGAGCCAGCGCGCGTTGAAACAGGCGCATCGTGTCGTGATGCGAGATGAATCG
Organism: uncultured Phycisphaeraceae bacterium; assembly: GCA_964648365.1. Lineage (GTDB taxonomy): Bacteria > Planctomycetota > Phycisphaerae > UBA1845 > UBA1845 > SURF-32. The sequence continues at coordinate 1,148 of CAZYLK010000200.1, forward strand.
CACGTCCGAGTCGACGCGGAAGTGTATCGCGAGCTGAAACCGTTGCTGGCCGTCGGTCACCCTGGTAAGCCCGCCGTCGGCGGGCGCCGCCTGAGCTGCGGGGCGCGGCGCTATCGCCTCGGGCGTAGTCGCGCCATGGACGCATGCTTCGATCGTCTGTGTGTGCTTCACCGAGGCTGACGTCGTCCCAACTCAAAACGGATCCTCGGGCAGCACTTTCCTGGTTTCCTCACGCAGGTAGTTGGTCACCTGCCGAGCCGTTTCAAACGTCAGCGCGCGGCGTGCCACGCGCTGGGCATGACTGGTCTTGACCAGTCGAATGAGCTTCTTGACTTCCGGGATGTTCGCCGGCGCCATCGAGAACGTGCGCAGGCCCAGTCCCAGCAATAATAGCGTATATAGCGGCTGACCCGCCATTTCGCCACAGAGGCTGCAATTCACCTCCGCCCGGTCCGCCACCCGGATCACGTCGCGCAGCACCCGGATCAGGGCCGGATGCGACGGGTCGTAGAACCGCGACACCTGTTCGTTCCCTCGGTCCACGGCCAGAAGGTACTGGAGCAAATCGTTGGTGCCGATGCTGAGGAAATCGACTTCCCGGCAGAATTCCTTGACCTGAAGGGCCGCAGCCGGCGTTTCCAGCATCATGCCGACGGGCAGATCCCGCCGGAACGGGATTCCGTGTTCCTCCAGATCCTCCATCGCGTCGTGCAGGGTCATTTTCGCCTGCCTGAACTCCATCAGGCTGACCAGCAGGGGGAACATCAGCCGCACGTCGCCCTCGACGGACGCCCGGAGAATCGCCCGCAACTGGGTCTTGAACATCGACACGTTGGCCAGGCTGTAGCGGATCGAGCGCAGCCCGAGCATCGGGTTGCGCTCCTGCTCATAGCGTTTTTCCTGGGTGTATTTGTCGGCGCCCAGGTCGAACGTCCGGATCGTGATGGGTCGCCCGTCCGCGCCGGCGATCGCGGCACGGTAGGCCTGGTACTGCGCGTCCTCGGTCGGGGGGCCGTCGGGCTGGAGAAAAAGAAACTCGGTCCGGTAGAGGCCGATTCCGTCGGCGCCGCGGCGGACGCTGGCCCCGGCCTCGTGCGGAAACTCGATGTTGGCGAGCAACTGAATGCGCACGTCGTCGGACGTCACGGCGGACAGACCGGTCTGGGCATCCCATTCGTTGACGAGACGGACGTAGCTGGCCTCCTGCTTGCGGTAGGACTCGAGCGTCGCCCGGTCCGGATTGGCGATGATGAGCTGGTTCGCGCCGTCGATGATGACGGTGTCGCCGCCGCTGACCCGCGTGGACACATCGCCGAGCCCGATGACGGACGGGCGGCCCCAGGAGCGGAGCAGGATCGCCGTGTGCGACGTCGCCCCGCCGACGTCAAGGGCGACGCCGACGACCAGCGTCTCGGTGAGCCGGGCGGTCTGGGTGGGCGTCAGGTCGTGAGCCACGAGGATGGCCGGATGGGACAGGTGCGCCAGATCCTCCCGCGTGTCACCCAGGATGTTGCGCAGCAGGCGGCGTTCGATGTCCTGAACGTCGCGGATGCGTTCGATCAGCAGCGGGTCCGACATCTGCAGGAACCGCCGCTGGTAGTTCCGCATGATGGTGCTTGTGGCGTAGGCGGCGCTGTAGGCCTTTTCGAGGATGAGGGATTCGATGCCGCCGCGGAGCTTGGCATCGGTCAGCACGCCGACGTGCCAGGCGAAGACGTTGGCGGCGTCGCGCCCCAGGTGCGTGTTCATCCACTGCGACTGGCGCTCGAGTTCCTCGATCGAGACGCCGACGGCCGCGCGAAACCGGTCGAGTTCGGTCGGAGCGGTGTCATCGGGAACGGTGCGGTGGGGGATGCGATACTCTTCCGCGTCCAGGACGACGGCTTCTCCGATGGCAATGCCGGCGGCAACCGAGATTCCACGCAGGATATCCATGAGAAGCCGAACATCTCCGCCACGGGGGACCGCTTCCGGGCCGGGACGAATCGAGATCGCCCGGCGACCCTACGCCGCCGGGTCAGTAAACCCGCGCTCGATGACGCCGACGAGCGCCGCAACCGCTTCAGCCGCATCTTCACCGCAGGCCTGAATCCGCAGGACGGATCCCTTCGGCGCGTCCAGCAGCATCAGGCTCATCGGGCTCTTGCCGTCGAGTTCCTCGCCGGTGCCGCTCAGGTTGGCCACCGTGATCTCGGACGCGAAGAGCGACGCGACATCGACCAGTCGCATGACCGGCCGCGCGTGAACGCCCTCGGCGTTGGTGACCGTCACCTCGCGGACCTCCGTGGGGGGGTGGGGCAATCTCGTCGCGCCTCCGGCTGAGCATCTCGCGTGTCGGGAACCTCCGGGAGATGCGGCCCGGGCGGACGGCGGCGAACTCCGCACCCCGCTCCATCGGGCCGTCGAACCCCCCCGCGCGGATTCCCCGGGAGCACTATTCCGACTGCATTTCGTCGGACTCGGAAATCAGTTCGACGATCGCCTCGCGCGACTCCGCCTGCCGCAGGAATCGACGGAAGCTGTCTCGCTGCAGGTGGCGAAAGATCTTCTCCATCGCGCCGAGGTGTCCTTCGGCGTCGTCGGAGGGGCTCAGCAACAGGACGATCGTGAAGACCGGCGCCCGGTCCAGCGCGGCGAAGTCGACGCCCCGGCTGGAGCGTCCGATGGTCGCCGCCATGCGCCTGATGCCCTTGTGCTTCACGTGGGGGACGGCGACGCCTTTGCCGAAACCGGTGCTGCCCTGTCGCTCGCGCGCCACGGCCGCCTGCACGATTTTCTCTTCGTCGTCCGGGTCGAACACGCTGTGATCGCGCAGCGACTCCACGAGTTCGCGTATGACGCCATTGCGATCGGTCGCCTCCAGTTCAGGGACGACCGCGCCCGGGATGATCAACTCGGACAGTTTCATCGCTCACTTCCTCGTGATTCGCTCTGCGGGTCGCCGGCGTCCGGGCCTTCGCGGCTCCGACGGCGCCGGGCATCGGCGGACGACCGATCAGGACTCCAGCACGTCCTTGGCCCCCGGATGGCGGTGGTTTCTCGCTTTTTCCTTGTGTTTCTTGAGTTGCCGCTCGACCTTCTCCACGATGAGGTCGATCAGCGCGGCCGGGTCGGACCCGGTTTCCTTGGCGACAAACTCGTGGATTCCGTCTGCCTTGACGATCACCTCGGCCGTCAGGCGGTCGGATTCGAGATCCAGCACGAACTCGATCGACGACACGCGGTCGTAAAAGCGCGGGAGCTTGGCGCCTTTCTCCTCCGCATAGCTGCGAATCTCAGGGGTGATCTCTACGTGGCGACCGATGACCGATATCTGCATGTTGCACACACTCCGCGATCCGCCGCGGCGGAACGTAGGTCCATTTACTCCGCCGGATCCGAATCGTCTTCCGGCAGCAGCGTTCCCGGCTTGAGCACGCCGCCGCTGATGGTAAACCGGAGGGCCTCGTCGATGGTCATCTCCAGTTCGATCACGTCCTCGCGCGGGATCGTAATGACGTAACCGGTGACGGGCGTCGGCGAACTGGGGATGAAGACCGTCACCAGGTCACTCTCTGACACCCGCTGCACCGCCCTGAGCGGCGGACCGGTCGCCAGACCGATCGACCAGAGGCCCCGCCGGGGATATTGCGCCGCCACCACGCCGGAGAACTCCACCCGACGCTCCGAGAACAGAAAGTCCGTGACCTGCTTGATGTTGACGTACACCTGCTTGATCAGCGGCACGCGCGTAATCAGGCTCTCGGCCGATCGCCAGGCGGAGCGGCCGATGAAGCTGGCCAGAAAATAACCCAGGAAGTATACGAAGATTACGGCGATCACAAAACCGAGCAGGTGGAGCCGGTACTTGCTGAAGAAAACACGCCACATCATCCGCTTGCGGCGCGGCTCCATTTGACGGACGCGCTCGGCCGCGGCGCCGCGCTCGACCTCCGATGAGGACGGATCCCGACTGGCCGCCAAGGCCGCGTCGTACCGAGCCAGCACCATCGACTCGACGGTCAGGCGCCGACCCATTTCGTCCCACAGGTCGACTGGCTCTCCATAAACTATTGCGTCTTCTGAGCTTAAGAGCTTTCCGGGCGGACTGTCGCTGGCGGTCAGGCAGAGCGCCATCATGGCCCGGGTGATGTAAACGCCCATGTTCGCGTCGACGAACCGATAGGCCCAGACCAGGATGGCAATGGTCAGGAGGGCAGGCAACAGGGCGGCCAGCCCGCGAAGAAGGAAGCGGCGGAAGTCGTCCATGAAGCCCGCGGAGCGGGGCGTTGCGGGTCGCCTTGCCATGCTCTCCTCGGTCGGTGTCCCACCCGATCGGGTCGCCGGAAACGCCCGCCCCGGACGCCGATCGCCGACCCCTCGCATTGACTCTATGAGGTGCCGGGTACGCCGTCAACGCTTGTGAGCAGGCCGACTGCGACTTACGATCGCGGCGTGGAAGTTTCCGTCCATTCGCTCCGCGCCGCCCGCCGCCCTACGCGGGCTTTGGCGCTGTCGATCGCCCTGCTGGCCGGGTCGCTCGCCCTCGCCGCGGTCATGACGGTACAGCGAGGCGCGGTCACGGTGTCGCCGGCGGGATGGGACATCGCGTTCAAGCTCCCGCCAGGCTTCCAACCGGCCGGCGAGCGCGCCGAGGACGGCGACGATCGCCTGCGGTACGTCCTCACGGCCGGGGAGCGGCGAGCGGCTCTGCTGCAGATCGACCGCTACCCGACCGCGGCGGAGGCGTCGATCGTCGACGCCGCCGTAGCGGCATGCCGGAGCCAGTTGAGCTTCGTCGATCGCCTCACGGCGTCGTTCGAACCCATGGCGGCCCCCGTCGGCGTCTTCGACGGCGTCGAGGTGCAGTGGCCACCCGGCGGAATCGCCGTTCGCGCGTTCCATCACGCGGGTCATGCCTACACCTTCACGCTGAAGTTCCAGCACGGGTCGCGCGGCGTCTACCAGCGTTTCGATGCCATGCTCGCATCCGTCGCTCCCGTCCGCAGCGGCGAGGATGGCGGACGTTAAGCTCAACGGCCGTCGAACGTAAACACTGCTTGCGGCGTCCTCCCCACCCGGCTATGTTGCCCCCTCGATTTCGGGAAGGTCAGGCATCGGAATCAGACGGGAGGCGCGGCCATGGTGCGGACTGCGGGTGAACTCCGTTGGAGCGGTCACGATCCTGCACGCCGGCGGGCGTTCAACATGCTCGAGCTGCTGGTGATCATCGCGATCATCGCGCTGCTGATGGCGATCCTGCTGCCGTCGATGCGGAAGGCGAAGAGCAGCGCGCGGCAGTTGATCTGCGCCCAGAACCTGCGTCAGTGGAGCATCGCGTGGCAGATGTATCGCGATGAGTACAACGACTACCTCGCGACGGAGGGCACCTACCTGGAGATCGACAAGCCCTACACGTGGTTCACGGTGCTGCCGCCCTATCTGGACATGCCTCCGTACACCGAGTTCGAGCGCCGCGGACAGTACATCGTCGAACTGCCAAACGTTCACACCTGGATCTGCCCGGAGAAAAACCTTCAGGACACGACCGTCAGCGACTCCGGTAAGAACCAGTTTCACTACACGATGAACCGCGTGCTTGACGGAACGGGCAGCGAGGATGGGGGCTACGTCACACCCGGCTTTCCCGACATGGGCGAGAAGCCCATTCCGGCTCGGATGTATCAGCGGCAGCGCAACCGGACGGTGCTGATGTTCGACACCGTACCCAACCAGCCGAACAGTGATCCGCGAGCCGCGAGCCGCTTCCACGACGGCGGCGCGAACGTCCTGTTCCTTTCTGGAGCCGTGGAGTGGTTTCACGTCACGCGGTTCGTCACCGACGGCGACTGGCGCAACGGCGACATCATCTGGGATGATCCCGATCTTTACTGGGGGTATACTCCGATCGAGGGTCGCTGAGCGCGGCGCCTCAGCCGGCGGTCACCCGTGTCCCCTGCGACGCGGCGCGGCCGGTATCGAGTCGCTCCGGCCGGAAACGCACCAGAGGGGAAGCGGTTGATCATCGGGCTTCTTTCAGACAGCCACGGTTATTGCGAGCCCGTGCGGCGGGCGCTGCGCCAGTTCGATCAGATGGGCGCCGAACACCTGATTCACTGCGGCGACGTAGGCGGCATGGACGTCTTCGACCTGCTGGCAGGGCGATCCTGCACTTTCGTCTGGGGCAATTGTGATGATCCCGATCCGGCGCTGGAACGATACGTCTGTGGACTGGGGCTGCCGCTCCCGCAGGAGACGCCGGTTATTGTGACGCTGGCGGGCAGGACGCTGGCAGTCTTCCACGGACACGAACGCGCCTTCAGCGCGGCGCTGCGCCGACCGCGAAGCGATTACATTCTCCACGGCCACACACACCTGCGACGTGACGAACGCATCGGAAGCGTCCGAGTGATCAACCCTGGCGCGCTGCACCGCGCGCGGCCGCTGTCCGCAGCGACGCTCGATCTGGCAACCGGCGCAGTCACGTTCCACGACATCACGCCCTGAATCGTCGTCACGGCCGGCGTGCGACTGCCCGCAGCGACGGGGGATACAGAATCAGACAATCGCACACCACGACGCGCGTCAACGGCGATGCACGCGGCCGCGGTGCGGGTTGGGCGTTCGCACCGGTGCGGTCGCGAAACCGTCGCCGACGGTTGCATGCGCAGCCGGACGGCGTGCGCGGCCGATAGAAACGCTGCGCCGGCGCCGCCCGGCTTGACTGGCCACCCGGTGCAAACGTACCGTTAGTGGCGTTGGCGCGTTGGAGGCAGAGAATCCCTTTTGTCTTTGCGCAGGAGTACCCCCCGTGAGGATGCATGCATTGTGGATGGCCGCCGGCCTGATGGTGCTGGTCGGCTGTACCTTGAACCCCGCACCGCCCGACGGCGACCCCAAGTCGGTCGAACTGGCGCGCTTCGGCTCCGACCAGGAACTGGTGGACTACTTCCGAGGTCAGGTTGTGCGGCGCAACGCGCAGTATGCGAACTTCGGTCGCGGGATCGAGGAAGGCGACGGCGCCGTGGTGGATCTGGGCGACGGCGAAGCCGCACCGGAAGCGCCGAGCGGCAACGACTCGGGCTTCAGCGGCGGCGAGGGCGGCGGAAGCGGTGACGAAGACACGGGCCACTCCGGAACGACGATTCAGGAAGAAGGCGTTGACGAATCCGATGTAATCAAGACCGACGGAACCTACCTCTACCTGATCGACGACTCGCAATACGAGCGCTCGATTGTCCGCATCGTGAAGATGGACGATCCGGCGAACATGGCCATCGTCGGCAGCATTGAACTGAACGGCGCCGGGCGTGATCTGTACCTGATCGGCGACCGCCTGGTGGCGCTGACCGCGACGTACGGCGGCTTCTACTATTCGGACGGCTTCGCGGTGGGCGGGCCGGACATCGCGTTCGACGACATGGGCATCGAACCGGCGCCGGGCATCATCCCGGAACTGGAGCGACCCAAGACGATCGTCAGCGTCATCGACGTGACCGATCGCAACAACCCGGCGATCGAGACGAGCGCTTCGTTCGAGGGCAACAATATCTCCAGCCGCATGATCAGCGGCGTGCTGCACCTGGTTGTGGCCAACTACCCGCAGTACTACTTCGACATCCTGCCGCTGGGCACGGACGAAGTGGAGTCGGTGGAGATGACGGCCGACGCGCTGCTGCCGGACTTCGAGACCACCGGCCCGGACGGCGAGACACGCACCGGCAACCTGGTCGCGGCCGGCTCGGTGTATCACCCGGTGGCCGAGGACGGCTTCGGCATGGTGACGCTGATCAGCATGGATGTGACGGCGGGCGGCGAGTTTGAATCGCTCGGCGTGCTGGCGCAACCCGGCCTGGTGTACGCGTCGACCGACGCGATCTACATGACCGACACACAGTATGACTTCACCGGCGAGATGCGCGAGACGACGGACCTCTACAAGTTCGCCTTGGGCGAGGACGGCGTGACGCTGACCGCGTCCGGCCAGGTGCCCGGTCGCGTGCTGAATCAGTACTCGATGAGCGAGTACGAGGGGCGGCTGCGCATCGCCACCACGGTCGGAGCGACGTTCGACGAGAACGGCGAGAGCGAGTCGAGCAACAACGTGTACGTGCTGGAGCAGGCCGAAGACGCGCTGGCGGTCGTCGGCAGCATCGAAGGCATCGCCCCCGGCGAGACGATCCAATCGGCCCGCTTCGTGGGCAACCGCGGCTTCGTGGTCACGTTCGAGCAGATCGACCCGCTGTTTACGCTGGACCTGTCCGAACCGACGAACCCGGTGGTCGTCGGCGAGCTGAAGGTGCCCGGCTTCTCGACGTACATCGTGCCGATGGACGAAAACCACCTGCTGACGGTGGGTCAGTACATTCCCGAGAACGGCTTCGGCTGGGGCGTGCAACTGTCGATCTTCGACATCACCGACTTCGCCAATCCGGCGCTGCTGCACAGTGAAGTGGTCGGCGACGGCGAGGGTTATTCCGAGGCGCTGTGGAACCCGAAGGCGTTTACGTGGTTCGCCGAGCGCGGCCTGGTCGCGCTGCCGATCACGATCTACGGCGGGTTTGAGGGCGGCGGTTTCATTGACGGCGGCTTTGACGGCGGCGGTTTCGTCGACGGCGGCGAGGGCGGCTTTGAAGTCCCGCCGTTCGAGGGCGGCGACTTGCCGATGGAAGATCCGGACGGAAGGGTCGAAGAGGGCGACAGCGGCGACGGTGAAGAGCCCGCCGAGCCGCCGATGATCGAAGACCCCGACGGCGGGGACGAGCCGCTGATCGACCCGTTCCCCTATATGCAGGACTACTTCGAGGGCGTGGCGTTCTACCGTGTCTCGACGGACGGCGGCTTCGAGTCGCTGGGAACGATCAGCACGCAGACGATCAGCCTGTATTACTACAACTCGTTCATGCGGGGCCTGTTCATCGGCGACAACGCTTTCGCCGTGTCGAATCAGGTGATCCGCGGCGCGCCGCTCGACGCCATCGAGGAAGCGCCGTACGAACTGTACCTCGTCGAGCAGGCGCCGGAGCGGCCGATCCCCGAGATCGACATGATGATCGACATCATGATCAAGGAGTTCGGCATCGAGATCGAGGATGAAGGGCAGTTGGAACTGCTCCGCGCCGAGTTGTACGCCGCGATCGAGGAGTACATCATGCAGCAGTACGGCGGCGAGGTTGAAGGGGGCATCGAGTCGCTGCCGCCCGAGTTCTGGGAGATGCTCTTCCGGCAGTTCGGAGGCATGATGCCGGGCGATCGCTGATCCGATCCGCGACGGCTAACACCGTCGCCGCGAGTCGAGCAATCAAGTTCATTCTGATGCCCGCCGAACGCGTTCGGCGGGCTTTCTTGTTTTTCTTCGGAGCCTGTTGCGCCCTTTCAGGGCCTGTCGGATACAATGCCGCCCCATACCCAGGGCGGCGCTGCGCTCTGCCCTGGGCTGTGATGTTGCGGCCCCTTCCGGGCGGTGCTTCCCGCCGGGAAGCTGGGCGCATCGGCATTCGCGTCGACGCCAGCGACTATTCACCGGTAAACGTGCCGACCTCGACCGGGATCACCGACTCCGGCGTGCGCCCCTCGAAGAAGTCGTGAATCGCTGCGACCGTGAGCTTGCCGATCT
>CAZYLK010000201.1:0-1455 GCA_964648365.1 uncultured Phycisphaeraceae bacterium
CTGCAGGAGCGTTACGGCCTGGCGAAAGCCGCGGCCGAGCGGGAACTGGACGCGCTTAACGACCTGCTCGAAGCGGCAGATCGGCGCAACTGAAGGCGCGCGGTTCGTTTCTATCTGAGGAGAACCACCATGCTGACGTGGGCTTTGATATTTTTCATCGTGGCGATCGTCGCTGCCGTGTTCGGATTCGGCGGAATCGCCGTCGGCGCGGCCGCCATCGCCAAACTGCTGTTCTTCGTGTTCCTGGTGCTGTTTATCGCGTCGATCATCATGCACGGCGTGCGGACGGCGTCCAGAGGCGAGCCGCCGGTCTGAAGCGGCCGCCACGTTGAACAGTTCAACACACGACAACGGAAAGGAACAAGAACATGAGACGAGTATTGTCGACGCTGTGCTCGCTTTCCCTGGTTGCCTCCGCGGCCGGACAGTTGCTCACCGAGGCGCGGCTCTACCCGATCGTCAAGGATGGCAAGTGGGGCTACATGAACGAAGACGGGAAGACCGTCATCGCGCCGGCTTATCAGGCCGCGCGGATGTTCTCGAACGGACTCGGCGCCGTCCAGCAGGACAACCTGTGGGGCTTCGTCGATGCGGAGGGCAAGTTCGTCGTCCGCCCGCAATTTGACGACGCATACGCCTTCTGCGACGGAATGGCGCGCGTGCGCAAGTCGGAGGGGCTCAAGGGCAACTACGGCTTCATCGATACAACCGGAAAACTGGTAATCGGATTCAAGTTTGATGACGCAGCCGATTTCTCAAACGATCGTGCCCGCGTTGACGTCGACGATGACGGCGAGTGGAAGTGGGGCTACATCGACAAGTCGGGCAGGCAGGTGATCGAACCTCAGTTCAGCGACGCCGGCGACTTCTCCGGCGGATTCGCGCGCGTCGAACTCGGCGGCCGGTACGGCTACATCGACCCGTCCGGAAAGTACGAACTGAACCCGCGATTCGAGGCGTGCGGCGACTTCGGCGAGGATCTGGCGCCGGTCCGCAAGGACGGTAAGTGGGGATACGTCGACAAGTACGGTGAGCTGACGATCAACCCTCAGTTTGAGTCGGCCGCTCCGTTTTGCGAGGGCCTGGCCAAGGTTCGAATCGGGTCGAAGTATGGCTACATCGAGCCGAACGGACACATCAGAATCAACCCCCAGTTTGACGAGGCGCACCCGTTCCACAATGACCTGGCCGCGGTGCGAAAGGGCGACAAATGGGGCTACATCGATAACGGTGGCCAGTTCGTCGTCAAACCGATGTTTGACGAAGCGGGCGATTTCGTGGGCAAGCTGGCCATGGTCACCGTGCAGGGCAAGCGCGGCTGGATCGGGCGCGACGGGAAGTTCGTCTCGCCGCCGTCCAAGTAAGCGGACGAGCCCATCGACCCGCCAGGCGGGACGCTCCATCGCGGGCGTCCCGCCTTTTCGCGCGCCGTGCAGGCGCGACACGACGGTGCCT
>CAZYLK010000201.1:1555-10685 GCA_964648365.1 uncultured Phycisphaeraceae bacterium
CTTCACCGCCGGCGCGTCGATCGCACGCAGGACGTCGGCAAACCATGGCCAGAGTTCGAGCGGTTCGTCGTTGGTGATGAAATACGCCCGGCCGGCGCAGGCGGCGCCGGGTTGGAGCGCATCACAGGCGTCCAGATGGGCGGCGGCGGCGTTGTCGATGTAGGTGATGTCCACCAGGTTACGCCCGTCGCCGACGCAGACCAGCCGCCCGCGACACGCGCGGTCCACGACGCGCGGCATCAGATGCGGATCGCCCGGACCCCAGATCAGGTGCGGGCGAAGTGCGACGGTGAGGAGTTCACGGTCTTTCGGACCGTCCGCCCCGTCCACGGTTGTTCCATTCGCGGCCAGCACCTCCCGTTCGGCAATCGCCTTCGTTTCCGAGTAGTGCGTCAGGAACGTGGACGGATACGGCAGCGATTCGTCGCCGTTTTCGACGCGGCCGTCGGTCATGACGACGCTCGGCGAACTGGTGTAGATGAGCCGCCCCACCCCGGCCGCGCGGCAGCCAGCGATGACGTTTCGCGTGCCGACGACGTTGATCTGGAAGTAGGTGTCGCGCCTGCCCCAGATGCCGGCGATCGCGGCGACGTGAATGACGGCGTCCATCCCGTCGCAGGCCGCCGCCACGGCTGCAGCATCGCAGATGTCGGCGCGGATGCAGCGGATTCCGAGCGCCGCCATGTCAGGATAGTCGCCGCGGCCGAGGATCGTGACGTCGTCTCCCCGGGCCAGCAGCATGCGCGCGATCGCCCCGCCGAGAAACCCGCCGCCGCCGGTCACCAGGGCCTTCATCGGTCGCCCACCCGCCCCGCCGCCCATACGGCCAGTTTCTCACGAAAGATCTTCGCGTTGTGGCGGATGTCCACGGGGAAGCTGCGATGAAACAGCACCTGCCGGATGCGGGCCGTGCGCGGGTCGGCGGCGCCGAGCTTGAGAAGCTCTGCTACGAATCCCCCCCGCCGCCCGCGCGATGGGAATTGGCCCGGCACCGGCTCGACGATGATCACTGGCGTCTGCGAACCGCGCGGGCCTACGCCGACCAGCGCCGACCGAAACACGTCCGGGTGTTCATTGAAGACCGCCTCGCATTCGATGGTATACAGCGGCCCGTCGGCGGTTTCGACGCGGTGCGCCTTGCGGCCGCAGAACCAGAGTCGCCCTTCATCGTCGAAGTATCCCACGTCGCCGATGCGGTGCCAGACGGTATCGCCGTCGTAGATCTTATGTAGACGGGTCGCCGCCTCGTCGCCGAAGTATCGTTTGGTGACGACCGGTCCGCTGACGACGATCTCGCCACGCTCGCCGCGCGGGACTTCGAGCGCCGCGATGATGTCCGCGGCGCGAGAACCAGCGCCATGCCCCCCGCGACCCGGGTCCGTTGAACGGCCTGCCAGCGAGCCGCGGGCTTCAGCCCGCGCGGAGTCACCGGCGTCGCACGGCGCTCCATGCCCGCGCGACGCCGGCTCGATCGGCTCGTCGCTGATGCGGATGATCCTGACGGTCGTGCTCATGTCCGGCCGGCCGACGCACGTGCCGCAGCCGCGGCGGGCCATTTGGCTGAGGCTCTCAGCACGCTGGCGTCGGTCAAGGTGAACGTCATGCTTGACAGGCGAGTTCGCGCGGGCTGAAGCCCGCGGCTCAGAGGGAGTGCTCGCGCGCCCGGGAAAACCCAGCAATTCATCCGACCCGATCGACGCCACCGGCAACGACTCGGTCGCGCCGTAGGGCGTATGCAACTGCGCACCGTCCGGCAGCACGCGGCGCATGTCCTCCAGTACCTGCCACGGGATCGGTGCCCCGGCCGTGAGCACGCGGCGCAGCGTCGCCAGCCTGATCCCGCGCTCGACGCAGTATCGCCCGACCTTGCGCCAGATGGCCGGCGAGCCGAACGTGCTCGTGACACGGTGTTCGATGATCGGTTCGACGATTTGGCGGGGGTCGACGCGAGCCGGATGCGACGGGTCCATGTCGGGAATGACGCAGGTCATGCCCATCGCGGTGCTGAACAGAGCGAACAGCGGAAAGGCCGGCAAATCCACCTCGCCCGCCTCAATGCCGTAGTGATCGCGGATCGCCTCGACCTGGGCGTGGAACATGCCATGTTCGTACTCGACGCCCTTGGGCGGGCCGGTGCTGCCGGTGGTGAAGAGGATCGCGGCCGGCTCGTCGGCGCGGGTCGGGGCCATCTCGTAGTCGTCGCTCGCCCCCGCGGCCAGTTCATCCAGCGTCGCCCCCCCCCAGCCGAGCCTGCGACCTACGGTGACTACGGTCCTGATCTCGCCGAACCGCCGCCGATGTAGCAGCCTCAGCACCTGCGCCAGCGGAATCCCGATAAACGCCTGCGGCCGGGACTTCTCGATGCAGCCCACCATCCGCCGCATCCCCATGCCGGGGTCGATCATCACCGGCACAGCGCCGATCTTAAAGAGGGCGAATACCAGTCCGATGAAGTCCAGCCCGGGCCGCACCATGACCACGACGCGCGTCCCGCGCGTGATCCCGACGGCTTCGAGTCCGTTGGCGAAGCGGTTGGACTGGCGCTCCAGTTCGGCGAAGGTGAGTTTGATCCATCCGGGCGGGTTGCTGTCTGGCGCCGGCTTTCTGCCGGTGGAATCACGGCCTGGAAGGCCGTGCCACACTCTCCCGATCAGCCCGCCGGTCGCTGCCGCCGCCGCGCGCGCCAAGCGTCGCGGGACGATCAGCGCGGCGTGATCCGGCACCGTCGCCGCCATCCGCGGCAGGTACGAGGCGATATTGAAGCTCGCCGGCCTGGTCAGGGATGGGGCCGTTGGCGTGTTACAGGTCACAACGCTCACTTCTGCGGTTTATCCGTCGATGGCCGGCGCGATGGCTGCCGGCCCGATCGCGGCCGGCGGATCCGTGGCAACGACCGCGGTCGCGGCGCCACGGCGGCCCTCCGACCGATCCACGCAGGCCGCGATCACCAGATCGCCGCCGACGTTCAGCACGGTCCGGCACATGTCGAGCACGCGATCGACTCCCAGGATGACGCCGATCGCCTCGCCGGGGACGTTCACGCTGATCAAGATCATCACGATAACGGGAATGGACCCGCTCGGCACGCCGGCCGTGCCGATGCCGCCCAGGATCGCCATCAGCGCAACGACGATCTGCTGCGTCAGCGTCAGGTCGACGCCGAAGACCTGCGCGAGAAACAGCACCGTCACGCCTTCATACAAGGCCGTGCCGTTCTGATTGGCGGTCGAGCCGACCGTAAGCACGAACCCGCCGATCTCGCGGTGCAGGCCCAGGTTCTCGTTCGCGACCCGCAGCGTCGTCGGCAGCGTGGCATTGGACGACGAGGTCGCGAAGGCGGTGATCAGTGCATCAGAAATCGCCGCGAAAAACCGCATCGGCCTCATGCGGGCGAAAAGCACAAGCACGACGGAGTAGACGACGATGAAGTGGATCGACAGCCCGCTCAGCACGGTGACGACGAACCAAGCCAGCGTGCTGACGATCTCCAGGCCGAGCGTGGCGGTCAGCGCGAAGGTCAACCCCGCGACGCCGAACGGCGCGATGCGCATGGCCATGCCTACGATCACCAGCACGACGTCGTAGACGCCTTCCAGCACGGCGAGCATCGGCCCGGTGCGCTGCGGCGCCAGCGTCGCCGCCACCCCGAAAATCAGGGCGAAGAACATGACCGCCAGCATCCCGCCGCCCGGCGAACTGCCGTCGGTGGCGCCGACCATCTCCTGCAGCGGGTTGCGCGGGATGATGTCGAGCAGGGAGTCCCGGAAGGACTTCGCCTGCCGCGCCTGGGCGACCTTCGCCTCCGCGGCTGACTCATACTTCTGCCGCAGCGCAGCCCGCTGATCGGCGCTCAGCCGTGCCCCGGGGCGAAGCGCGTTGACCAGCGCGATCCCCAGCACGACCGAGATGACGGATAGAACAACGGTGTAGACCAGCGTACTCGCGCCCACACGGCCCAGCCGGCGCGGGTTGCCCATCTCCGCCACGCCCAGCACCAGGGCGCAGAAAACCAGCGGCACGACGACCATGAAGATCAGACGAAGGAAGATCTGCCCCAGCGGTTCGGCGATGTAGCGGACGGTCCACGCGAGGCCCGCGTCAGCGACGCCGTCGGCCGACGGGGGGAACATGGTGTGCGCGACGATGCCAGCACCGGCCCCGACCAGCAGACCCATCAGGATCTGCCAGTGCAACGCCACCCCGCGGCGCTTGCGGCGGCCGGCCGACGCCCCTGGCTCCGTCCCGGAATCTGCGTCGCGGCGATCGTTCATGGACATCCTGTCACGCGCAGCCGCGATCAGCCGTAGGTGGGAAGGTCCGGTCCGGAACCGAAGTCCTTGGTGTACTGCCCGTCACTGCGCTTGGAGTACTTGGTGAACCCCAGGTCGGCCATGTTCGAATTGCTGAGGATATTCTTGCCCGGCCGGGCGGTAACCGACAGGACGCGATGCACCGGCCCGCCGCACTTCGGGCACGTCGTCAGCGCCGCCTCCGACATCATCTGGATCACCTCGAACCGCCCACGGCAATGCGCGCATCCCTCGCCATCGGGTTCGTACTCGTAGATGGGCATCGACCTCACTCCAGCGTCCGCAGCGCAGGGGCTTCGGCGACCGTTCGACGCCTCCGCTCAGCCGCATCCGCGGGAAGAGCTTAGTCTAAAGCTGCACGTTTTCAACGCCCGGTATCCCCCATGAGCGTCGCCGCCGAACCGAAGAAGCGCCTTTCGCGTGCGGGGAAACGAAGCACGGCCGCCAGGCCGGGCGCGGATCGGTAGACGCCTTGCGACGGGTCGCAGAGCGCCGGCCTGGACGTGCCCGCTTCGATTTCCTTCAACGCGCGGACCAGCCCGTCGCAGATCAGCAGATCAAGCTTGAAGTGAATGGTCGCCAGGTCGTCGTTCGGTTCCGCCGGAAGCCCCTGCTGAAACAGGATGGGTCCGGCGTCGATCCGCTCGACCAGATCCTGAACCGTGCCACCGAGCCAGTCGGGGCGCTGGTCGTGGATCGCCCAGAAGGGCGACGCCACGCCGCGGATGGCGGGCGTGATGCCATGGTGGTAGCGGACCCACCGACACCGCGAAAGCAAATCCACGCCCACCAGCCCCCCCGCGATCGGAACCACCACGTCCGGAGAGTGATCGTCCAGCCACGCCGCAAAGGCCGCGTCCCCCAGGCTGTCAAAGGTGGCCGCACACCCCCCGGGCACGTCGGCTTGCAGGCCCGCCAGTTTATCCGCGAAGCCTCGCTGCGCGACCCGCTCAATGCGACGCGTGTAACGCTTGTAGAGCACGGCCCCGAGCAATCTCGGCACGGCGCCCGGCAGTCCGTACCGGTGATGCATCCGTTGAACGCTGCGCACGGAGGACGGGCCGCGTGCAAGGGCGATCAACGTACACGTCTTGAACGCTTCGAAGAGGTGACGCACGTACCATGTGACGCGCGCGTTCCAGGGAGGGGCGGGAACGATGACTGCCAGTTTCATCTCATCGTCCCATCCCCAGACACCGCTTGGCCAGACTCACGCAGCGCCGCTTGAGCGGATACCAGCTCGACAGACTCCTCATATCGGGCCCGGAGCCGCGCCGCGGCAGCCGCATCGGGTGATCCGCGGCATACGTCGGCGTGGCCGCGAACCCGAAGCGATAGTGCTCCCCCGCTACCCGCAGAACCGACTCGTTGAACCGCCCATCCGGATAGCTGACGTAGTGTACCGGCTCGCCGAGGTGACCCGCCAGCTTGCGGCGGCTTTCCACCAGCTCGTAGTGCAGTTCGCCGTCGTCGCAACGCAGGAGGTCGGTGTGGGTCGCGGCGTGGCATCCCACAACCATGCCCAAGGCTCGAATCCGCCGCAGATCCTCGCCGGTCAGGTAAGCGTAGTCCGGATCATGCGGATCAATCGGCGTTGCCTGGAGTTGCTCGCTGAGCTGCTGCAGCAACTGGTCCCGCCGGGCGGGGGCCGCGGCCAGCAGATGTTCCTTCGCGGCAAACTTCCACCGTCGCTCGGCGACGTGATCGCTCAGATCGGCGGCGATTCCGTCGAGGTCGGCAACGTGACGACTGCGGGTGGAGAGCGTGTGCGTAAAACGCAGATACCAGGGCACGAAGTTGGAGTCCACGACGTCGCTGAGAACGAAGAACGTCGCTTGAATGCCGTGCTCGTGCAGGATCTCGGCGGCCTGGAGGTTGTTTCGGAAGCCGTCGTCAAACGTCAGGACGACACTGCCGGCCGGCCAGCGCCGCCCGTGATCCCAACCGTGCGCGAACGCCTCCATGGTCAGCGGGCGGTAATGCCGCTTCAGCCGCACAACGAAGCTGCGGAACTGGTCGAACGTCGGCGAGTAGCGAAAGAAGTGATGCCCGGGCCGAGGCTCCTGGAGAAGCTGATGGAAGAATAGAAACACGGGCGTACGCATGGCACTCAAGCCAACACCGGCGGCGTGGTCGGAGCCGCGAAGACGAGGAGCCGGGACGCCGAGGACGCGCGGTCCCGACCCCTTTGGACACGATCTGCTACTGCCTGCGTCGCGGTGCTCGCTGCCGCGACGGATGCCAGTACGGGCTAAGATACCAAAATGCCTTCGGGATGGGGACAATCCCCCCGCCCGCGGGATGGGGACAATCCCCCCGCCCCAGCGCCCCCGCGACGCGGCCACAGCCCCCTGCCAAACTGGCAGAGCCTCGCCCGTCGCCCCCGCGACGGCTGGCAGTCTGGCCGGTCGGGCCCGCGCCGACCCCGCCTCGACGTACCCAGAGCGCGAATCGTAAGCACTTTCCTTGACGTATGTTGCGTTTTTGAACGTGCATGAACGGAGCGACGGCGGCGTATGGCACCTCTTGTGTATGGCCCTCGTTATCGCACGCGCCGCCCCAGCGCCGGGGATGACCCGTCGCGCGCGGTGGCACCGGTTTGCAACCGGTGGAGTGTGGTACCGGTTTTCAACCGGTGAAGACCGCAGAACTCCCGGCTTGAAAGCCGGGGCTCGGAGCGGAAGCAACAACCCCCGCGAGTGTGCCGGGGTTCCAGTCAGGTTTACGAGGAGTCTGCCAAGTGGCCAAAGTGAACATCAAACCGTTGGGTGACAAGGTGATTCTCAAGCGCGTCGAGGCGGAGTCGAAGACCGCCGGCGGGATCGTCCTGCCCGACAGCGCCAAGGAAAAGCCCAAGCGCGGCATCGTCCAGGCGATCGGCACCGGCCGCCTGCTCGATGACGGCACCCGCTCCAAAATGCAACTCAAGGTCAACGACGAAGTCGTCTTCACCAGCTACGCCGGCACCGAGATCAAAATCAGCGGCGAGGAGTTCATCATCATGGACGAGTCGGACGTGCTCGGCGTGGTGGGATAGGGGCGTGTCGCTCGGCCCGGACGACTACCGCGAGGGCGCGCTGCTTCGTTACGACGAGGCTTGGGCGCTCTACGAGAAGGAGCAGTGGGTCGGCGCGATCTACCTCGCCGGTCGATCGGTCGAGGCGCTGTTCAGATGCCTGCTGCTGCGGGAGGCCCGGCCGATCGCAATCGGACACAACCTCCGAGAGCACCTGAAGCGTGTCGGTGAGACGTCGCTGTTGACGGACAGGGAGTTCGATAGCATCGAGACTAGCGTCAACAACATCGCCATTGTCTGGCGAAACGAGCTGCGCTACACCGGGAAACTGCGAATGATGCGCCTCCTGCGAGACGCCGGGCGCCACGCGTGGATCGATCGAATGCGTGTCAAAGGAGACCCGATCAAGGCCAACGCCCGATCCGTGCTGGAAGCGTGTGCCAACATCATCACCCGCGGAGAACCGCTATGCCGTCCCTCGAAGAAAAGCTGATCACGATCGTCAAGACGAGACTCGACGGCGAGGCCGATCTGGAGACGCTGGAGAACGACCATGTCTGCGGCCACGTGATCTCTCCACATTTTGTCGGCTTGGATTTTCACGATCGCCGTCAGCTCATCAAGAAGGCCATTCAGGAGGCCTTGAGGCAAGGTGAGTTGAATGACGACGACATGCCGCTCATCAGCACGCTCCTCACCTACACGCCGGCCGAATGGTCGGTCGTGCTGACGGACACGGAATGAAGCCAAAAAGCCAGCAGCTATGGCAGCGACAACAAAAAAGAAGCTCGAAGAAGTCCTGACCGTTCGGCTCGCACTCACAGAGCCTGAGTTTTACCTGGAGAAGCTCCCTGGCGGAAAGCTCTCCGGAAGCGTCGTTTCAGATACGTTCGAAGGTTCAGACAACGTCGCCCGGCAACAGAGCATTTGGGACGCACTCGAACAGGAGTTCGGCCCCGAATCGCAGAACATCGTCGGCACGCTGCTCGCCTATACCAAGGCCGAATGGCATGTCCCGTTGCAGGGCGATCGTGCGAATGGAAAACGAAGAAAGTCCAAGTCACTCTAACAGGAGAATTCCTACATGCCTGCCAAGCAGATTGCGTTTGACATGGAAGCCCGCGAGGCGATTCGCCGCGGCGTGCGGCAGCTCGCCCGGGCCGTCAAGATCACCCTCGGCCCCTGCGGCCGCAACGTCGTGCTCGAAAAATCCTTCGGCGCCCCCACCGTCACCAAGGACGGCGTCACCGTCGCCAAGGAGATCGAGCTCGACGACCCCTACGAGAACCTCGGCGCCCAGATGGTCAAGGAGGTCGCCTCCAAGGTCAGTAAGGACGCCGGCGACGGCACCACCACCGCCACCATCTACGCCGAGGCCATCTTCGCCGAGGGCCTCAAGAACATCACCGCCGGCGCCAACGCCAACGACATCAAGCGCGGCATCGACCAGGCCATCGCCGCCATCACCGACGAGCTCCGCAAGATGTCCAAGAAGGTCGACTCCTCCCGCGAGATCTCCCAGGTCGGCACGTGCTCGGCCAACCAGGACGAGCAGATCGGCAAGATCATCGCCGACGCCATGGACAAGGTCGGCAAGGACGGCGTCATCACCGTCGAGGAGGGTAAGTCCCTCGAGACCGAGGTCGAGCTCGTCGAGGGCATGCAGTTCGACAAGGGCTACCTCTCCCCCCACTTCGTCACCAACACCGCAACCATGGAGTGCGTCCTCGACAAGCCGTACATCCTCATTCATGAGAAGAAGCTCTCGAGCGCCAAGGACCTGCTCCCCATCCTCGGCAAGATC
>CAZYLK010000202.1:0-10672 GCA_964648365.1 uncultured Phycisphaeraceae bacterium
TAGGCGTTAAGTGACGTGTTGTCGCATCACCCGAACGTCTCTGCCGACGGGCAGTGGGGGCTGAGCGTACATATCTTGCAGTCCGGTTTGCGGGCGGAGCAGACGCGGCGGCCGTGCCAGATCAGGGCGTGCCCGACAAACGTCCATTCGTCGCGGGGCAACACCTCCATCAGGTCGTTCTCGATCCGCACCGCGTCCTTGTCGTTCTTGCTCCGCCAGGTCAGCGCCAGGCGGTGAGCGAGTCGGCCGATGTGCGTGTCCACGACCACGCCGACGTTCTTGCGGAAGTGCGTTCCGAGCACGACGTTGGCGGTCTTGCGGGCGACGCCGGGCAACGTCACGAGGGCTTCCATGGTGTCGGGCACGTCGCCGCCGAAGTCTTCGACTACCCGCTTCGCCATGCCGATGATGCTGCGCGTCTTCTGCCGGAAAAAGCCCGTCGCGTGGATGATCTTCTCGACGTCGCCCGGCGCCGCTTCCGCCAGCGACGCCGGGGTGGGGTAACGCTCGAAGAGGACGGGCGTCACCTTGTTGACCGTTTCGTCCGTGGACTGGGCAGACAGGATCGTCGCGACGAGCAGCTCGAACGCACTGATGTGATCGAGGGCGCAATCCGCGTTGGGATAGAGGCGATGCAGTTCCGCGACGATGCGGCCGGCGCGGCCCTTGCGGGCGCGGGGCGACTCGGACGCGGCAACCGCTGATGCACCGGAGGCCGACGCGGGCGGGTTCGCGCCGCGACGCGGATTCTGGCGACCGGTGGCGAGGGCTTTCCCGTTCGTGCCGGCCGAGGTCGCCGTCCGGTGCGATCGCGACGATCCACCCGCGGCCGTCGTGGACGGTTTTGCGGACTTCGTCCCCGCGGCGCGCGTGGCGGGGCGAGCCGTGCGCGCAGAGCCGGCGCGTTTGGTTGCTCGCTTCCGGGGAGACGCCGCGTTTGCCTTCGGTTTCTTCGCCTTGGCGGCCTTGCGGCCGGCCGGTTTCTTCTTGCTCATGTTTCCATCACGCAGCCCGGCATGTCGGCGGGCTGGACCCATCGCTGGAAGCCGTCCTCGAAGACGTCCCGCTTCCAGATGGGCACGTCCTGCTTGAGCGCGTCGATCAACCACCGGCAGGCGTCGAACGCCTCCGCCCGGTGGGCCGACGCCACCGCGATGCTGACGGATACGTCAGCCGGCGCGACACTTCCGAGCCGATGCATCAGGGCGACACGCCCGGCGGAAAACTCAGCCAGCGCCCGATGCGCCAAGTCGCGCATCTGCCGCAGCGCCATCCCTTCGTAGGCCGAATAGTCCAGCCGGACCAGCCGGCCGTGCTCCGCGTCCGTTTCCTCCCGGGTGATGCCATCGAAGGTGACAATCCCGCCGAACCGCGGATCGCCGCCGACCCACGTACGAACGCAGTGAAGCGGGATCGGCGCCGGTGAAAGCTCGGCCCAGACCGGCTCCGCAGGCTCGGCGGCGTCCTCCTGACCACCCGAGACGGGGGGGATGACCGCCACCTCGTCGCCGTCCCGCAGCACCGTCCGGGGTGGCTCGAAACGCTCGTTAACCGCAAAACGCACGCCGGCGCGGGCAAAGTCGGTCGAAGGGTGTCGCCGGCGCAAGACCTCCGGCATCGAACCCAGCGTGGCGCCGTCCGGCAGTTCGAGCGCTTCCGAGGCCGCACCGACCCAGTCGGCCGCCGGACCGAAATAGAGCACCGTGACGGTCATACGCAGGTCAGTTTACCGGGCAAGGCGGCAACGGTGTAGCGACGCCATTCCGGTGTGGCACCGGTTTGCAACCGGTGGATCCGGTGTGGCACCGGTTCGCAACCGGTGTGGTCCGGTGGGTGAGACCCGCACTGGGGAGTTGGCCGCTCCCTTACGGATCGCGGTTCGGACTGCATCGTCGCCATCCCTCAACGGACGACGGCGCAACACCCCCCGCGCAAAGGCCACCGGTTGAAAACCGGTGCCACAGGCGCCCAAGGTGCCAAACCGGATTCGGCGCGGCCTCCGCCGCCCATTGCGGATGGGATCCCGGGCTAATCGTCCGCGCTTCCGCCCGGCCCCGGTTCGCGGGTGGCGGCGCCGGCGGGGACGGCCGATCGGCCGGGGTGCGGCACCACCTTGTGGCCATCGCCGCGGCCGTTGCCCTTCATCACCACCTCGATCGGCCGGTCCAGGTGCAGGTCGCGCTGCGGGAACGGAATGCTGATGCCCTCCTTGTCGAAGCGCTCCTTGACCTGCTGCGTCAGATCCCAGTGGACATCCCAGTAGTCGGCCGTCTTGCACCAGGGGCGGGCGATGATGTTGACCGAGTTGTCGCCGAGTTCGCTGATCTTGATCACAGGCTCGGGATTCTTGAGCACCTTCGGATGCGCGGCGATCGTCTCGCCGATGACCTCGCGGGCCTTGTTCATGTCGTCCGCGTAGCCGATGCCGAACACCATGTCGACGCGGCGCGTCTTCAGCGCCGTGACGTTCGTGATGACGCCGTTCCACACCTGATTGTTCGGCACCAGCATCACCTGGTTGTCGAAGGTCAGAATCCGCGTGGAGACCAGGTTCATGGCATCGACCTTGCCGAAGACGCCGCCCGCGTTGATCACGTCGCCGACGTCGTACGGCCGGGTGATCAGGATGAGGATGCCGCTGGCGAAGTTGCTGAGCGTCCCCTGCAGGGCAAGACCGATGACCAGACCGGCGCCGGCCAGGGCCGCCACCAGCGGGCTGATGTTGATCTCCAGCACGCTCAGGCCCACGACGAGTCCGATGACCATGATGATCTTGCGCGTCATGCCCGCCAGGAACGAGTGAAGCAGCGTGGACGTCTTCGGGATGCGCTTGACCGCCGTGGAAACAACGGCGCCGACGATCCGGCTGACGACCCAGAAGGCCAGCACCACGCCGATGAACTTGAGCAGGTTGAGGCCGATCTTCAATCCGCCGCTGGGGCTGCGCAGCCACGCCTTGACCTGGGCCAGCAGGACGGCCGGATCGGTGAGGTTGAGCTTCTGACCCGTCGCGGCCGCGATGTAATTCTCATACTCGGTCACGTCACCGCCGCGCTTGCGGAGCAGGTCCATGGTGACGCGGGCGCGCTCCACGATCGCGTTGACGACTTCCTGCTGGGCCGTGGAGCGATCCGCCAGCGCCTGCCGCTCCGCGTCATCCGTCGCCATGGTGACCGCGATGTCCATGCGGATGCGCTGGCGAACGTTGCGCTCCAGGATTTCGAGCCATTTCTGCACCCGCTCGTCGATCTTCTCCTTGCGCAGCGGCTGCAACTCCAGCGCCAGTTCGTTGGTCGACACCTTCCACGGTTCCGCCCGCTCATGCACCGGCGGCATCTCGCGCACGGTGGCCACCAGCGCGGTGACGCGGTCGGAGAGTTCCTTCTTACGCTGCTCCTCCTCGGTGAGCTGCGCCTCCGGCTCTTTCTGGACGTGCGTGGCCGGCTCCAGCGCCTCGATCATGGTGACGTAGGCCCGCTGAGACGCCACGTCGCCGCCTTTGCCCTCCCAGGCGGTCAGGAGAATATTGGTTCGCCGCACGAGGTCGCCGCGGAACTCACGCAACATCTTGATCCGCTTGCCCAGATCCGCCGCCTCGGATTCGTCCACGGACTCGGCCGTCTCCATCTGCATCTGCTGGATGAGCGCCTCGGCCAGTTGCTCCGCCACGGCCCGCAGCGCCGCCAGCGCCTCGTCGCAATTGCTGGACAGCTCCGCGGCCGGGATGGGCGTCAGCCGCAGGTTCAACTCGCTGGGGACGATCGACGCAAAATTCGCCGCCCGCTCACCCGCCACCGATACGCGCCACGCTTTGAGTTCCTCCGGCGTCATTTCCGCCGGGGCCGCGGGGGCGGGCTGGCCGGAGGTTTCGACGGGCGGGGGGGTCTGGGCGAGGGATGGTTGCGGCACGAGCAACAGCGAGGCCGCCAGGGCCATGGCGACGACGGTACTATGGGCTTTGAGCGACATGCGAGATACCTTTCAGACTGGTCGGAAAGCGAACTGGTGCGAAGAATGCGCCGGCGGTGGCGCGGCCCCTCGCTGCGCGGGTACGACCCTCTTTTACGGCGGGTCGAAGCGGGAGTCCACTGCCAGCACTTGCCCGACGATGGATCCGACGCTGGGGGCGGCGTCCAGATCCTTGTGCCCTTCGCGAATCCCGACGTCGCGAAGCTGAGCTGTGATCTTCGCCGAAGCGGCCTGCCCGAGTCTGGCGGTGTCCACGGTTACGCACACCGCCGCGGGCAGGTGCAGTTCGACGGCGATGGTCTCGCAGACTCGCTTGCGCTCCTCCGCTCGAGCGTCGATCGAGCGCATCAGTTCGCCGTATTCTGTTCGCCGCTCCTCCCGCCAGCGCTCGTGCGACGCTTCCTGCATACGGGCGACGCCCTTCGGAGCGTTGCGGTAGCGGGCTTCTCGGTTCTGGGTGTACTCGTTGAACTTGACGATGCGCTCCTGCTCCTCAGCCGACCGATAGGCGCTTAACGGCTTGCTCCGGGCCATGGTGTGTCCCGTGATCAGCTTGCCGTCCTCCTCGATCGTCGGAATGAGCAGCGACGGCGCGCGGATGAGCCGCACGGCGTAGTGCGGCTCAACCGAATGAATGACGACGGTCACCTCGACGGGGTCCGCGAGGAGGTTGCTTGATGAAACCGCAGCCCTGGCATCCTTGAGCGACGGCTCATGCCCGACACCGCGGGAAGTGACGGCCTTCTCGATGACCTGGTCGAGCTTGGCAACGAGCAGGCGGATCGACGTGGGCTGAGTCTGCTGTCCGGCTGCCCCAACCAGCCAGACGCTGCCGAAGAAAGCGAGGAGTGTCGGTGACATGGGATTCTCCCTCGGTGCATCGGCGGAGGACGGGTTGTGGTGCTCCGCTGCCGGAGGCTGTCGTATTTCGACCATTCCTGGTGAGCCTGCGAGGCGCGGCGACCGCTCTTCGCAGCGAGCCGCGGGCTTCAGTCCGCGCGGAGTTGTCGCCCGCCGCGATCAGCAACCAGCAATCTGCGGGCCACCCCGCGGGGGTTGCTTGCGGGCAACCCAGCCGGCTTTGCCCGCGTCAGCCCGCCGCTTTATACTCCCGCCACCGTACGACCACGGCCTGCGGTCGGCAAGGGCCGTGGCAGGCGCCGGAGTGGCGGAATTGGCAGACGCGCGGGATTCAAAATCCCGTTGGGGCAACTCAGTGAGGGTTCGAGTCCCTCCTCCGGCAGTGGGAACGGGCAGGGAAGAATTCGAGAGTAGGACCAGCATCCTCACGACGCAGCGCCCGATAACGCAAGCATCCCCGCCACAGGAGTGCATAGTCGATGACGAGTGAGCGGTCAGGTCAGCGTCGACAGTCTTTCTACCTCGATACGCATGCCTACTCCCTACTGGCCCAGCCGAGGCATCAGAGTCTCCGGCGGAACATCCTGCGGTTGCGCCAGAATGACCTGATCGAGATCGTCGGCGCGACGGCCGTTATCGAGGAGCTTGCGGGGATCTCGCGCACCGATGAGAAGCATTTCCGCTCGGTGCTGAGAATCTTCTGGAGGCTGGTCGGCAACCGAGTCTTGAGAGACAGGCCGCAACTCATTGAAGGGGAACTCACCAACAGCGGCAGGCTTCAGCGCGCCCGGTACTTCCTACCGCCTGCGATTGTCGCGAGACTCAAAGCGTTCCAGATGTGGGATCTGCGCGACTGGAAAGACCTCGCGGACGACGTATACGATCAGAGCGACCGCGTATGCCAGCAACTTGAGGCGGAGACACCAGACACTACTGACAGGCAGCTTCGGAAGAACGCAGCACGATTGGAGCTTGATGATGAGCTATGCAGGCTGGGGGTAGATGAGATACTCCACGAGATCGGGCGGTCGCGCGAGGGGACGAACCAACCTGTTGTGGCGCGGCTTCCATGCACAAGTGCCTACTGCTTGATTTTCGGAGCGTTACTCAAGAAACATTGGACATCATATGGCCGTAGGCTAAGACGTAGTGATCGCTTTGATTTGGACCACTATGCCAATGCCGCGGTATCGGCGTGTTTGGTCACGAACGACCGCGCCTTGACCGACACAGCGAAACTGATACACGCCACCCCGGTAGAAATAATCTCGACCGATGAGTTCGCACGTCGGGTGGGCGCCCTCTTGGATCGCCTTAACTGATCTCCGGGCATCAGCGAACGAGCGTCGCCCGTCTACTCCTGACACGTCTGGCCGCGGCACACGCTCGGACACTCGACGACGCACACGTCGTATGCGCGCGCCTCGAAGACGCGCCAGCTTGCCCGCGCGCGGCCGCCGCCTTTAACCGTCGCGGTCTTGGGTTCTTCATCATCGCGCGTCATCGTCAGCTCGGTTCCAGGCTCCAGTTCCGTCACCAGCGTCGCCTTGAGCTTGAACCGGCCGGAGCCGCGGACGCACTTTGACTTCATCCGGTTGACGGCCCCGCACAGGTTGGCCAGCCCGGCGTGATAGCCCATGTCCACCATGCCGGTGTCGCGCCGCTCGTCGGTTCGCGTGGTGTAACGGTCCATCCCCACCGCCGCGGCCGGGTCCGCGCCCGCATCGACGCAGGGACTGGTCCGTGGCTGGCCGGCGTCGATGTGGCTGAGGTAGTAGTCGCCCTCAGGGCCACGGACGAAGAGCGGATCGGCGTCGATATTGCCTTTGCCGGGGTAGCCGCCCTGGACGTTGGAGTAGAGGACGGGAAGGTCCGGCCAGCCGGCCAGTTGATTGGGTCGGTTCCCCCAGAGAATTGAGTCGAAGACGCGACCGCTCACGTCGCCCGCAAATACGCCGCCGCCGTCTTGAGCCGTGTTATCGACGAGGGTGCAATTGGACATCAATACAGGCGTCGCGTCGCTCAGAAAAATGGCTCCCCCGCGAGCCGCACGATTGTTGGTCAGGAGGCAGTTTGTGATCCTCTTCCATGATGATCGCGACCCAAGATACGCAGCACCTCCATCGGACTCCGCCATGTTCCCGTCGAATGCGCAATCGCGGATATCGATCGGGAATGGCCCCCGATCCTCTCTCACAAAGAGTCCAGCACCGTCCTGAGCTCTATTGTTTTCAATGACGGTACCAACAACTTGCAGCGGCCCTCGCAGTTCAATAACGTAAATGCCTCCACCGGGCACGCCCGGGCTCTCATTGGAGTGAATATAGCAGTCGCGAACGCTGCCCTCAGGCAACTGGACACCACGGCTGCATCGAGCGACTTCGCTGCCGATGAGCTCAATCGAACCGTTGGCAAGAACTCCAGTCAGACCCGTGTCCAAGATCCGACAGCCCTCGACTAAACCGCCGCCGGAGTGAAGGATTCCATATTCTGACTGTTCCTGCACGACACAGTTTCGTATTGTTGGCGTCCCGTCACTCTCAGAGACGATTCCATGCCGTCCACCGATGATCGTGAATCCCTCGATGACCGTGTCTCGTGAGCAGTCTTTCGTCAGGATGAAGGCATCCTCAACATCAATCACGGGCTCGATCCGGCAGTTGGATGGACCGTTCTCCGATCGAATGGTGATTTTCAACCCGGGGACGATGACTTCGACATTCCCCGCCCCGCTATAAACGCCGTCCGCCACCAGCACCACGTCCCCATCCCGCGAGATATCCACGGCCGCCTGGATCGTCGGATAGTCTTGCGGAACTCGGATCGTGCGGGCGAGCGGAGACTGTGCTGCCGCGGAGTCAACCCACATCGAGCCGCACAAGGCCGCCAGTGCGACGCCAGACCATTGTGATCGCCTGCCGCTCATCTTCTTCCTCCCGATCAAGGTGTAGTACGCCCGTGCGACGAAGGTAAGCCCGACCGTCTCACGTCTGCCGTACATGCTAACGAATCGGCGGTTTCAAAGTCAACGTTTGCGCCAGGGCCGGTGGGGGGCGATGGTGGAGAACCCGCCACCCGCTGACCCGAATCTGGCGGGTCGCGGCGATCCCGACGGCGGGCCTGTCCTGCCCCATCAGGGCTGCCCGCTTCAGGCTCGCCGACGGGGGGGCGGGCCGACGCCGTCCTGCCGGGGCTGGAGCGCGGCTCAGCGGTAGCCACGTGGCGGCGGGCGGAAAGCTCAGCCACGCGCGTGAGCCTTGCCCCCGTTTCCGGTACGATCCGCGGCCGGCGGCGCATTTCCGACTCAGCGTCCACGCGGCCGTCACGGAGAGAGCGGGAGTTTCGACATGGACCGGCCGATCCGGCGAGCCTTTCTTTCGGCGGTTGCCGTCAGCGCGCGCGTGCTTGCCGGCAGCGCGCTTGTTGTTTGCGTCGCGCAGCTTGCGGCCGTGGCGCACGAGACGGATCAATACACGGTTCCGCGCGGGCGGGAGTTTGCCGATCTGAGGCTTTATTTCGCGGAGTCGGTCCACGACAAGCTGACCGCGGCCGTAAAGTCGACGAACGCGAGCATCCGCTTCTCGCTCGCGAGCGGCCGGGAGACGTCCTGGACCGGGTCGTTGCAGTCGCCCGAGACGATCGCGTGGGCGGTTCTGCTCCAGTTTCCGCCGGTCGTTCATCACGTCGAGACGCTCGAGCTGGAACTGCTCAACCCTTCGCTGCGCCAGCGTTACCCCGGCCTCGTCGTCAGCTTCCAACCGCCGATCTGGATCTACCATCACTGGGCGCTGCTGCTGGACATCACCAAACCCGTCCGGCTTGCGCGGTCGTCGACGATCATGGTGGACGGCAGCTACTTCGGCACGGACAAGGTCGTTCATTTTGTTCACATGGGCTACCTCTATCATGCCGAGTACCGCCGGGCGAAGGCGCAGGGCGTAGACGATGAGGAAGCCGTACGTCGGGCGATTGCGCTCGGCGCCGGGAACGGGTCGTTGATCTCGGAAAACGCGTTTCTGGGTTTGTTCTCCACCGGCGTGCGCTCCAACGCGGACCTGGCGTCCAATTACGCCGGATTCAAGTTCTTCCGAAACCTGACGGAAGAGGTCAGGGTGCGCGGCGAGTTGCGGCCGCCGTTGCTGGTGCGCGACGGTCCGTACTGGAAACTGAACTCGCACGTCCGTCCGAACTCAGACTTCTTCACGGTGTTCATTTCCGATCATTGGGACGAGGCGTTGAATCCATGTACGTACGCCGTGGGCATCGCGCCGGTCATCCGCGAGCAGGTCCGGGCGCGGTGCGACGATCTGCTGGACTGGTATCACGACGAGGAGGGACGGCACAGGACGGCGGATCAGTTCAACCGGATTCGCGATGAATTGAGCACCTACTACGGCGAGGACTACGGCCACGAAGGCTCGATCGACGATTTGATCACGCTGGCGGAGTGCTTCGCCGCGGACGATCGACCTGCGGAACGCTCGTTGGCGATGGCGCCGGCACGGGCGGAGGCGCTGCGCGATGGTGCGGCGGCCGACGAAGAAGTCGATGTACGGCGGAGGGACCGGCTGGGTCGCACGGCGCTGTGGTGGGCGGGGAATCGGGGGCGGCCGGACGAGGTCCGACGGTTGATCGACGCCGGCGCAGGCGTGGATGCCGCCGACCTCGACGGAGAAACGCCGCTCCACGCGGCCGCGCGCTGGGGTCACACCGCCGCTGCGGACGTGCTCCTTCAGCGTGGGGCGGACCCGAACGCGGCCGCGCGCTATGGCACGACGCCGCTCCACCTCGCCGCCCGCAACATGAACGGCGAACTTGTCAAAGCGCTGATCGCCCACGGCGCGGACGTGAACCGGCAGGATGCGTTCGGTTGTTCGCCGCTGCACGATGCCGCGATTGCGGGCGCGCCGGACATCGTGATGCTGCTTGTTTCGGCGGATGCCGATGTCAACGTGCGCGATGCGTCCGGCGCCACGCCGCTTCTGCGTGCGGCCGGTCACGGGCGGCTCGACGCTGCTGCCTGTCTGCTCTCGTGCAACGCAGACGTGACGGTCGCCAACGCGCTCGGTCGAACGCCGATCGACGAAGCTCGCGCGCACGGTCAGCGCGCGGTCCTCGAACTTCTTTCCGGGCATCAGGCGACGGGCAGCGTTGCGGTCGTACCGCCTGCGCCTTGACGTCGTTGTGCTCAGCCGAGATGACGCGGGCGTGGAGACGGGGAGTGTGATGGGAGACGATGGGAGTGGACATAGTGGACATCCACCGGTCGCGCGACCGTTGATGATGGCGCCTCTGAACCGGCCATTCGACGCCCAATTCCGGCGCGTGCTGCGGCGTATCGCGGCGAGCTTCCTGGTTGCGCTGACCGCGGCCGTGGGGGGATGTGCGGCGCGGGCACCCATCCGCGCATGGCAGGACGCGTTGACGCAATACGTCGATCGCCAGGGCGGCGGTGATCCGACCATCCTTCGTGAAACGGTCGATCTGCACTCGCGGCGGGGTCTGCGTCCCGGTCGGGTGACGTTTTCGGCGACGGGGCTGCCCGTCGGAGGCGCGTCCTGGCGACAACAGGATGTTCATGGGGTTCTCGTCGATGTTGTGCGTGACGGCGAGCGGACCTGGTTCATTTTTCTGGTGGGTGTGCTGCGCGACGGGTCGGGTGCGGTTTCGCAGTTGGCGGACGTTCGTGCGGTGGCGCTGCGGGTCGAACCCGGCACGCAACACTGGCGAGTCGGTTCACCGAACGAAGTCGCCCTGCGGCAGTACAAGGCGAGATCGGCCGCCCGCGGTTCAACCGATGGATCACACATCTGCCCCGTCCGCTTTCCGGGGAATGTTGACG
>CAZYLK010000203.1:0-10422 GCA_964648365.1 uncultured Phycisphaeraceae bacterium
TTGTTGCTGGTGTTGGAGTGATTGCCCATCACGTACACCGCGCCGCCGTCCAGTTCCGCCTCGTTGCTGTGAAAATAGCAGCGCTGGACATGGAACAGGTTGGCGCCCAGGGTTGGTGCATTGCCGATATAGACCGCGCCGCCTGCCGCCGCGGACGTGTTGCCGTCGAACGTACAGCCGACGATGGAAGCGGGTTCCGTCCCGTCCACTTCCAAGACCCAATTCCCTCGCATGAGAATCGCGCCGCCGCCATACTCGCCGTCGGCGCCGGCGTCGTAGAAGGTGACGGCGTTGTCTGTAAACGTACTATCGGTGACGGTGAGTCCCACCGGGTGCTGCGCCCCAATGGTGCCTCCAATGCCCCCGATAGCGCCGCCCCCGTAGAACTCGGCGGTGTCCGGCGGGTCCGTCCAGGCGGTCCCGGCAAAGTTGCCGTCGAACTCGCAGCCGTAGACGGTACAGTTGGACTCCAGACCCACGTGGATCCCCCCGCCGCTTGTCAGGCTCACGTTGCGGTTAAACGTACAATCCTCGAAGGCGGCGGTTCCCGTGTTGAGCGCCAGGTTGACGGCCCCTCCCGCGCCGCTGAGATTGTTGCTGAACGTACAGTCGGCAAATTGCGGATTTGCCGGCTCGTCGTTTGAATTGCGATAGACGATCGCTACCGGCGCCCAGTCTGCGCCGTTCGTCCTGGTGTTTTTCGCGCGCCCCCAACCCTTCGGGGACTGCCCCGGAGTGCCGAGGTCGCAAACGTTGGACTCAAAAATGCAATTGCTGAACGAAGGAGAGGTTTCCGGCTGGCCGTCGCCGGGGCAGGAAATGTAAACTGCGGCCCCACCATTCGGGGAAGCAAAATAGCGCGTGAAGTTGTACTGGAATCTGCAATTGGCTACCTGCGGCTCTGCGCGCTCCGCGAATAGTCCTGATCCGTGAAGTCCGAACCCGAACTCTATTCTGAAACCATCGAGAACCGTTGTCGCACCGACGTCGTCGGCGGTTACAATATGTGAGGTGTTGTCGGTAGCCCCGCCGGACTGCCCGACGTTGAAGACACGGTGTACCCGCGTCTCGTCCACATCGTCACCGTCCAGGTCGTAGTAAGCCCAGCACTTGCCGTCCTCAAATACCCCCTGGTAGTCAGCGTTTTCACAGGTCGTTTCGTCGAGCGCGGCATATCGGTGGATGTCTCCGCTCAAAACCGACCATGCGGTCTGGTCCGACGTGTCGCGCTCGCCGAGCGTGCTCTCCGTTCCGTCGAAAGCACCGTAGAGAGCGACGCCGTCGCAGAGCGTGAACGTGTCGGCAGGATCGTTCGTATCACCCGAGGCGGATTCGTCGGGGTAGTAGCTGCCGCTGGCGACCCAGACCTCATGGCGTGCCTCTCTTGTGCAGCCGCACGTTTCCTCCAGCGCATCAGTCAGGTATGGGAAGGCGTCCGTCCAACTGGAACCGTCGTCTGCGCCGGTAGCGTCATCATCGACGTAGATGTGCTCTCGGCCGATGCGGGTGACCGTGACATCCATCGGATCTCCAGTGCAGGACCCGCCTGGAGCTCCGTTGTCACACAGATATCCGTCTGGATTGCCAAACAGCAGGTAGGCGGCGCCAGCCGGGACGACCACGCGGACATTGTCGGATGCGTCGCACGTAGATTCGTTAATCTCCATGTCGGCATCGGTAATGCAGTTGCACGCGTTGTGGGGTTGTATCGTGGCCCAACTGCCGTCGGGGGCTTTGGCGCGAATCTGATTATACGGTGGGCTGTTGTTCTCGGCGAACGTGCCCATCAACGTCGCCTGGCAAGGGTATCCCGTGCCCCAACTGACGTAGCCGCTCCGTGTGATTTCAATGACGTCTCCGCTCGATATGCCCTCGGAAGACAGGTCAAAAATCGTCGGGGCGGATCCGCAAGCTTGACCCTTATAATCTGCCTTGGGATCCACTGACTTGATCGTTCCCGCGCTTGCCGTTTCCGCGATGCACGCGGAAACCGTCAGTGCCAGAACGCGCAACAATCGATCTTGCCTCTGCATGTTCGTGCCTCCAATTGGGTTGGACCGTGCTCCTCTGAGCCAAGGCGCTTACGGCACCCTCACTCGGGCGGGGGCTGCGGTTTGTGCTCACTCTATCGGAAACCGCCAGCGCTCCGCATTGGGGGGGAATGCTCATTTTCGCCAGCGTGCGAGTTTTTTTTCGCTGGGTCTCATCAACCACCGGCTCCAGGCACCGCAAGTAACAGAATTGTGCGAACTGTCCAGTTCCCCCATTTTGCCGTTATCATGCAACATTTGAGGCTGGCAAGGTAAACGGGGGATTCACGGTACGAGTTCGCTGTGGTCGGACGATGCCGCCCGGTGTGAGCAAATCCCTGGTGCCGAGAGGAGATTCGTCATCCCCGCACGGTCCGCTTGCCGGTACGTCCGCGCGTTGCCTTTTTGGTCTTCGCTGTAGGTCTAACCTGGGAATTACGACTCCCCTTCGTCGCCTTTGTCCGTGTCGCGGAATTTGTCGGCTTCGCTGCCTTTGCGGCTTTGCCGCTTTTCCCCTTCTTCCCCCCCCCCGCGTCCACGGCCGCCTGCGCCGCCACCAGCCGGGCGATCGGCACGCGGAAGGGGCTGCATGAGACATAGTCGAGGCCGACTTGCTGGAAGAAGCGGATGGAGGCGGGGTCGCCGCCGTGTTCGCCGCAGACGCCTAGTTTGATTTTGGGGCGGGTCTTACGGCCCAGTTCGACGGCCATGGCGACCAGTTTGCCGACGCCGTCGGTGTCGATGGACTGGAACGGGTCGGCGCCGAAGACGCCGGCTTTTTCTTCGTCGACGACTTCGGGCAGGAGGCGGGCGGAACTGTCGTGGGAGCGCACCATGGTCGTTCACCTAGCCGGTGCGATCCACCGCGATGCCGAACCTCTGACACAATTCTTGAAACGAAATCCGTTGGCCATCAGCCTCGAGCGGATCCTCGAGCGGTAGCCCGTCCTCCTTCATTCCGCGTTGCTGGTACTTCAGGACGAGAAGCAATTGCCGTCGGTTGTCAAGCTGTCCAGCATTTGCCTCTCGGACGGCTGCCATGTCTTCCTCATCGATTTCCTGGTAGTCTGAAACGTAACATGCAGCCGTCTGGTGTACCTTAGCCTGCTCCTCATGGAATTGGATCTTCCGTGCGAGTGCCCAACGAATGGCCTTTTTTGGGAACGGCAGTTCGCTGGCGTCAGGGATGTTCTGGCTACGATCTGCCCGTCGCGATAGAACCTCAGTGAATGCCGCTACAATATTGTCGGCGGCGGCTTCTGCGAGGTTTTTTGGACAGGCCTCTAACCACGCTTGTAGATCCCGGTCGGGCAAGTCTGCCGGCGGTGCGACGGATGCCTGACGTCTCCTGATCCATCGAAACATGGTCCGGAACCTCCGTCACACGACGGCACCCTCACGTCATTCTCAGGGGCGACAGCGAAGGCGATGTAACCACTTTACCTTACCGTCGCCCCGTTCGCAACGTCCTAGTCTGCTTTGTGGTCGCCCCGGCGCGATTCCCACCTTTCGTTGCTCTCGCACTCGTCGTGCGTCGTATCGTCGTTGCCTCCCCCCGCGGCAGAGCCTTCGTCGACTTTGCCGCCTTACCGCCCTTCCCCTTCTTCCCTCCGCTCGCCTCAACCGCGGCTTGCGCCGCCACCAGCCTTGCGATCGGTACGCGGAACGGGCTGCACGAGACGTAGTCGAGGCCGACTTGTTGGAAGAAGCGGATGGAGGCGGGGTCGCCGCCGTGTTCGCCGCAGACGCCGAGTTTGATTTTGGGGCGGGCCTGGCGGCCGAGTTCCACGGCCATGGCTACCAGTTTGCCGACGCCGTCGGTGTCGATGGACTGGAACGGGTCGGCGGGGAATACGCCGGCTTTTTCTTCGTCGACGTACTCGGGCAGGAAGCGGCCGGCGTCGTCGCGGGAGAGCGCCATCGTCGTCTGTGTCAGGTCGTTGGTGCCGAAGCTGAAGAACTCGGAGACGTCCGCCATCGCATCGGCGGTGAGCGCGGCGCGCGGCGTCTCGATCATGGTGCCGACCATGTAGGCGAGCTTGCCGGCGGACTTGCGCGGTTTGCCGTTGCCGGACGCCCCGGCGGCGGACTTGGCGCCCTTGGCGTTGACGCCGGACTGGGCGAGCACTTCGTCGGCGACGGCACGCGTGCGGTCTACCAGGATCCCCAGCTCCTTCGCGTCGATCGACAGCGGGATCATGATCTCCGGCAGCACCGTCACGCCATCCTTGTGGCACGCTGCCGCCGCCTCCATGATCGCCCGCACCTGCATCTCCAGGATCTCGGGATAGGTGATGCACAGGCGGCAGCCGCGGTGGCCGAGCATGGGGTTGGACTCGTGAAGCTGGTCAACGCGGCGCTGGATGTCCTCGACCGTCACGCGGGCGGCGCCGTCGCCGAGCGCGGCGTTCAGGTCGTCAGCCGCGTCCTGCTGGGCCTTGGGGTTGTCGTGCTGGGGCAGGAACTCGTGCAGCGGCGGGTCGACCAGGCGGACGGTGACCGGCAGGCCGTTCATCGCGCGGAAGATGCCTTCAAAATCCTTCCGCTGGAACGGCAGGAGCTTGTCGAGCGCCCGCCGCCGATCGTCCTCGGTCTCCGAGAGGATCATCTCGCGCATCGCACGGATGCGCTGCGGCTCGGACGGGTCGAAGAACATGTGCTCGGTGCGGCACAGGCCGATGCCCTCTGCGCCGAAGCTGACGGCGCGGGCGGCGTCTTCCGGGGTGTCGGCGTTGGTGCGAACCTTGAGCGTGCGGCGCTCGTCGCACCAGGCCATGAGCGTGTCGAACTCGGGGGGGGCTTCGGGTCGGACCAGGTCGAGCTTGCCCTCGTACACCGCGCCGGTCGAGCCGTCGAGCGTGATCCAGTCGCCGGCATTGACCGTCCGGCCGCCGAGCGTCATCGTGCGGGCCGACCCGTTGAGGCGCAGCTCGTCGCAGCCGACGATGCAACACTTGCCCCAGCCGCGAGCCACCACGGCCGCGTGCGAGGTCTTCCCGCCGGTGGCCGTCAGGATCCCCGAGGCCGCGTGCATGCCGCCTACGTCTTCCGGCGAGGTCTCCTTGCGAACCAGGATGACCTTCGCCCCCGCCGCCGCCCGCTCTTCCGCCTCGGCGGCGGTGAACACAACTTCCCCCCCGGCCGCGCCGGGCACGGCGTTGATGCCCTCGCCCATGCGCCGCTTGTCGAGCTCCGACCGCGGGATGTCGCTGCTGATGATCGGGTAGAACAGCCGCTCGATGTCCTCGGCCGTGATGCGGCGAATGGCGTCCTCGCGCGACAGCACCGGCTTGTGGGCGGCATCGCCGTAGCGCTTGGGCAGGTATTTTTTCTTCACCAGCGCCGTGGCGACGGGTTTGGCAACGACGCCTTCGGTGGCCTGATCGACGGCGATCTTGAACGCGGCCGTCGGCGAGCGTTTGCCCGTGCGGCATTGGAGCATGTAGAGCTTGTTGCGCTCGATGGTGAACTCCAGATCCTGCATGTCGCGATAGTGAACTTCGAGCATGATGCGCACGGCCTCAAGCTGGTCGTAGGCCTCGGGCATGAGGTGGCTGAGTTCATCCAGCTTGATCGGCGTGCGCACACCCGCGACTACGTCTTCGCCTTGCGCGTTGATGAGCAGGTCGCCGTAAAAAGTGTTTTCGCCCGTGCTCGGGTCGCGGGTGAAGCAGACGCCAGTGCCGCAGTCGTCGCCCATGTTGCCGAAGACCATCTGGCAGACGTTGACGGCCGTGCCGTTGAGGCCGGTGATGTTCTCGACGCGGCGATAGGTGACGGCTTTCTCGCTCATCCAACTGTTGAACACGGCGTCGATGGCGCCGACGAGCTGCTGGAAGGGATCCTGCGGGAAGTCGTCGCCGGTGTGCTCGCGGTAGATATCTTTGAAGCGTGCGACGATGCGTTCGAGTTCCTCGGCGTTGAGGTCCGTGTCGAGAACCTTCTGGCCTTCGGCGCGGCCCAGGCGAGCGCGGGCGTCGCCGTCTTTGACGGCCTCGAACGCCTCGTCGAAGTGCTCGCGGTCGATGCCCATCGCGGTTGCGCCGTACATCATGACGAAGCGGCGGTAGGAGTCGAACGCAAACCGGCGGCTGTTCGCGGCGTTGGCCAGGCCCTCGACGGACTGATCGTTGAGTCCGAGGTTGAGGATCGTCTCCATCATGCCGGGCATGGAGCGGGCCGCGCCGCTGCGCACGGAAACCAGCAGCGGATCTTTCGCCCCGCCGAGCTTCTTGCCGCACGCCCTCTCCAGTTTGGCCAGCGCCTTGCCGACTTGCGCTTCCATCCCATCCGGCCACTTGCCGCCGCGCTTGTTGAACGCTTCACAAGCGTCCGTCGTGATCGTGAATCCGCCCGGCACCGGCAGGCCGATGTGCGTCATCTCGGCCAGGCCCGCGCCTTTGCCGCCGAGCAGCAGCCGCTGATCACCCTTTCCTTCCGCTTTGCCGAAACCGAACGAGTAGGTCCACTTTGTCGCCTTGGAGGAGGCCATTTGAGTTATCCGTAAGGGAGTGCATGAAAACCGCTACCGCGCCAGTCGTTGAGGATACGAATGGGGTTTGGAGGCGTCAAACGGGGGACCAAGCGTGGGAAGGCACGAAGGCACGAAGGCACGAAGGGGGTAGAAAGCACGGAGCCACGAAGCCACGGAGGGGAAGAGAGGTACGGAGGCCCTCAGAGCCCCGGCATTCATGTCGGGAGTGTTTGGAGGGGTGCGTTCTTCCCGTGGGTCGCCTACGGTGTCGCCGTCGAGGGGGCGTGGCTGGCGCGGGGGCAGATCATCAGGATGGTCTCCCACAGGGTTCCGCCCGCACGATAGGTCAGAAACCGGTTGCCCAGCAGGTAGTCCTTTTCGGTTTCCTTGCCGGCGCCGATCACGACGAACTGGCCGGCTTCCACTGAGAGCGACGAGACGAGATCCTGGAAAACGACGAACGCGGGCTGAGGTTGTGCCCCGGACAGCGGATCCCACGCGGCGGAACTCTCCGGCGGCACGACCGCCGGCCCGACGCTGAGGGTGGTCCGCAGACGGCTCGGCTGCCGCCACTCGTAGTCGAACACAATCGCCTTGTCCCCGTCGCGCAGCGTCCCGCCCGAGGCGGCGCCGGAACGGTCGAAACAGAAATACTCCTGCGGCGCGTCGATGGCGGCGATTTTGATGATCAGCGGAGCGCCCGTCCGGACCGCCTGCCGACCCTGCGTCATACGGGCGTCGACGGACTCGATCAGCGTCCGCAGTGCCGGCAGTGCGCCCTCCGGCGCCACGCCCACGCGCAAGCCGTTGCGGGCCAGTAGGATGAGATGCTCCGTATCGGCCCGTAGTTCATCGACATGGTTCCACAGCTTCAGTGCATGCCGCTCGGGCGCGACGGGCAGATCGAGCCGATAGACGTCGAACTCCAGATGGGCGATCTGAACGCGGTCTGATCCCGGCGCGGCCGCGGCACTGACCGGGCCGGGCGAGGCGGACTGACCAGGCGCCGATTCACCGTGAACCGACTCCTGTCGCCCCCACGGCCAGCCCCACGTCGTCCCGGCGCCGTCACAACCCGTGACGAGCGTTGCCAGAACTGCACTGGCGGCGATCCGCCGCCACACGCCGCGCCTCACAGCCGCTATTCGGCTGCGCGTCGGCAGAGGTGCAGAGGCCTGTCGAAATGGCGGACTGGTACTGAAGAGTGGGCGTCTCACCGGTACGCATGATAACGTCACGCCCCGCGCAGGCGAGTGATTGGATCGGCGCCCGCCGGGACACACTGGCCGGGGTTCCGCGCGTGGTTTGCGGGCGCTCTGGGGGGCGGCGCAAAAAACCTAACATTTCCAGAACTTTTTTCTTGCCCTGGCTCGATAAATGGGGTAGAAGGGTACATGGCGGGGCTGGTGCTGCCCGCGGCAGCCCGTCCGCCGCCGGTTCGGAAGCGGATTCGCCGTCAGATAGCCCTCGGAGGAACCATGTCACTACTCGTCACCGGCAGCGTCGCGTTCGACAGCGTCACCACCCCCTTCGGGCGGGTGGAGGACGTGCTGGGCGGCACGGCCGTCTACTTTTCCCTGGCGGCGTCGTACTTCGTGCCCGTGCGCCTCGTGGCCGTCGTGGGGGAGGATTTTCCCGACGAGCACTGCGAGGTCTTCCGGGGTCGCTCCGTCGACCTCGCGGGGCTGGAGGTCCGAGCCGGGGCGCAGACGTTTCGCTGGACGGGTCGATACGAAGGCGCGATGAACGAGGCCCAGACGCTCGACGTGCGGCTCAACGTTCTGGCGGATGCACCGCCGGTCGTCCCGGAGGCGTTCCGCGACAGCCGGACCGTTTTTCTCGCCAATACGCACCCGGCGCTGCAGAAGGATCTTGCCGCACAACTGACGGAGCCGGCCACCATCGTGTGCGACACGATGAACCTGTGGATCGATACGCAGCGCGAGGCCCTGCTTGACACACTGGCCATCGT
The DNA here is from genome assembly GCA_964648365.1 of uncultured Phycisphaeraceae bacterium. Lineage (GTDB taxonomy): Bacteria > Planctomycetota > Phycisphaerae > UBA1845 > UBA1845 > SURF-32. Next base: position 8,477 of record CAZYLK010000203.1, read on the forward strand.
CGACGGCGTGATCATCAACGACGGCGAGGCCAGGATGCTCACCGGCTGCGTGAACCTCATCGAGGCGGGTGAGCATGTGCTGGGGCTGGGGCCGCGGTTCGTGATCATTAAGAAGGGCGAGCACGGCGCCCTGCTCATCAGCGAGGAAGGCGTGACGGCCGTCCCGGCCTACCCGGCGCGGCGCGTCTTCGACCCGACCGGCGCGGGTGACAGTTTTGCGGGCGGTTTCATGGGCTACCTGGCGTCCAAGGGGACCAGCGACGTCGGGACGCTGCGCAACGCGCTGGTTCGCGGCACGGTGACGGCGTCGTTCGCCATCGAGGATTTTTCGATGAACCGCATGAAGACGCTGACGCGGGAGGAAATCGACCAGCGCGTGGACGAGTTCGTGCGCATGCTGCGGCTGGAGTAACGCAGGCCCGCGGGCGGGGACGATCAAGCGTCGGCTTGCACCTCGTCGCGGGCGTGGGAGCAGAGGTTCGATGTGCGGCTGTTCGTGGCGTTGAAGTTGAGCACGGCGGTGGTGGCCGCGATCGCGGACGTTCGCCGGCAGTTGTCCCGCCGGCCGGCCGCCAGCCGTGTGCGCTGGACGAAGGATGATCTGCTGCACCTGACGCTGCGTTTCGTCGGCGAAGTCGAGGACGCTCGGGTGGCGGACGTTTGTGCGGCAACGGAACTGGCTGCCGGGTCTGTGGCGGCGTTTGAGGCGACTTTGGACGGCGCCGGCTGCTTCCCGGCCGAGGGTCGGGTGCGAATCGTGTGGGCCGGTATGAAGGCGGAGGCCGACTCGCTTGCGACGCTGGCCGCAGTGGTGGAGGCCGGGCTGCTGGCGGGTGGTTTTCCGCCGGAGCCGCGCGGCTTCCGCCCGCATGTGACGATCGGCCGTGTGCGTGAAGATCGCTCGCGCGGTGAGCTTCGCCGTGCGGTGGAAGCGATCGTTCCCGAGCCGATTCCGCAGCCGGTCTCGCGCATCGTGGTGATGGCGTCGGAGCTGTCGCGTGCGGGGCCGACGTACGCCGTGCTCAGTTCGCATGGCTTGGCCCCCGCAGCCTCGGCTTTCAAGCCGGGGTTGACTTAGAGCCTCGGCTCTTAAGCCGGGGTTGACTTGCCGGCCCGGTAGCTGAGCTGGGATCGACGGGCGGGTCAGAGCCCCGGCCGGTTGGCCGGGCAGACACCGGTTGAAAACCGGTGCCACACAGGACACCGGTTGAAAACTGGTGCTGCAGAGGACACCGGTGGAAACCCGGTGCTACACAGGATGCCGGCTGGAGACCGGTGCCACATTCAGAGCCGGATTATTGAAGAGGAGTTGATCGGATGGATGCAGCAACGGAATCGAAGAGACAGGAAGCTCTGAGTCGCGCCCTGCAGCAGGTCGAGAAGGCCTACGGCAAGGGCTCCATCATGCAGCTCAATAAGATGAAGGCCGACGTGGAGGGTATATCGACCGGGTCGCTGGCGCTGGATCTGGCGCTGGGCGGCCGTGGGTTGCCGCGCGGGCGCATCGTGGAACTCTTCGGCCCGGAGTCGTCGGGCAAGACGACGCTGGCGCTGCACGTCGCGGCCGAGGCTCAGAAGCTGGGCGGCGTGGCGGCCGTCATCGACGCCGAGCACGCAATGGACCCCTCCTGGGCGCGCAAGTGCGGCGTGGACCTGGAGCACCTGCTGGTCAGCCAGCCGGAGTCCGGCGAAGAAGCGCTGGAAATCACGGAGATGCTGGTGCGCAGCGGCGCGGTCGACGTGATCGTGGTGGACTCGGTCGCCTCGTTGATTCCGAAGGCCGAGATCGACGGGCAGATGGGCGATGCGCACGTGGCGGTGCAGGCGCGGCTGATGAGCCAGGCGATGCGCAAGCTGACCGGGGCGATCTCCAAGGCGCACACCGTCGTTATCTTCATCAACCAGATCCGCATGAAGATCGGCGTGATGTTCGGCAACCCGGAGAC
>CAZYLK010000204.1:0-10412 GCA_964648365.1 uncultured Phycisphaeraceae bacterium
GAAAAATGCAAGGGAATTGCGGCTCGGTGAGAGTCTGCCGCAAGGCTGCGAACCGCGCGCGAGCGCCCCTGGCGATAACGCTGCGCGTGCTGGTCGCAACACACACGACCGAGCGCGTGGCCCACAGCGATCGCGATGACGGATCAATATCGCGGCCAGTGCGGCACCCAGAAGCGCGTGAACAGGATCTCTCCTTTATCCGTGTCGCAGTGCAGTTCGTGATAGCCGGTCTTGACGCCCATGCCGTTGATGTTGAGCTCGAACTGCTCGCGCGCCTTGAGCAGATCCAGCCGTCGCACCAGCGCGCCCGAGTGCGGGTAGACCGGTCGTCCCAGCATCGGCTCGCCGTCCAGCACGTCGGCTACGATCGCCCGCCGGACGTTCCACTTGCCTTTCTCGCCCTCATTGACGCCTCCGCTCTGGACGTAGCGCCGTCCATCCAGCATGCTCAGCGGCCGGCCGTCGAAGTGGATGTAGTTGCTGACGGCGGGGTCCAGCGGGCCTCCGGTTCCGCGGCCGGGCGCCTTGTCGTATGGAACGCCCTTCCCGATCCCCCCCGCCGCGCTGAATGTGTACGTGAGCGTCCACTCGTTGTTCGCCGCGCCCGCGGGATACCCGGCAATCGCACCGGGGCACACCCACGAACCGGGCTGGACGTAATCCAGCAGCACGCGCCCCACGGTCGTGGGATAATTCGGGTCGAACGGATCAGCGTTTGGATCGGTCAGGTTCACGTCCTCCATGAACGGGATGCGCTCATGGTTGTCGTACGTGTACGTCAGGATGCCGGTCCAGATCGTGCGCAGATTGTTCCGACAGACCAGTTGCTTCGCATTTTCCCGCGCCCGGCTGAGCGACGGCATGAGGATGGAAATCAGCAGCGCGATCACCGAAATAACGACCAGCAACTCGATCAGCGTGAAGCCGCATCGCACTCGTCTTGCGTCGATCATGGCAGTCTCCACCTTTCCTCGGCAGTTCAGCGCCGCGACGGCGTGCCGCGGGGCATCAACCGCCGCAGTTATCCGCAGGCGACCGTCCGGCAGAGGTTGCACGGCGGGTTGACCAGGCAGACGTCAATGTCGCCCTGCTGGCCGTTTCGTTTCAGCTTCGCCTTTTTTCCCTTGACGGTGACCTGTTCGCTTTCGCCGTCGAGCGACAATGTCACGACGCTGCCGTCGTATTCGGCAGTCCGCAGCACCAGTTTTGCGCTCAGTTTGCCTCGCTTGCAGGACGCCTTGAATTTCTTGATCGCATCACACGGAATGCCGCCCGAACCCAGCACGATCTCCAGAAGCGCCGCCCTGGCCCCCGGTACGCCCTGAGTCCCCTCTTTCATGTAAAAGTTCGGAACGTCGCGCGGGTCGCCCTGCGGCTCGATTTCCAGCAGCGAGGTCACGGCCACGAACACCCGACCGCCGTCGAGCTGCTCCTGAAAATACCGCCGCACCGCGCCGTCGGAGAGATCGAGATCAACCTCGAAGGTCACGTCGAACGGGTCCGGCTGGCTGCCGGGCTGGTATTCCGTCGGCATGCCCACCGCCCAGGGTACGGGCGTGAACTGCGCGACGGGCGGCTCGGCCTCGTCGTTGAAGAGCCCCTTGACGTTGTCCTCCACGTGCAGCGGGATCAGCGACCGGTCCTGATAGACGAAGGGGAACGGATCGCGGGCGAGCGTCTGACCCTGAACCGCGCCGATGTACCGGCTGCGCTCGTTCCACTGGGCATACGAGTGCGTCGGACCGAAGGCCATTCCGAAGAGTTCGATCGGTCGCCCCGCGTCCTCATCGTCGCTTTCGCCGTCGGTGTCCCCCTGCTCGCCTCGGGGAATGCCATCGCCGTTGATGACCCCGTCGCGATTCAGGTCGAACGTATACCACTCGTCCGGCGTGAGGTCTGGCCGCCATCGAGCGTCGGGAAGATTCGTCATCGTCACGCGCACGCGGGCAACGTCGTACGCGTCCGGCCCCTGTCCCGTGGGAATCTCGCCCGACGTGTCCCACGCCACGATCGCAATGCCGTCACGATCGTTGAACTCGGGAAACTGCACGTGGCCGGCGGCGCCGAAGCATGATGCCGACCCTCGCGTGCCCGGCGAGAAGTTGACCCAGTAATGCCACCGATCGTCGCTGGGTTGATCGAACGCGAACTCTTCGGCGGTTGCCGCGATGGTTGTCAGCGCCAGCGCGCCGACGACAAACACTCGGTTCATGACGATTTCTCCGGCAGATCGCGCTGGATCCGGCGACGCGGCGCTTCGCACGGTGCGAACGGAGCGCCGGGTCGCCGGTTCCATTGCACGGTTCATTCCACAAAGGCCCGTCATCCCGCCCCTCGTCGTCCGTGACGAAGGGCGGGATAACCGAGCAGAGGATTCCTTGTCACCACGTCGGCGGCGTTCATCACGCCCGGCCAACCGCGGTCAGTTACGGCACACGGCCTCGGTCGCCAGTTCGCAGCCCTCCAGGGAGACTTCGTAGCTCCCCGCGCCGAGTCCGCACCACTTCACCTTCGCCTTGCCCGACTTCTTGGTGGTGACGGTCTGGCCGTCCGCGCCGTCAAGCAGCAGGGTGACCTCGACGTTGGGCTCGGCCTTGCTCAACTTGCCGGTGACGCGGTAGCCACAGCGCTTGTTGCCGCACTTGGCGGTCAGCTTCTCGCGGCCCGTGCAACCGCCCCCGCCCTCACCGTCGATCGCGGCCTTATCAAGGTCGAAGACGAACTCGCCGTTAATGCCGGCAAGGCCCTGCGTCACCTGAACGCCGACCTGGACGTGGCCGATGTTCGAGAAGACGGTTTGAAAATCACTCCCCTCAAAGGTGACGAACTGCGGATTGTCCGCGCGGATGGGGATCTCCAGTTGGGTCCACACGTTGGGCGGGACCGGCTGAAAGACGATGGCGATGCCGCCGGGGAAGTTGGCCGGCTGCGAGAAGCGGACGAAGAAAGTCGCGGGCGCAGGCGCGTCGTGCCGCACGTACGCTGTGAAGACCTCGACGCCGTCGTCGATCCAGTTGCCCTCGAAGGCGCCGTCGCTGGAATTGAACTCGTCCTGAGCGCGGAAGAACGTCGGGATGTCCCCCTCGCGGGAGTTGACGAAATTGAACGTCGTGTACGCGTGCGCGCCGCCGTCGGGGCCGTCGGAGTCCGACCATTGCACCGGCGCGTTTCCGGGATTGTTGTACCAGTTCGCGCTGTTGCTGGTGAAATCTTCTACGAACGGCACTTCGGCCGCCGGCGCCATGGTGACGCACACCGTCAACGCGGCCGCGCAGGCCGTCTTCACTTGATTGCTGGTCATTGGGATTACTGCTCCATCTTGCCGGGCGCGCGTCGGGCGCAGCGCCGGCGCTTCATGGGAATATCAACTCCGCTCCGGCGCACCGGCGCCGGCGGAAACGTCTCTGGACGTACAACCTCGTGCGCCTGCCGGGATGGTGCGAACGGGCCGTTCGCGAACTCGTCCGGGACGCCGTCCCTGACGATCCGCCGTGAGCTGAGCGGTCAACTCACCGCGGCGCGGACCGCTTGCAGGCAACGCCACGCGGCGCACAACGGGACTGTTTATGGAACGGATTGCCCCGCTGGTCCGCGCAGCTCCGCCGGCGCTTCCCTTGATTCAAGGGAGGACGCGCTGAGCGAAGTCGGTGGAAGCCGGGCAGCGGCCTAGACAAGAGGCGGCGCGCGGAGCGCGCGAGCGGTCAGAAGATGCGTCAATTGCGTGACGTGAACCAGCCGCTGATGGGCCGATTCCGCAAGTCTGCGAAGCGTCGCGGTTGTTTCGGATACCGGCACCGAGTCGGCCCAGGCGTCCCGCGCCTCCAGCACCCAGCGGCGCACCAGCGCGGCATGACCCGCAGCACCCAGCGCCAGGACGATTCCGACCGACGACGGCTTCACCGCCGCCTCACCGTGAACCGCCCTCCGGGCGACGCCGACATGGGTCAACCCCACCGCCACAATGGCGGCCAGACCTGAACGCCAGCCAGCCGTCAGTCGCACGCAGGGGGCGCCGACGACCTTCAGCGCAAAGAGCACGGACGACGCCAGCAGCAAGGCGATGCGAACGCCGCCGTCGAAAGCAGAAACCTCGCCGGAAGCGACACCCATCGCTGCGTACACGACGCCGGCCGCATGCATCACCAGCAAAGCCAGCCAGAAGCCGGCCCGGAGCAGGCAATGAACGGAGCGGTCGCGCCCCGCCGCGGCGGGCCGCTGTGCCGTCAGATAGGATGCGTCGGTTGCTGGCATGAACTCGTTAACGCTGCGCCGGTCACGATCGCGCCTGAGTGATCCGACTCCGAACATCGTGGACATAGCATGAATCTCACCGTCGGTCAACATGTTCGCGCGGGACGGACGCGCCGGTATAATCCGCGTTCGGCCGGGTGCATGGAGCTGCCGACCTGGTCGCAGCAGCGCCTGATGCGCGCATGCGACCTGAAACCTGAAACCTGTCCCCGTGACCGCAGGACGACCCATGCCGCCGCCGCCCCGAATCGTCTCCACGCTCGCCAGCGGTACCGAAATCCTTTTCGCGCTCGGGCTGGGCGATCGGCTCGTGGCCGTCAGCCACGAATGCGACCATCCACCGGCCGTGCATGAACTGCCGCGGATCACGCGGACCCGCATCGACCCCGCCGCAGCAAGCAGCGACATCGACCGGCAGGTTCGCGAGCTAAGCGCCAAAGGCGAATCGCTCTACGAAATCGACGCCGAGCGCCTGACTGCACTGGTCCCGGAGCTGATCGTTACGCAATCGCACTGCGACGTTTGCGCCGTCAGCGGACGCGACGTCCGGCGTACGCTCGACGCCATCCCGACGCTCCGGGCCGCCGAGATCGTCGAACTGAACCCGACCACGCTGGACGGCCTCTTCGACGACGTTCGCCGTGTCGGTCTTGCAACCGGATGCAATTCACGTGCCACGGACGTCGTCGCCGCGATGCAAAACCGGGTCGAGGCTGTCGCGCGCGTCACCCATACGCTGGATGAGGCGTCTCGCCCGCGGACGGCCTGCATCGAATGGATCGACCCGATTTCCCTGGCCGCCAACTGGATGCCCGATCTGCTCCGGATCGCCGGCGGCCGCTGTGAAGTGGTTTCGCCCGGCGTGCGCAGCGGGTTCACCGACTGGGAGACGGTGGCCGACTTTCAACCGGAAGTCATCGTCGTCATGCCGTGCGGGTTCGACCTGCCGCGGACCATCGAAGAAGCCGGCGTCCTGGAGACGCGCCCCGGCTGGGCAGACCTGCCGGCGGTGCGGCACGGTCGCGTCTGGGCCGTCGACGGCAACGCCTACTTCAACCGCAGCGGCCCGCGGCTGATCGACTCGCTGGAGATCCTCGCCTGCCTGTTGCATCCGGAGCGGTTTCCCCAGTTTGCCTCGCTCTGTGACCGCGTCGCCCGGCGATTGTAGTCTGCTCGCATGGACCCGCTGGCCCAGGTTATCGCCTATCACGAGCGCACCAAGCACGGCTTCCACCGCGCGGCGCGATCGCCCGGCCACCTCGACTGGGCGACGCAGCCGGAGCCTTTCCGGCGCTTCGACGGTTGCCGTCGCTGGCCGCTGCCGATGGGGCCGGACGACGGTCCGCCCGCGTATGATGCGTTGTTCCAACCGGGGCTGATCGCGCCGGCGACGCTCGACGCGCAGGCGATCGGGACGTTCTTCTACCTGTCCATGGCGATTTCCGCGTGGAAGGAGTACCGGGGCAGCCGTTGGGCGCTGCGATGCAACCCGTCGAGCGGCAACCTGCATCCGACGGAAGCGTACGCGTTGATCCCCCCTGCCTCCGGGTTTGAAGACTCGGCGGCGTTGTATCACTACGCACCTGACGCGCATGCGTTGGAAGTTCGCGCCCGCATCGCGTCATCCACTTGGGAACTTCTGCCCGCCGCACTGCCGGACGCCGGCAAGCTGCTGGTCGTCGGTCTGACGTCGATCCACTGGCGCGAGGCGTGGAAGTACGGCGAGCGCGCGTACCGTTACTGCCAGCATGACGTGGGTCATGCGGTCGGCGCGCTGCGTCTTGCCGCCGCGTATCTGGGATGGGGCGCCGTGGTACTCGATCGGCCGTCGGATGATGACGTCGCCGCGCTGCTGGGGACCGACCGCGCCGGAGACTTTCACGACGACGAGCCTGAGGTCGCCGATCTGCTGATGGTCGTTGGACCGGCGGGCGATGCGTTGTCCGACAGTGCCGGCGGCACTGACAGTGCCAGCGGCGGTGCTCCCGTCATCGACCTTCCTTCGGCGTTCATAGAGGGCGTCCGCGACGCAGATTGGATTGGAAAAGCCAACCGGCTCAGCCCGAGCGTTATCCGCTGGGACGCCATCGACATCGTGCATCGCTGCTGCCACAAGCCGCGCACGGACGAGCTGCCTCAGCGCCGAGCCGCAGGCTTCAGCCTGCGCGATTCCGCCGGTAGTGGCGCGGCTGCCGATCGCGCACCGCGATGTAGCGAGCCGCGGGCTTCAGCCCGCGCGGATGCGACGGCTTCATCACCATTCCAACCAGCGGACGAAGATTCTGCACCGTTACACGCACCGTCGGACGCGACTTCACTCGAACCGCCGACCGCCACAGCGCAACGAACCGCCGCGTCAGCCACCGCCACCAGCGCCGCCGCCATCATTCGTACCCGCCGCAGCGCCGTCGCCTACGACGGCCGGACGCGCCTGCCACACGACGCGTTCTGCCAGATCCTGCATCGCACGCTGCCAGGTCCGCCGCCGTTTGACGCGCTGGGCGCCCCCACCCTCATCGACCTGCTGCTCTTCGTTCACCGTGTGGACGATGTTCCGCCGGGCCTGTATTGCCTTGTGCGCGATCAAGCTCGGCTGGAGACGTTGCAACACGCGCTGGACGCACGGCGATCCTCAGAGTTTCTCGGCATCACCGAACTGGATCACGGCCGGCCCGACACGTTCGAGTGGATACGCCCCGACGGCTGCCCGGCCGCGCTTCCGCTCTATCGCCTGCGCACCGCCGGCTGCACGGCGCTGGCCAGCCAGGTCAGTTGCACCCAGGACATCGCCGGCGACGGCTGCTTCAGCCTGGGCATGCTTGCGACCTACCACGCGTCGCTGAAGACGTATGGCCCGTGGATCTATCGGCGGCTCTTCTGGGAGACGGGACTCATCGGCCAGGTGCTCTACCTGGAGGCGGAGGCGGCCGGCATCCGCGCCACCGGCATCGGCTGCTACTTCGACGATCCCATGCACCAGACGTTCGGCCTGGAGGGGATCGAGTTTCAGTCGTTGTACCACTTCACGATGGGCGGCGCCGTCGAGGATACGCGGCTGACGACGCTGCCGGCGTACGGGCAGCGGCGCTTGTGATGAGTCGGATCTGTCCGCGGGACCGCACTGGTGAATCGGCGAGTTCGCCGTGTCGGCGGACCCTAACGCCAGGCCGGCATATGCGTCACAGTCTTCGACCGCGCGGCGAAGCAGGGGTGGGGCGTTGCCGCGTTCGCGCGAACGAAAGCGTGGTTGGCCGGAAGAGCCCTCGGTAAAGCCCGGGGAATCCTGAACATTCCACACAAGGTAAGCCCGCTTGATTCGACGCCTGACCTGCCAGATCGCCGACCGCATCGCATCGCCGCGAGGCTGGTTTTGTCTGTTGCTGATCACGCTGGCGTTGACGTGGCCGGCGCTGCAGGTCGGCTGGTCGGCCGATGACTACTTCCACCAGTTCGCCATCCTCCGCCCCGCCGGCTTTGAAGCCCTCTTCACACACGGACCGCTGCTCGATCTCTTTCGATTCTTTTCGCCCGACACCAACCGGGCCGGCATTGACCTCGGCCTGCTGCCGTGGTGGAGCGTCACCGACGGGCGCGGCGCGTTTCTGCGGCCGGTGACGGCGATGACGCACATCGTGGACTACGCCTTATGGCCCCGGCACGCCGCGCTCATGCACGCACACAGCCTTGCCTGGTACGTCGCGCTGGTGCTGGGCGTCGCGCGGCTTTACCGCATGTTGGAGGCCGCGCCGGCCGTGGCCGCGATCGCTGCGTTGCTCTATGCCATCGACGACGCCCACGCCACGCCGGCCGCGTGGCTGGCCAATCGCAACGCCGTCGTCGCGGCCGTGTTCGGCGTTCTCGCGATCATCGCGTACGTCCGATCGCGCCGCGGGGGCGGCTGGAGGTTCTCGGTGCTCTCCGCGCTGATGCTCGCCGTGGCATTGCTTGCGGGAGAGTCCGGGATTGCGGCGCTGGCCTACATCGCGGCTTACGCGCTGTGTGTCGACGGCGGCTCACGCCGGATTCGGGCGGCTTCGCTGCTGCCGCACATTCTGGTGGTGATCGTGTGGCGGATCGTGTGGTCCTTGGCGGGATACGGCGTCGACGGCATCGGCGTCTACGTCGATCCGCTCGCCGACCCGATCCGATTCGTAGGCGAGGCAGCGTGGCGGGTGCCTTGTCTTCTCGCCGGGCTGACCGCGTTTCCCCCGGCGGACATCTACACGGTCGCGGGTCTGTTCCTGCCGCTGGCCGCGATGATCGGCGTGGTCGTGGTGGCGGCCGCGATCGCCGCCGCGGCGCTGGCACTGCTGTGGCGAGCGGTGCGGGAAGATGCCGTCGGCCGGTTCTACTTCGTCGCAATGCTGCTATCGATCCCGCCGATCTGCGCGATGGTGCCGTCGGATCGACTGCTGAACTTTGCCGGCATCGGCGCCTTCGGCTGCATCGCTCGCATTGTTGCGGCGTGGTCGCGACCGCGTGATCGCGATGCAAACGCCGGCGCGTGGCGCACGAATGCGTCGCGGACGGCTCGCACTGGTGTGATCGTCCTCGTCATCTGTCACCTGCTGATCGCGCCCGTCGCAATGCTGGTTCGATCGACGATGCCGGTCGGGCCGCGATCGCTGCTGGAGTCCATCCAGCTTCACCTGCCCGCCGACGCAGACCTTGCGGGCAAGACCGTCATCGTCGTCAATCCGCCCGTGGCGCTGCCGATCGGCTACCTCACCATCCGCCGGGCCGCGGATGGACTCTCGACGCCGGCACATCTGCGCGTGCTCGGCCCCAGCCTTCACAACGTCACCTGCGAGCGAATCGATGAGCGTACCCTGCTGATTCGCCCGGACGGCGGCTACCTGCTCGAACCGATGGACACGCTCTGCCGCGGGCCGAATCACCCGCTGCGGGCCGGCGACGTCATTGAGCTTTCCGACATGACGATCGAGATCACCGACGAAACGCCCGACGGCCGGCCCGCAGCGGCGCGGTTCCGGTTCAACGTGCCGCTCGAAGACCCGTCTCTCCTATGGGTGGCGTGGCGCGACGGACAGTTCGAGCCCTTCACCCCGCCGGCAATCGGTGAACGCTTGGTGCTGCGGGGGCTGTTGGATTAGCGTGCGCGGATGGACCGCTCCGCGCGTGCTCGATGGCGCGCCCGCCGCAGCGGTCCTACGCGACTTTCTTCCGCGCCGACCGCCGGTATAATCCATTGCGGCTCGGCATGAAGTCTGCAACGGACGGGGACGTCAGCCGCGTGCGTCGGCGGTCGCCGGCTGGCCGATGCAAAATGCCAGAACCAGAGTTGGTAAGTTCGTTCCGCGAGACGGCCAGATTGCGCAGTTGCCCGCCGTGTGGCCCGCGAGAGGAAAATGACACCCGTCGACTATCGAACCAGAATCGCCACTGATCTGACCGTCTGCCACGGCAAGGCGTGCATCAAGGGAACGCGGGTCATGGTTTCCGTCATTCTCGATAACCTGGCGGCAGGGGAATCAGCGGAGGCTGTGGCGCAAGCGTACCGCCTGGAGCCCGAAGACATCCGCGCAGCCCTTCAGTACGCTGCAGAATTGAGCAAGGACCGCATCGTACCGCTGCCGGTGAGCGCGTGATGCAGTTTAAGACGGACGAGAACATCCATCCGGATGTGGCTGTCATGCTGCGCTCAGCGGGCCATGATACGGCCACCGTTTGGGATCAGAACTTGCGCGGTGGTGCCGATGACTCCCTCGCAGCAATCTGCCGCGCTGAGGGTCGGGCGTTCATCACGTTTGATCTGGATTTCGCGAACACACGAAACTACCCGCCACAGGACTACCCTGGGATCGTCGTGTGCCGTTTCGGCTCACAGAGCCGTCCACACGTTACTCGAGTGTTTGCGCGACTTCTGCCGTTGCTGGATGCCTTACCGCTGGCGAAGCATCTCTGGATTGTCGACGAGACCAGTGTGCGTGTCCGTGGTTCAGACTGAGTTCGCGGCTCCACCCGCTGCGGGCCGCCTTGGGGCTCGCGGAACTGGAACAGTGAAACCCACCCTCTACCTCAATTCCTCCGTGCCCAGCTACTGGTTACCCGAGGCCCGTGCCCATCATCTGCTCACCCGAGGAGTTGATGGAGCTATTGCCAAATTTCGTTGATGGGCTCGGCTTCAGGCGGCGTCCTTC
>CAZYLK010000205.1:0-10319 GCA_964648365.1 uncultured Phycisphaeraceae bacterium
TCCTGCCGGCGGGCGCGGGTGCGGGCGTCGTCGTAGGGGATGCGGCTGAACGTCACCATATTATAGAGCGGCAGGTACCAGCGCGGAAACAGGCCGTGGAGGCGGCGTTCGAGCTTTTTCTTGCGGCGAAATTTCGGGTCGGCGGTGCGGTCGCGCATTTCGACGAAGTTCTCGACGGCCAGGTCCGCCAGGGCGTCGGCGTGGCGCTTGCGCGAAGCGTAGTATTCGCGAAAGGCGGTGGCCCGATCGCTGTGCTCACGCAGGCAGGCGCTGAGCACGGTGCAATCTTCAAAGGCGGCGTTGGCGCCCTGGCCGTAGAACGGCACGACGGCGTGGGCGGCGTCGCCAAGCAGCACGACGCGATCGCCGACATACCACGGGCCGCACCGGACAGTGACCAGTGAGCCGACGGGGTTGGTCTGATACTGCTCGACCAGATCCGGAAACATCGCGATCGCGTCAGGAAACTCGCGCTCGAAGGCTTCGACGATTTCGACCTCCGTATTGACCGCTTCGAAGCTGCACCGACCCTTGTACGGCCAGAAGAGGGTGCAGGTGTACGAGCCGTCGAGGTTGGGCAGGGCGATCATCATGAACGACTGCCGCGGCCAGATGTGCAGGGCGTTTTTTTCCATCGCGAACGCCCCGCCGGCGGCGGCCGGGAGGGTCAGTTCCTTGTAGCCGTGCTCCAGGTAGGTCTGGCTGTAGTCGAAGCGGTCCTGATGCTCCATGCGGGCGCGGACGGCCGAAAAGGCGCCATCGCCGCCGACGACGAACCCACCGCGCCTCGGGGGGGGGCCGTCGCCGTCGAAGCTGATGACGCCGGTATCGAGGTCGATGCCGGTACACTTGCAGCCGAAGTGGACACCGACGCCGTGCCGCTCGGCCGCGTCCACCAGGATCAGGTTCAGCGCGCCGCGGGAGACCGAGTAAATGGCGTCGCTTTCGTTGCGGCTGTAGGGCTGGTAGCTGAGTTCGCCCGTGCGCGAGTGGATCATCCGCCCGCGCATGGCGACCGATTGGTCGAGCACCGCCTGGGCCAGGCCGACTTCCTGAAGTGCATGCAGGCCGCGGACGGAGATGGCGAGGTTGATCGAGCGGCCTTCGGCGACGCCGGCCTTGCGCGGATCCGAGCGGCGCTCGTACACCTGCACCGGGTATCCGGCGTGGGCGAGGTGGTTGGCCATCAGCGCCCCGCCGAGGCCGGCGCCGACGACTGTCACCGGCGTGTCTTGCGGGTGGGTCATGAGGCAGCGTACCTGAAGCGAGCCGCGGGCTTCAGCCCGCGCGGAGGTCGCGCCGTCGATGACATGACCACGGGCGACTGATGCGCGCACCAGCGTGCCGACCGGCAGCGCGCGGAAGAGCGGGGGCAGGACTCAGCGATACTCGCGGGGCGAAGCTGCGCCGCACGTCCGCGCGGGCTGAAGCCCGCGGCTCGCTGGCGGCGATTCGGAACCGCTCCACTTCCCGCGGAATCGCGCAAGCTGAAGCTTGCGGCTCGGCGCGGGCGCGGGATCGCGCAGGCTGAAGCCTGCGGCTCGTCGCTACGCTGGGATCGCACGCAACGATCCAGCAGCAGGATGCCTGCCCTCTTCCCTCGATCCCTCACTCCCTTACTCCCTCACTCCCTTCCGCTACGCATAGCTGTGCAATCCGACGACGATGAAGTTGATGACGATCCAGTTGAACATCATCACCTCGAAGCCGATCAAGGCCAGGGCGGCGGTCCACAGGCCCTTGTCTTTTACCTTGAGGCGGATGTGAACCAGGATAAGGAAGATGATGAACGTGTTCAGGGCGAAGGTCTCTTTTGGATCCCAGCCCCACGGGCGGCCCCAGGCGTGGTCGGCCCAGATCGCGCCCATCACCACGCCGGCCCACAGCATGATGAACGCCACCTCCATCGACACCATCGTGCCGGCGTCGAGCACCTGGGCCACGGTCGGCGCTCCCGGCTTGAGGAACGATCCGCCGGCGCCGCCGCGGATCAGGGCGTCCGCCCCGCCGGACGCGGCCCGTTCGACCGTCGCGCCTTCGAGCCGGCGGCGGCGGGCTTCCAGCGCTTCGAAGAGCACCAGGCCCGCCGAGATGCCAAGTATGCCGAACCACGTGAACTGCTGACCCCGGCTGACGTAGGCCCAGTTCGCCCCGCCGACGATCTCCATCATCACCCGCCCGGCCGACCAGTTCAGACCGACCAAAGCGATCGGCAGCAGCAGGCCGCGAAACACGCCAATCGTGCCCCTTCGCATGATCTGGATCCAGCGATAGCCCAGATAGAGCAGCGCCGTCACCGCCGCCAGGCCGATGACGGCGTAGCTCCAGATGATGACGTTGGTGTGGATGTAGAGCCAGATGTCGTGCAGGGCGGGCATGCGGTTGTTGAGCGTTGAATCGAGCGTGGCGGGCAGGAAGTGAACCGCCATCAGCGCCGCCATCGACACCACGGCCGAGCCGAGCGCGAAGAGATTCTTCACGGCCGTGCGGCGGACGAGGTATTCGGTGACAAGCGCGCCCACGCCGCCGAACCAGGCCGACGTGGTGACCGCCTCGAACATGTTGGAGTTAGGCCAGCGGCCGGAAACATACCAGCGGATCGCAATCGACGCCGTCTGCAGAAGAAAGGCGGCTGCGAAGATAATCAGCCCCGCGAGGCGCGCTCCGGACCACTTGTAAATTACCGCCATCAGCAGCGGGATCACGCTGGCCAGGTACAGGTACCAGATCCACGTCATGCTGCCATTGCGGAAGTACCAGCTTTCCATCGCCAGCCGGTCGGCCGAGGGATAAAGCTCGGGGCTGACGCTTACGAGCAGGTCGGACAGTTCCGCCACCTTGGCGTTGACCTGCTCGGCGTTGCCTGCCCGCCAGGCGTTGCCCAGGGCGGTCCAGACCTGCGCGAGTTTCTTCTTTCCCGCGTCGTCGAGGCCGAAGTCCGTATTGAGCTTCGACTGCGGCCCGCCGAAACCGAGCAGTTCGTCCGGCGTGGCCCAGGCCGTCTTGCGGTCGCCGCTGGGGGGGGGGATGATCTGAAGCTGGGCGGCCAGGAAGTCCGAGCGGAAAGCCACCAGGCCGCTCTGGATCATGTCGACGAATTTGGCGGTGCGGATCAGGTCGGTGGCCCGCAGGTCGAGCAGCGCCGTCACCGCCGGCTGCTGCAAGAGCGCCGGCGCGACCATGCGGGATTTCATAATGGCCGCGCCGCGTTCGGCGTCGACGCCGTGCCCTTCGAGCGTCTTGACGATCTCCTGCAGGAGCGGCTTGCTCTTGACGTAAATGATGTCCTGGTCGCGGTATCGCTCGGGGCGGAACATCAGGTCGAGGTAGGTGAACTCGGGGCTTTGATCATTGATCGATCGCGGGCCGCTGACGTAGCGCATGTTCGTCAGCGCGTGCGACGTGAACGAGCGCACCCGGCCGTCGGTCTGGACGGCGATGCGATCGAGCGGGGTCAGGTCGACCTGCTCGTAGAGTGAGGCGTCAGTGGCGGCGCGGGCGCTGGGGAAAGACGGGACGAAGGCTGCCGCGCACATCATGCACGCCGAGATCGTAATATGGATGGCTCGATTCATGTCGTATTCTCAGACCCGGTTGGAATCACTCAACTTATGTCGAGAGTTCACCGCAAGATCGAATGCTCTTCCCGAGTTCAGCCGCTCCCTCATCGTCGCGGCTCGGATTGCGTAATACCGCGCCGTCGCGTTCTTCATTCGTTATTCGCTATTCGCTATTCGACATTTGGCATTCGCCATTCATCCGACTCCCACCGGCTCGCGGACGCCTTTGGGTTCAACATTGTCGACGGACATCACGTCCGCCTTCTCGACCTTCGCGGCCGCCTGTTCGCGGCGGCGGCGCTTGATGATGGGCTTGACGTAGAACGCGAAGATCATCCCCGCCACGGACACGCAGCAGCCGAAGAGTTGCGTGTACACGCCCTCGCGGTTGCCGACGCCGAGGATCGTATAGTTCATGCCGCCGGTCAGGTTGTTGCGCTGCGGGGCGTCCCAGGCCGACTGGAAGAACCAGAAGCCGCGGTCTTCGGTAGGCGAGTTGACCGAGAGCGATTTTATCTGATCGCTCCACTGGTCGCCGGCGAGGAAGCGCACGTGCGACTCCCAGTTGCGCACGGTCAGGTTCGAACCGGTAAAGCCGCCGTCATGCGAGATCAGTTCAAACTCCTCGAGAATGACCGGCGACGGCAGTTCCTCCCGTTCACGGGAGAACAGCACTTCGACCTGCCGTCCATCGCGAAGACGGAACACCACGGGCATGTACGGGAGCCGGCCGACGCCGAACTCAGGCCCCGGCAGCGCCCATTCGTTGTAGCGCAGCCACTGCGTCTGCGTCACGCCGCCGGACACGACATCAAGGCGAATCATGGACGCGGCCTCGCGGGCGTCGCGCTGGCGGGCGGATTCCGGCACGATGTAGGGCTTGATGTCCGCCTCGGCCCGCAGCATCAGGGACGTCGGCGTCACTTGAATCGAACCGTCGAACGAAAGCGGCTCCCCGATCTTGACGAACTCTTGCAGCGGCTCCGCCCCGGGCACGACGGCCGAAACAAACAGCCGCCCATCCGGCAGCGCCGCGAAGATCATCGGTGCGCCCGCCGGCTCGTAGGTCACCTCGATGCGTGGATCCGGATCCAGGAACCCCCCGCCGGCCGCGTGATCGGCGCCGTCCGCGCTGGTCATATCGCGTGTGGCGGCCGGGTCGTCGGCCACGATACGCGTCCAGGACTTCTCGCCGTCGGTGAGTTCGACCATCGCGATCGAAACGGTGCCGCCGGCCGGTCGGGCGAAATCGTCCATGACGCCGGTGATGCGGAAGGAGAATGGCGAGCCTTCGATGTCGGTCCATGTCGCGTCCTGACCGACGATCTGCTCCGCGACCGGCACGGTGAGTTCCACATGCGGATCATCGACGTGAAACACAAGCTGCGACTGCGACGCGGTGGGAAGCCGGTCGACGCCCGAGGCATCCGGCAGCCAGCGGAACTCGATCGCACCGCCCAGCTTGTTGTGCGAGGCGCTGCCGGCGAAGAGGTCATACGTCTGCGCCTGCGCGTGCGGGCCCGACACCATCAGCTCAAGCCGCGGGTTCAACTGCGCCCCGCCTTCGCGCCAGGACTGGCGCAGTTCGGCGTAACGGAGGAACCCGGTCACGTGTACAGACGCATCCGAGAGGGCATCCGGCTGGTCCGACGGCGGCACTTCGATGTCCATCGGCCGCAGGGCGTTAATTTTCTCATCGGAGATCACCCAGTCGCGCGAGGCGATGCGGTCGTTGTATCGCGGCATGCCGCGGATGGGCCGCTCGACCCAGTGATTATCGCCCACCTCGCGCACGTAGAGCGCCCAGGTGCTCATGACGCCGAACGTAGTCGCCGGCACGTACTCCAACTCAGCCTTGAACGATTCGTCCACGAGCGCGCGGCCCAGAGTCTTGATTGCCCTGCCCTTGCCGGGAACGACGTCCTCGGTGTACTCGGGATAGCCGGACAAGAGCTGCCGCGCGAACGGTTCGCCGGCCGGCGGCGTGATCATCACCGTCACGGCGTGCGTCTTCTTACCTTTGTCCGCGCCCGTCAGGAGCGTGTAGTCGCTGTGTGTGCTCTGCACCTGCGCCTGGTAGACGCCCTGCGAGGTCGAGAAGGAGGTCTTCGCCCCGGGCAGCGCCACCAGTTCCGCCCGCGCGCCGTCCGGCGCGGTCATGGCGATGGCGCGGCGGAATACCGGTACGTCGCCCTCGATCTTCTTCGTGAAGTAGATGACCGAACCGATCGCCAGCGTGATGATCCCCGCGTGGATCATCCAGACGCCCGCGTTGACGAGCCGCAGCGGAATCTTCCGCACCGTCACGACCGTGATGTTGATGCAGATGAGGGCGATGAGCAGGTCGAACGGCCACCAGTGGAACCACTCGAACTCGGTCATCTCGAAGAACGGCCGCTGCCGAACGGTCGGGACGGCGCTTCCGATCGAACAATAGACGAACAGGACGACCAGCAGCGCCACGCCAAGCCAGACGCTGCTGAAAAGATCCCGGATCCAGATGACCGGCCCCGTGCGTCGGAAGCTCGACGAACCCGTGCGGCCGATGTCGGACGTGATTGCTGCGCTCATGATCTCGCCAGGGAAAACGACCCCGCCGCGGTCGACCCGCACTGCGGGGCCGCTGGCGCACTGAAACCTCCACCGGCCCCACCGTCAAACGTCGTTGGGATTCCGCGGCCGAACTGCCTTGACCGTCCGCACGCACAGCACGCCGCGTGCCGATGGCCAATCCACTGCACAGATTGCGTCGGGGACGCGCACGGCGGGTTCTGATCGAACCCCCGGCCGGACCACCACGACTGCGCGGCATTGTAACCCGCTCGCGGCCGCGCGGCCACTCGCCGACACCGGATGCCCGAGCCCCGGCCCGCCGCGGCGGATCTTCGACATTCATGCGGGGGTCCACCGGCTGGAAGCCGCTGTCCCACACCAGAGGGGCAGGCAGCGCGCGCGAAAACGGCGGCCGGTATGAAGCCGGCCGCCGTCACGTCACCTGCGGTGTCGGTGATTCCTGGGTGCTTCGCTTAGAAGCTGACGTTGACGTCGAAGTTCGACGCCAGAATGCGGGCCTTGGTCAGCGTGATGTACGGGTTGTCGCTGATCTTGGTGACCCACAGGGTTTCGCCGCCGACGATGTTGATCAGGGGCGAGCGGCCCGGCGTGACGCCGTCCTCGGGCACGCGCAGCAGGTGTCCGGTCCAGTTGCAGATGTACGCGCCCGGCTCGTTGATGCTGTCAAAGGGAACCTTGGTTCCGACGCAGCAGTTGCTGTTATCAGGGGTGGTCTGGCAGGTGTTCGTCGTCATTCGTGCGTTCTCCAAAGGGTGTAAACAAAGGGTCAGAGGGTCTCGGAACTTCGGCCGCACACCGCGCGGCCGATACCTCCCGGTTGAGGCCCGACAGTCGGATACCCGAAACCCGCTGCCGATGGGGTTATCGGCAGCGGGCCAAGGCGACTTTGGGAGACTGAGTTATCTCCCCCACCCGCACTGCGAGGCGGCTGCCAGCGGTGTTGCAGCGGCGGAATCGGGTTGGGCGGAAGTGCGGGGAGCCCTTACGGCGCCTTCCAGAAGGCCGGTGAGAACAGAACCGCGACGGCGAAAAGCTCCAGTCGGCCGACCGCCATGAGGAGGCACATGACCACCTTGCTTGAATCGCTGAACCATGCGTAGTTCTGCGTCGCGCCGGCCAGGCCGAGACCCGGGCCGATGTTGTTCAGCGTGGCGGCCGCGGCGGTGAAGGCGGTGGTCGGGTCGATGCCGTTGCTCTGCTCGATGACCAGCAGCGCCAGGCCCCCGACCGCGCAACACGCGAAGATGCCCATGACGTACACCAACGTAGAGAGCTTCATCTCCGCGTCGACCGCCTGTCCGCCGACGCGCAGGGTGCGCACGACGTTGGGTCGGAAGCCCTGCTCCAGATCGGCCGCGGCGACCTTGGCGGCGATGATGACGCGGATGACCTTGATGCCCCCCCCCGTCGAGCCGGCCGAACCGCCGACAAACATAAGGGCGACCAGGATCGCCTTGGCCGTCGGCCCCCAGCCGTCAAAATCGGCCGTGCAGAACCCGGTCGTGGTCTGGATGGAGACCACTTGAAAGGCGACGTCGCGGACGATGACCGCGGGCGACTGGTCGATCATGGAAGCCGGCCGGACGACGAGACAAATGACGGTCAGTGCGACGATCGCGACGGCCATGATGGCAACGTACGCGCGAAGCTCGGCGTCGCGGAGGACGCGCTGCCAGCGACCCAGGATGACGTGGTGATAGAGGCCGAAGTTCACGCCGGCCAGCAGCATGAACACGATGATCACGAGGTGCAGGGCGTGAGACGGATATGCCGCGATGCTCGCGTCGGCCGTGCTGAACCCACCGGTGGCGAGCGTCGCGAACGTGTGGCAGACGGACTCAAAAAGCGTCATGCCGCACAGCCACAACGCGATGATCTGCACCAGCGTCAGGCCGCTGTAGATCAGCCAGAGCACGCGGGCGGCGTCCTGAATGCGCGGGCGGACGCCCTCCGGCGTGGGGCCGGGCGACTCGACGCGGAAGATCCGCCTCCCGCCGACGCCGAGCGTCGGCAGGACCGCCACGAACAGCACGATGATGCCCAGGCCGCCGAGCCAGTGCGTCGTCGCCCGCCACAGCACCAGGCTTCGCGGAACCGTGCCGATCGCGGTCAGCGTCGTGGCGCCAGTGGTCGTCAGCCCGCTCATGGCCTCAAAGTAGCACCCGATGCTGCTGGAGAAGTCGGATCGCCCCGCGCCGGCATCGGGCGGCGCGAACGCCGCCCAGAGTCGGTAGGGCGCCGCCGCCAGCGCCGCGCCGATGAACCAACTGCACGCCACCAGCAGCAGCGCCTCGCGCCGGCCGAGTTCACCCCCGGCGCCGCCCCACCGCCAGGCAGCCCCGCCGAGGCTCGCCCCGATGCCCGCCGCCAGAAGCAGCGCGATGCACGCTTCCCGCTCCTCCGCATAGCCGGAAGCCCAGTCGGCGGCACTGAAGAGGGCAATGGCGAAGATGACGGCGCTGAGCACCAGGACGAGCATCCCCACCTGCCGCACGACGAGGCCGTAGTTCACTGCTTTCTGCCCGAAATGAGTTTGCTGAGGTCGCGCTCGATGCCGCTGCCGGCGATAATGAGCAGCCGATCGCCTTGCTCGATCGTGTCGTCGGCCGCGGGAACGCGGACGTTGTCGCCGCGTTGAATGGCCGCCACCATGCCGCCGGCCGGCAGCTTGACGTTGCGCAGGGCGTGACCGAGCACGGGAGACGTGGCCGTGGCAGCGACGTCGTAGACCTCGGCCACGCCGTCGGCCAGGGTTGCCAGCGAGCGGGCCGAGCGGGCGTCCACCATCTTGGAAATGAACCGCGCCGCCACCACGTGGGGGCTGAACGCCCGGTCGATGCCGACGTGCTCCAGCAGGTGCGAGTACGTCAGTTGCTCGATCACGGCGATGCACGTTTTTGCGCCGAGCGATTTCGCCTGGGCGCAGGCGAGGATGTTCCGTTCATCGTCGGCGTCGACGGCCAGAAAGGCATCGGCCTCGCCGAGCCGCTCCTCCGCGAAAATGGCGGCATCCGTCGGGTCGGCGTTGATCACGGTGAGGAAATCGAGCTTGTCGGCCAGTTCTTCCGCCCGGGGCCGATCGGTCACGAAAAGGCGAACCGAAAACAGACGGCTCTTCAGCGCCCGGCTGAGCCAGACGGCCATCGACGTGCCGCCCATGATCACGACGTTCAGATGCCGCAGCTTGCCCTTCTGAAAGACCTTGCGGGCGGTCTCGAAGCGATCCAGTTCGCCCAGAAGCGTGACCACGTCGCCGGGTTGAATCCGGGTATCCGCCCGGGCGAGGAAGACCTCGGTGCCGCGCTCGATGATGGCGACGCGCGCCCCCGGCGGGAGGGCAACTTCGGCCAGGGTGTGCTCGACGGCCGGGGTGTTGTCCTCCACGGCCAGCCGCTGCATGGCGATGCGGCCGCGGGCGAAGTCCTCCAGTTCGATCGAGCCGGGCGTGCGCAGGCTGCGGGCGATTTCCAGGGCCGTCTGGTGCTCCGGGCAGATCATCACGTCGATGCCCATCGCCTCGGCCGCGGGCGAATCGCGCAGCTCGAAAAACGCGCTGTGGTGGATCCGGGCGATGGTCTTCTTCGCCCCGCCGACCTTGGCCAGCGAGGCGCCGAGCATGTTCACCTCGTCCACCGAGGTCGCGGCGATCATCAGGTCGCAGTCTTCGATCCCGATCTCGCGCAGCAGCCGCATGTGCGTGCAGTTGCCGAGCACGGTCTTGATGTCGAGCCGCTCGTCCAGGGTGCGCAGGCGCTCCTCGGACAGTTCGATGACCGTCAGGTTGTGCCCGGCCTGAGAGACGACCTCGGCCGCCCGCGACCCCACCTGGCCGGCGCCGGCGATGATGACGTTGAGAGCCATAGACTTTGCGCCAAAACTCCTGCTGGGCGCGGATGATAGCGGGAGGAGGCAGGGATCGCGAACGGGCGGGGCGCAGCCGCTCGCGCGGTACACCGGATCAGTCACACGAGAAGGCCTCGGGCGGGAAGCACCCGAAGGGGGCCACCAGCACGACGGTCTGCTCCCCCGAACGGCGCTTGAACTTGCCCTTGGCCTTGGTGCCCTTGATGGGGAGGAAGGTGGCCTCCCCATTCGCGGTGACGACGATGCTGCCGCCGGCGTGATCGCGATTGCGGAACACGGCCTTTACGCTGAAGCGTCCCTGAGCACACTCGCTAACGGTGA
>CAZYLK010000206.1:0-9934 GCA_964648365.1 uncultured Phycisphaeraceae bacterium
CTCGCCCGCCTCGGCGACGTCGACGGCGACGTATGCGACCGCAACGGCTGCGCCCGCGGCGAGTACTTCATGAACTTCAACGTGGCCTTCCAGAACGCCCAGAGCCCCGACCCGGTGTTCCAGCTTCAGGACATGTTCGACGCCTGGAGGGCCGACCTGCTGGGCCGGGCGGACGCGGTGCAGTCCCGCGTGTCGATCGACGAGAAGAACGGCGCCTTCGAGATGACCATCGAACTGTTCGACTGGCAGGGCGCGCCCCTGGGTCGCAGCGCGAACGACGTGACTGTCGAGCACGCGCCCGGCAGCGCGGAGGGCGTCGACATCGGCGAAGTGGTGGACAACGGCGACGGCACCTATGTCGTCACGCTGACGCCCAACGAGCGCATCGGCATCGACCGCTTCTGGGTATCCGTCGACGACGGCGGCGACCGGCCGATCGTGCTGTCGCCGCTGCCCGAACTTGCCGCGGATGCCTGCGACGTGCGCGTCAGACGGGTCAAGGCGAAGAGCACCGGCGTGCGGCTCCGCGTGGCGGCGCGGCTCGTGGACGGCGGCGGCGACCCGGTGGCCGATCACGAGGTGCTGGCGAAGATCGGCCGGCGCAACAACGGCCCGCGGCTGGAGTCGCTCGGCGTCACCAATTCCCGCGGCCGCGTGCGGGTGGCGCTGGACGAGTTCAACGACCACTACCAGGCGCACGTCATCGGCATCCTTCCGCCCGACCCGCCCGGCGGGCAATGCCTCGACCCCGATCGGCGCAAGCAGCGGTTGCACAGCAGTATCGTGAAAGTGCCGTGATCGGGTCGATCGCCCCGGCCGTGCGGGAAGCCTGACCCACCGCTGACCCTGGTTGGATCGGAGCGAAGGCGGACCCTGCCAACCTGCGTCGCGCGACGCTCGCCCCGCGGTCGTCCCGCCGAGCATCCGATCCGGGGATCGTGTGTATCGTCGGGGTTTCGCCGACCCACTCTGGATCGGCCGGCAGGCTTTCGGCAGGGCCGATAACACCCCTGCCGCCATCGCCCGCCGCGTGCGGGCGATCCCGTTCCGCTACAGCGGTCGGCTGGAGCACGGCCGCAAAGCCCCTCAGCGCGCGAAACCCGCGAAGAAAGAGGTGAAATCGCGCCGCTCGCGCGATACAATCGCTGACGGGGAATGCCCGGCCGGGGGGATGGGTCGTCAAATCAGGCGTCGGAGCGAGGCGATGAGTGTCTATCGGGATGGGTGGTTCAGGTTTATCTGCGCGGCGGGCGTGGCGATGGTCGTCCCCGGGCTGATCGCCGGGTGCGGCGCGGCTTATACGCCGCCGGCAGTGCTCAGCGGTCCCGGCGAGGTGCCGTCGCTGCGCGACGACGTGGCCGAGGAGACCCTCGACGAGGGAACGCCGAACGACGGACCGTCCGCGCAACAGGTCAACGATCAGGACATCATCATCGCCCACGACAAGGAGCGGATCGCGTTCTTCGGGCTGTTTGAGACCCGCCGGCTCGGCCGTGCGGGGTTCACGCTGTTTGACAACACGCTCCAGTGGGTCACGGATCTGCGCCCCCCACGCGAGACGCGGGTCTTTCTGGCGACGTATGACGGAACGCTGCGCGAGGATCCGCCGCAGGAGGCAAACGGTCTTGCGGTCATCAATCACCTGGTGGACGAACTCCGGTACCAACGGCAGAACATCCGTGTCGGCGACCGCTTTTCGATCGCTGAGGCCGATTTCCGTGACGTTGACGTCGTCATCTACGCCTGGATCGAGCCGATCGACGCCACCAACGTCGTGCGGCAGAAGAAGCCCTACCTGACGTTCTCCGCCGGCCAGTCGGACGAGCTTGGCATCGGCAACGGAGAAGAGACGTCGCGCGTCACGCAGAATATCATCCACATCTACAACAACGGCCACCCCATCACGCAGGGTTTTCAGATCGGTCCGTTTTCCCTCGGCGCGCCGGAAACCATCCTGACCACCGACCATTCGGGCGAGGGCGTCGTACTCATGACCGTCGAGGACGACTCGATCGGCTGCGACGAGATCAGGAAGTTCAAGAACAAGTGCAACCGCCGTCAGAAGATCAAGATGAAGGTCAAAATGCAGCGCGGCTCCACCGCCTCAGGCTCGCAGATATGCATCAAGGTGGATGAGGACTGCTACATCTGGATCGACGTCGTCGGCACCACGGCCACCGCTACGAAGGAAAGCGAAGAGGGCGTCCACCCGATCGTCATGGGCATCCCGAACTGCGGGCTGCGCGACGAGGTGGAATGCCGCTGAGACGTGCGACGCACCTCCCGAGCCCCGGCATTCATGCCGGGAGTGTTGGACTGTGCGACGTCCCTGAGTCAAACGTCTCAGGGCAGCGAGACGTCACGCATCAGAGTGCGCCGCGCACCGATGATCACGGCCGCGCGTCTGCGCTCGATTGCAGCAGCCGCGCCGCCCCCGCTTCCTCCAGCTTGCTGAGGTCCGTCCAGAACGTCCCTTCGCCCGCGAAAAACAGGCGGATCGACTCGGGCTGGAAGCTTTCGGCGAAGGTGTAGAGATTGTACGCCGCCGGGCTGCCGAACGCGCCGACGAGCATGCGATAGCCTTCCGCCTCCGCGGATTTTTTCATCTTCTCCACGTCGGTGCGGGCGCGGCCGAGGATTTCCACGCGCTTCGCGTCCAGTTCGGCCACCTGCTGCTGGATCGTCGCCACCTCCAGGTCCGCCTGCGCCGCGATCTGAGCCGCATCCTTCTGCGCCTCGGCGTCGATGTCGGCGACCATCACGCGCGTCTGGGCCTGGATGGTTTCGCGCATGATGTCGATCTTCTTGCGCTCCTCCTCCAGCTTGGCCCGCACCGCGGCCGCCTCGCGCTGCTTCTCCTTGGTAATCTGGTTCTCGATGGCGATGTAGCTCTGCTGGATCGTCCGCTTGAGATCTTCGGTCACTTCGCCCTCGCCCGGCGCGGCGTTCGGTGCGATCACCTCGATCTCGCGCACCAGCGCCAGCAGCACCTCGACGTTCTTCTGGTTGCAGACGCGCCGCAACTCGGCGGTCAGGTCGCGCTGGAACAGTTCACGCTTCTCGCCCTGGATGAAGTCGCGGGCGGAATACGTCGAGCCGATGTTTCGGCAGATCGAGCGAAGCTGCGGTCCGATGATCTTGCTCAGAACCCGGTCGATGTTGCCGAAGTCGTTGATGATCTCCGCCGCATGGCGCGGATGGATGCCCCAGATGACGGTAACGCCAACGCGGATGGTGTACCCTGTGTCCGACGGGAAGGAGATGCGCAAATGGTCCTCGTCGGCGAACTCAGCCTGTGAGAACTCGTTGTAGCCGATCTCGACGAGAGTCACCTTCTGGAGCTTCGGATTGATGAAGTAGACGCCGGGCTGCAGTACGTCGCGCAGCACGCCGCGCTCGCCAGGCCGGGCCAGTGGTTGGGCCAGCCGAATCTGAGGCTCGGCTGCCGGCATTCCTTCCTCATCTGCGTCTGCGTCTGCCTCTGCGCCGTCGGATGCAGGCGAAGCCTCGTCAAGCGCGGCCGCACCGCCCTCGAGCACGCGATAGCCCTCGGGCGTCTCGCCGAACATGTTGGTCACCACGCCGACGAACCCGGCCGGGATAACTGTCGCGGGAAACAGCTCGACCTCGTAAATCTCCGGGTTGATCTTGTAAACGCCCGGCGTAAGCACCTCGCGCCAGATGCCCTGTTGCTTCGAGCCGCGGTCCACGATGACGCCGGCGCCCTTCGGGCCGACCTTGCGCGTCACCACGCCGATCTGCGGGAACTGGCCGTGGAACGTCAGTTCACGGCTCTCAAGCTGCTCGATCTGCTGATCGTTCAGCGAGAATTCCCATTGCCACGTCTTGGGATCACCCGCGGGGATCTCGGTGAGCTTGACCAGCTTCCAGTCCCACCACAGCGGAACGCGCCAGTGCCGGCCGGGGCCGAGCACCGCTTCCTGAATGCCCTTCTGGCCCGGCTGCGTGGCGATCGTCTCGCCATCGGGCAGGTCGGCGCCCATCTTGCGCGTCAGCACGGCGCACATGTCCTCCGGCACCGAGATGCGGCAGGTCATCCACGCGATCGCGCCGACGCCGCCGGCGCAGATCAGCAGAAATCCGAACATGAAAGGAATCAGTCGGCGCAACATCATTCACCTCCCCCGGACTGTGCGCCCGCGGCCGGAAACGCCTGGAACTGCTTGAATATCTCCGCGAACGGCCCCTCGGTGTTCGAGAGGATCGACGTGATCGACGGGGCGATCTTCCGCAGGAAGAACTGCTGTGCGTAGGTGTGGCCGTCGCCGAACGCCGCCACGGCCGCTTTCAGGGGTTCCGCCTCCGCCTCGTATTCGAGCAGGATGACCTTGGCCTCGGCCTGCCCGCGCGAGCGCGTGGCCGCGGCCTCCTTTTCCGCTGCTTCGAGTCGCAGCTTGGCCACCTCGTGCTCGCGATTGGCCTCCGTCACCGAGACCACCTTGCCCTGCTCGGCCTCCTTGACCACCGTGACGACTTCGCGCTTCGCGTCGCCGACCGCGGCGTTCTGGGCCTGCATCTCCTTTTGCTCCACCAGCAGCGCCTCCGCCCGGGCCTCCGCCATCTGGTTCGTCGATCGCTCGATTTCCTGGGCCGCCTGCTCGCGCTGGCTGATCAGCGAGGCGATCTCGGCGGGCGGGTGGATCGCCCGCACCAGGGCATCTTTGATGTCGATGCCTTGCACGCGGCAGTCGCGTTGCAATGCCGCCAGCAGCTTGTCCTGAAACGCCTTCCGCGTCTGGCCGCCGATGAACTCGCGGGCGGGCAGCTTCGAGCCCTGGATGCGGGCGATGCTGCGGGCGTTGGGCATGATGATCTTGTCGAGAATGTCCTGCTGATCGCCGTAGGCCACGGTCACCTCGGCCACGCGGTCGGGCATGATCGCCCAAGTGATGGTCCCTTCCATCGTAATGGTGAAGCTGTCATTGGACGGGAACTGGATCGAGTCCCCGTCGCGCATGTCGTACTTCTGATTGCGCACGTCCACCGTGTCGATCTTCTTGAGGTACGGGTTCTCATACACCAGCCCCGGCGGGAGTGTCTCCTGCTGCACGCCCTTCTCGCCGGGGGCGACGGTGTAGGTGTTCTTGACCGTCGGATCGTCGCCGGAAAGCAGCGTCACCACGCCGACGTGTCCGGGCGGGATCTCGATAGCGGGGAAGCGCTGCACCTGGTACGCCAGCGGGTTGATGTTGTAGCGGCCGGGCGTCAGGATCTCCGCTACCGGTCCGCGCTCGTCAGCCGCCGTCGCCACCGTCTTGGGGAAGGGCAGCGGCTTGCCGAAGCGGCGGATCTTCACGCCGATTTCGCTCTGCTCGATGAACGTCGCCTTGGCGACGATGCGCTGGTAGAAGTAGGGGTTGTAGAAATACCGCCCGGCCAGCAGCACTTCGTAGCGGATGCCCTTGGTGCCCTGCCGGACCGCCTCCTCCGTCGCGCCGGTCTGGGCGGCGATGGCCCGGACCAGTTCCGGATAGAGCACGACCTGCGTCTGCAAGTCATCGTCGGCCAGGCTCGCCGGGATATCGCGGCCGGTCTTGTTGACGAGAATCAGCATCTCGTCGGTGCCGACCTCGACGCGGGCGATAAACCAGTAATAGAAGCCCACCGCCGCCAGCAGCACGGCCGCGGCGCCGAAGGCTGACGCGACGCGACGCGCGGAGCCCCCCGTCAACTCGTCACCTGTCTGCCGATCGCTGTTGAACATGACCATCTCTCCGTTCACGAACCGTGCGACGTTTTCCGTCCGGCGTTCCCTGCGCTCCGCGGGAGCAGTCTGATGCGACCATCGATTGCGGCCGCCGCGTCCTTGTCAATGGACTTTCCGCCCGCACTGTGGGCAGAAGGTCGCCCCGCGGCGCAACGGCGCGCCGCAGCCGGCGCACCCGCGCCGTGCGGAAGACCCGGCCATTGCCCGCGTCAGAATGCGGATTCCGACGACGAAGGCTACGGCACACACTGCGGCAATCACCAGCGTCATGAACCCACCGAAGCCTCTTCTCGCGGGCGCCGCCGCACGCGCAGACGCCCTGCCGACGTGCCGCCCCGCGCCGGGCAACCCTCATCCCGGGATGGCGGGAAGGCCCGCGTCGAATCCTTCAGGAGTATAACCTGCACGGCAGAATACGGCAGGTATAAAGGGAAACCGTCTTTTGGAACGCCCCGCCGGCACGGCCGCACGCTCAGTCGATTTTGGCCGCGTTGCGGTGGTAGCGCGCGATGACGTTGGGATCGGGGTGAAGCGAGACGCCGGCGGACGCCTTGCCCTCGTATTCGAACAGGGACAGAACGTGCCGGATGCTGTGCAGGCGGGCCTGCTTCTTCTTGTTGGCGCGGACGATGATCCACGGGCTGAAACTGGTGTGGGTCCGGCTGAAGACCAGTTCCTTGTGCTTCGTGTAGCCGTCCCACAGATCCTGCGCCCGGCCGTCGAGGGGGCTGAGCTTCCACTGCTTCAGCGGGTTCTTCTCCCGAGACTTGAACCGGCGGAGTTGCTCCTCTCGCGAGATCGAGAACCAGAACTTGACCAGGACGACTCCGTCTTCGACCAGCATGTGCTCGAATTCCGGCACCTGCTGCATGAAACGTTCGTACTCGGCCTGCGTGCAGAACCCGTTGGTCGGTTCGACCACGCCGCGGTTGTACCAGCTTCGGTCGAAGAAGACGATCTCGCCCGCGTTGGGCAGGTGGCGCATGTAACGCTGGAAGTACCACTGCCCGCGCTCCTCTTCCGTCGGCTTGGGCAGCGCCACGACTCGCATCGCCCGCGGATTAAGGTGCTCGGCAAAACGGCGGATGGTGCCGCCCTTTCCCGCGGCGTCGCGGCCTTCGAAGATAATCGCCAGCCGCCGCTGCTCGGTCTGGATCCATCGCTGCAGCTTGACCAGTTCGATCTGCAACTGCTCAAGTTCCTGTTCGTACGAAATCGCCTCGCGAATGCGGCGGACGCTGACGTTGTTGGAGCGAAGCACCTGGATGAACGCCCGCTGCGTGTGCGCGCTCGCCAGATCATCGGCCGTCAGCGCCACGTCACCCGCGCCGCCGGCCCGTCCACCGTAGGAGGGATCGAGCGCTCGTTGTACGACTTCAAGTCCGTCGACCGCCGAGGCGCCCGACTCAGCCAGGGAGGTCAGGCCGCGCCCGCCGCCGGGCGCTTTCGATTCTCGAGTGGAAGAGCTGGTCATCGCTTACCCCATCAGCGCGAAGAAAACGCGCGTCCGTCCGCCGCGAAGCAGCTCGTCCATGCGCAACCGGCCTGCCCGCCCCACGCCGCGCAAGGCGACCATACCGCCTGGCTCACTGCCGCTGTCGCGTCGACACCGGCGTCACCCGCGGCCGATAACGGCCATCCACGGGTGTCGCCGCTGGTGCATCGACCGACGTAGTCCATCGCTTGATTCGGCGCCGTCGCGACGGACCCGGCGCGCTGAGGCGACAGCCGCGTAACCGAAGATTCGAGCGCACATGCAGTTGAACCCCGCCATGAATCGCGGGGCGGTGAAGGCGGTGGCGGCTTGTACCGGGTGCGCTGGCGCTTAGAGATCCGGCAGGGCATTACCGATGGCTGCGATCTCGTAGGCGCCGGCGACGCCGCCGATGTTGAGTTCGACGGCGTCTCCCACGCGGCGGCCCAGCAGGGCCTGCGCCAGCGGCGTGCGGTAGTTGTAGAGGTGCCGCTCGATGTCGGAAATCCAGGGATCGACGATGCTCAGTTGAAGCGCCTTGCCCCCCCCGGCGGGTCGCAATTGGACCTGTGATCCGATGCCGACGTAGGAGGTCGGCACGTCGTTCGGATCGATCACCTGCGCCTTGGCCATTTCCTCCTGCATCATGGCCAGCCGGCCGCGGAGCAGGTCGCGCTCCTCCAGGGCGAACTTGTATTCCGAATTTTCGCTCAGGTCGCCCTTGGATGCCGCCTCGCCGATGGCGACGGCGTTCTCCTTGAGCTTGACGTTGATGTGCTCTTCGATCTCGGAATGCCGGCGGTTCATGCCCTTTTGCGTGACGTACAGCACGTCCTCGCGCAGCCAAGGCTCGATTTCCTTCTTCTTGATGATGCTGGGGAACGCGCGATTGATGCGCGTCGAGAGGTCGTCGCACACGTTGTCGCCCAGCATTTCCAGCCGCAGCAGTCGCGACTTCAGCGCCACGGCCATGTTGAGGTCCATCGACTTCAGGCTGGCCTCGAAGCGGGCGTAGTTCCGCGCCGACAGCACCGCCCGCGCCCGCGCCCCGCACTCGCGCAGCACCGCCGACTCCAGCGTGTCGTCGCGGCGCATTTCCGCCAGCACGCCCATCAGCCGCATGAGCAGCGTCACCGGCGGCATCCTGTTGATCTTCTGCTCCTGCTTGGGCCCGTTCCAGAGCCAGAGCAGCGCCTCGAAGTGCTCGGCCGGCTCCGCCAGGATGCGATCGACCACCGGCTCGAAGTCCGGGACGTCGAAGCCGGACTTGACCAGGTGCTCGGCGATGTGCTCGCACACGTTCATCCGCGAAAGCGGCAGCAGCGAGACGAACACGTCGCGCCAGGAATCCGCATGAACTTCCTTGAGGCAGTCCAGCGCGGCGCAGGTCAGCGCGTCCACGTCCAGTTCGACCAGCCGCGACTCCAGATCCTCAATGGACGAGAGCAGATCGTGGACCACCCGCGTCGACTCGTCGTTGCCGACCAGGCGCCCGCTCTGGTACGCGATCAGAGCGTCGCGAAGGGCGGCCTTGGCGCCGGACTCGATGCGCCGCCGAGCCTGCGCCTGCAACTCCGTATGAAAGCGGGTCAGCAGGTCGTGATCCGGCTCCGACTTGTGCTGCTTGCACTCCCGGACGTACCGTTCGACGATCGACCACTTGTCCAGCGCGTCATGCTTACCGTCGAACTCGCTCCAGAACTGCTCCTCGATGGAGTCCTGTGACGCATCGTACTTCAGATAGTACGGCGATCGTCCTTCGACCGTAACCTGCGGCACCCGCTTGAGCCCGCTGCGGGCCTTGGTGAACCACTTCTTCCAGTCGCCCGGCTCAATCAGGTCCGGCACCAGCATGGACTCCAGTTCGTCGCTGTTAAGCTGATTGCCGTGAATGCGCAGGAGCGAGACGATCACCGCGGCCGGTTCCTTATCGAGCTTCGCGGTCAGCCCCTCGGGGTCGAAGCGGCGCAGCACGCGAAAGTCGTTGGCCTTCGCCGGGGCGTAGGCGTCGGCGAAGCGAACCGCATCGAGCGATTTGGTGCGCGAACCGTCGTGGAAGGTGATCGTCCAGTCTTCGGTGTCGATGGACTCGATCCGCGCCGCGCGGTCCTCGTCTCGCGCCGCGGCGAACGAACCCGACTCGAGTTGCAGGCACACCTCCAGCGTCCGCAGCGCGCGGCGCATGGGGCGTCCGCCCTCCAGTCCGGCCTCCCGGATCAGCGCCTCGATCCCCGGCCGCTCGGCGTGGCTCTTGCGGACCAGGTCCGCCGCCTGTTTGCGGAGTTCGGCGTCGTCCGGCACGGAGAGCAGCAGCGGCGCGGCCGCCGCCATCACCGCCAGCGGGTCGAACCGCGATTCCATCGACTCCATCGCGGCCCAGGCCAGCGCGCGCGCCTCGGCCGCTTTGTCCTTGTCGGACAAGGTCTTAAGTGTATCGCTGTAGCGCGCGACCTCTCGCGGGTCGCGGGCGCGCTCCAACATTCTCATCCATTCGTCTTCGACCGTAGCAACGTTCCCGCTGGCGGCGAGTTGAATCAGGGAGTCGGGTTCCATGGGGGTTCTTGAAGTCCTCGGGCTGTGACGTCCGGCCGCGCCAGGCTCCCGCGCGACCCATCCGGGCGAACCGCGCATTGTGACGCCAACGCCCGCGGTTGTCGAGCCGGGCGTGTGCCTCGCCCGCGAGGCAGCGAGGCAGGCGGAGGCAGGGTGCGTGACAGGTTCGGCGGGTGGCA
>CAZYLK010000207.1:0-9864 GCA_964648365.1 uncultured Phycisphaeraceae bacterium
CGTGGCCACCTTCGGTACCGCAATCGGCGCGAGCGTACTGGGCCTCTGATAGCGACGAGCTATGGCAAACAACCTGCTATATTCGATCACGATTACAGGGCGGGATGACACGCAGCCGGCGTTGCGCTCCGCGCTGGGGGGCTTCCGAGGCTTTGCCCAGACGGCGACCTCGGTGGTGAGTAGCCCATTCCGGGCCATGGCTGCGTCGATCCGAGGCGTTGGGCGACTCGGGAACTTCGCGCTGGGGATCAACCTGGGGCTGCGGCCCATGGTCCAGCAGTTCGACCGGTTGATCGATCGCGGCGCCCGGGCCGTCGTGACGCAGGATGCCTTCGGGCGGTCGCTCGGGAGACTCGTGCGACCGGAACAGGTTTCACTCTACGCCAACAAGATCGTGGATGCAGCGAGCGGCACGCTGAAGTTCGTGGACGCGATGGCGCTGGCGAACCGGGCGCTGTCCAGCGGCCTTCAGTTCGACCAGCTCCTCACAGCGGTGGAGTTCATCAGCAAGAAGGCCGCTGTTACTGGAAAGGACGCGGGCCAGGCGATTGACACCGTGATTACGGGATTGGCGCGTGGCAGCACGCTCTTCCTGGATGACTTCGGCATCCTTGTCGATGGGGCCGAAGGCGTGAAGCGAGCCTTCGATAGCATCCACGGCGCCGGCGCGTTTGACGCGCTGGGACCGGCGGCGCAAAAGGCGGAAACCGTTCGCCAGGCGATCGCGGAGATGGCCCTTTCCACCCGCAAGGTGGGCGTGTCATCGAACGCCACCGTCTTCGCGTTCCAGCGGATCAAGAACGAGATCGGCAATGCGCTGGACCTGATGAGCATGCAGGTGGCGAAGAGCCAGTCGCTCAATCATGTCCTCGGTCGCGTGAAGAACGTGATGGCAGGTATCACCGAGTTTCTGCGGAACCCGCGCAACAGCATCGCCGACGTGCTGTTCGGAAAATCGGGTGGAAAGGGCATGGGGTTGGCGGGCCTGGCGATGGGTCTTGGACTGGACATTGCCGACGCGATCGGACGGGGCATCGTCGGCGCCATTACCAAGGCACTCGCGAAGGGCGCATCGCTCATACGGGATCTGCTCAGCGAAATCACGGGCGGGCTCATCAGTGAGGCACCATCGCCGGGCGGCGCCGTCGCCGGCAGTTGGCAGACAGGCATGATGCAGATGCTGGCGACGACCGCGTTGGCGTCGACAGAGCGGCGCTTTGGCATGCGCCCGGCGGCGAGGCATTGGTTCAAAAAGCATCTCGGGTTTGATCCGGGTGTGTGGTTTGGAGGCGATGCCGGCAATTTCATGGGTCGTCGGTCAGAGGATGAAATACTCGACTCGCTTCCCCTGCCGCCAGTGGGACCAGGTGGAGCGGCACGCATCGAGCGAGGCGCAGCACGCGGCTCCAAGAAGGCCGACATCATCGATCGCGTCGACCAATGGGCCAACACCGTCATCGCCGGCATCGGCTTTCAGAATCTGCGGAACCAACTGGCTGCGCTCGAGGCGGACTTTGCTCCGCGCGGCAGGAAGTTTGGCGCCGGCGTCGTGCCGGCACTGGTGGACCCGAACGCGCTCGGTCTCACCGAGAAAGGTGAGCGCGATCGATTCCTGAAGCTGAACCTGATCGAGCGGGATCTTCGTCGCGAAACCGTACTGGCCGGCCGGGCCGCGCGTGCCAGGGCGGCGGAGCATGTGCGAGCGATGCGGCGGGAGGGATTTGACGTCGACCGAGACTTCGTTGAATCCGAGTTGCGCAAGCAGATGATCGAAGAAGCGCGACGGCCATTGGAGCAGGAGCGGGAGCGCATCCGCAACGAGATCAGGGTACATCGCAGGCGGGACGCGGCGCTGCGCGGAAAGCCCGAGCCGGCCGATCCATTCGCGCCGGCGGGACAAAATCAACAGCCGGCCGCGGGTCTGGCGGAGCAGGCGAAGCAGGTGTCCGACGCGGCACGATCCATCAATCAAAAGATTGCCACCCTGGTCGCGAAGCTTGACCGCGTAACGGGGGCGTTGGTCGGAGAAGAACAATTACTGGCCCAGGCACAGACCTGAGCGGAGGTGCTGAATGAAGGTGTCATTGGAGAGGCAGGCCCCGAACATCGTGCTGGCGTTTGGCGCCGAGAAGATCGTCATCAAGCATCGGTACATGCTCGCGAGCGAGCGGGTGCGGGTGCTGGAGTTTCTCGCCGATTCGATGCAGGCGGCGATGCAGTTCGCGTGGGATTTCATTGACGCGGTTGAAGGCATCAAGAACGAGGCGGGAGGCGCGGTGCCGGAACGCATCCTGGTCAACGGCGTCGAACGATCTCCCATGGAGCTCCTCTGCTCGGTGATGCCGCTGGAGGTTCAGGTCGAGACGTGGCTGACGCAACTCGCGCTGAACGGCGTGAAGCACAAGGCCCTCGAAATACTCATGGACAGGTGGCTCGATGAGCAAGCGCGCAAGCGGGTGGAGGAACACCTCGCCCCTTTAGCCGACTCGTCAAAGTGGAGGGTGAGAGTGCCGTCGAGCGCATCTGCTTTCGCCGAAACATAAGCCTCGTGATCGGAGCCGCCTTCATGATCGACTGGGCGAATTTGCCGGCGATCGTAGAAGACAGGCTGCACGAAATGGCAATGGTGGAATGTGACGACCGTGTGAGGATCAAACTGTAGGTGCGTGTGATTGGCCAGGCAACTCTATTTCAACGGCATGCAGATCGGAGACTGGTTTCTTCGCGGAATACCTGCGTCTCCGCTGTTGACGCCGCCGGTGAGTCACGTCGGGCTGTACCAGCCAATCGCCAACGTGGTGAGCGACTCGAAGAATCTTCAGTTTGCAATCCAATTCTACGTTGCAATAACGCAATACGGGACGAACCCGGAACTGCTGAAGGCGATCACAGACATCCAGCAACTGGCCGGCGAGTTCGGCGACATCGAAATCAAGGATGGAGCGGAGGTCGAGTTGCTTTGTGCGAACTGGGTGATCGTCGATGTGCCGCCTCCCGAGCTTCCATTTGGAGGTCGGTTCTGTCCCGAGCTCATCATCATGGCCCAGGGCAGCACCCCTCCCGAGGCTTGATTGTCCTTATGGCGCTCTACCAGCTGCTCGTCAATAACGCTGTCGTGCTGGCGAATTCGACGCCTGGCGTTCCATCGCCGCACGGCGTTGCGATGGCATCGTTTGAGCGCAATTACAATGGCCCTGCAAAGTTGACGGTGCGCTTCAACTGCGACTGGCGTCATCCACCATTCGGCGCGGGGGCCGTGGTGCGACTGTTGCGGGACGACGTCGAGGTATTCCGCGGCCGGTTCGACATGCCGCGGCCGATTGCCGACGTGCGTGCGGCACCAGGCGTGGAACTCGTGGCCTACGATCTGGCGCGACAGCTGAACTACGGAGCCGTCGTTGACGGCGAGGGCAACGTTTCAATTCGACTTCGTGAAGGCGCGCTGCGCGACGTGGTAACGGCATTCATGGAGCACGCCGCCGCGGAGTTTGACCGCGTCGGCGTGTCCACGGAGTGTGAGTTCATTGGCGGGGCCGATTCGATCCAATGCGCGCCGGTCGGGCTCGACAATCGTCCGGCCGATCAATGGATGCATGCGATCGCGGCCGCCGCCCCGGGCGTGCGATGCTTCCTGGCCAGCCCGGCTGAACCGGGCCAGTTGCCGCGGTACGCGTTCGTCTCGCTCTTCGGCGCCAATGCTTTCGACGTATCGATCGACGAACGCTTCGTGCCGACCCTGAATATTCGCGAGTCGCTCGACGGTCGCTACGGCGCCGTACAGACGCTGGAGGGCGCGACGCCCGGCGGCGCGGAAGTTGAGTTTGACCAGTTTGAAGACCTGATTCCCAACTGGGAGGATTTGTCTGCCGGTGGAATTCCGCTTCCTGGCACGCCACCCTATCCATACATCCCCGGCTGGAAATATGACGACGCCTACGGCCGCGACGCCGATGGCAATCCCACGGCACTGGCAAAGGTCTATCGCGAATTCAAGTGGACGGGTGGTACGTTACAGCCGGACATGCCGCTCATTGGATTCGCACGGGTCATTGATGACGACGTGCACCCGCGGTGGCAGCACATCGAAATCGAGTCGATCGACTACGACCAGAAGATCGTGCTTCTCCGCGAGCCGGCAATCAAGATGCTCGGGCGCTTCAAGGGCTCGAAGCGTATGGCCCGCGATCCAGGCCGTGCGAAGCCGGCGACGGCGGTGAAGCTGCGGTACACCATTGCCGGCACGGCAGGCAATGTCATCTATCGGCCCGCCGTTCGGCATCCGGCGACAGGGTTCGCAGGCAGAGCCTACGAACTCGATCCGTTCACCTGTGGCACCGTGCTTCAGGTGCCGCTGCCAGGCTTCGTTTCGCGCGAGACCTACGCGATGGATGTGCATCGCGCGGTTAGTGAGCCAACGGTGGATGGCACTTTGCCTCTCAGCGAGGACCTGCCCGCCGAGCTTTGGAATCTCGCCCGGCGCATCAACATTGTCTCCGGCAGTCACGGGCTGACCGGCTACGAAAATCTCCAGGCACCGCTGCTCGGCATTGTCGCGCGCTTCGGTGGCGGAAACACGTGTGAGCTCCAGTTCAGCCGCGACGATTCGACGCTGCTGAGGGAGGTGCCAGGAGGATGAGCCTAATACGCAAAGCTGTCCAAACAGCGCTCAATCATGCGACTTCGATCAGGCGGAATAAGCGCAGGATCACGGACCTGGTGGAGGATGTTCGGCTGCTCAAGGCGGCACTTGCCCGGCGCCGCCAGATCGGCTCTCCGCAGCACATGCCCTATGAGGGCAGTGAGCTCGTATGTTTGATAATGACCGAGGAGGTCACGTTTAACCCGCCACGCTGGAATGCGATTCGGCTCCAGCGCAAGGATGATGGCACCAAGTGGGAGCCGGATGAGGAAGATGATATCCCGTACCGCGTCATGCCCATGCCAGGCATGCGCGGCGCCTTCTTTCCTGGTTGCCGCTGTCTGTGCGCCTTTTCGCACATTGAAGAATACCTCGGAGAGGACCCAGATGGGCTCGGTCCGGAAGTCGCGCCGACGCTGGAGCGCGGAGTGTACATCCCTGTGGCCGGTGAGTGCTTCGGCTTCCTCGCGTCGATCACCGGGAGCGAGCTGGTCGGCGGCGGCACGAATGAAGACTCGCGGCAGTATCAGTGGTCGCAGGTGGGGCTCGACGCGGCCGACACCTACACGGACGAGAGCGATCCGCTGGGCGAGGGCGAGCTGGGCCTGGCGATCCACCAGCAGCAGGCGTGGATGGGGCTTGAGGACGGCGTGCAGCTTGATCGGCGGAGCCTGACCGGCCACGTCGTTCAGATGTGGTATTCGGGCGGCGCCTTCCGTTTCAGTTCGCCGCGCGAACGGTTCTCGGTGCTGTGCGAGGAGCCGGCATGAGCAAGCTGCGCACGAAAAAGATTCCAGGACCTGAGATCGGCACCTTCGCGCATCGCTTGCTGATCAACAAGGATGCCCCGCGCCTGGAGATTGGCGAGGACGAGACGCCGTGCTGTTGTGAGGAGCCTTTCTGTGCCTGTTGCTTCGAGGATCCAACCTCTTGCGATGATGAGACCTACACGGCGGCGGAGTGCATCGCCGCCGGCGGCACCCTGCCGACCAACACCAGCGGCGAGCCTGTCTGCCGGTCGTGCACGCAGGTCGTTTGTCCGGAGCTGCCGCCGGACTGCGCATCGCGCTGCGACCCGGACCTGCCGGCGACGATCGCGGTGCGCTTCACCGGTTTCGAGGCCTGCCTGCAGGACTGCTCGGAACTCGACCCGGGGCTGTCGTGCGACGGCGACAAGGAGGTCTGCGAGTGCCGCAACGAGCTGGTGACGTTGATCGCGGAGATGATGAACGAGACCACGTGGATCGTGCCGCTCACCGACACCTGCACTTACAGCGGTGATTTTTTCGTGACGATCAACGCGTCGATCGAGTGCCCCGGCGACGTCTTCAACTGCGGCGGATCGCTGGGGCCGTTCCAGGTGGCCGTCGTGGTGATCAGCTGCAGTGGCGGCATCCTGCGGGTGGCGGCCTCGATCACGTTCGATGGTGTGCCCTGGGGCGACATCTTTGACATCGCGGTGGCGGGCTGTCCGGCCGACTGTGCCGCGGCGATGACGGCGGCGGACCTCGATCTGCCGGCCGATGCGGCCTGTCCGGGCGATCACCTGCCGGCGGAGCTCCGCAACAACGGAGGGAATGTGTTCTTCTGATGGATGCGCGAGAGTTCATCCAGCGCGCGAAGGCCTGCGGGACATGCTCCCACGCGGCGATGGTCGAGCGGCGGCTGCGCTGCGACATCGGCGACGTGGATGTGGCACTCACGCTGCGGAGTCAGGGCGCCTTCTGCCCGATCGGGCTGCACGTGCTGCCGCCGGCGGGCGATCCGCCGCGGCCGCCGCGCAATTCCGGGCACTACGTGCGTGGGGCGGGCAAGCTGGTGAAGGCGGGGCTGGGTGTGGGGCGGGCGGCCGACGACGTGATTGCCGAGCGGCGGCGTATCTGCCAGGGGTGCGAGAAGTTCACCCGAACGGCGGTCTTTGGGCGGTGCGGCGAGTGCGGATGTTTCGTGCGTGCAAAGACCACGCTGGCTGGTGAGTCGTGTCCGATCGGCAAGTGGGGTGCCGTCGAGGCGGCGTCGAAGGGAGATCGAAGTGGCGGATGTGCTGGTCGCACATCGAAGGCCGACGATTCGCATCCTGCGGTCGGCTGAGGTCGAGCATGGCGTACAGGTCGTGCTCTACTGGAACGGGAGCCGCGCCGCTAACGGCGACGGCCTGCCTGGCGGTGCCGCGCCGGTCGACGACTCAAAGCCGCTGGCAGCGCCGGCGTCGCTCTGGGCGAAGGGCGCGGTCGGGTTTTCGACCGGTGGCTTTTCGGCCGGCGCATTCGGCGCGAATGCCGCGCCCGACCCCACGCTGGGATTCTCGCGCGGGCCCTACAGCGCAGGACCATTCGGTGTCGGCCTGTCGTACTGGACGTGGCGATTCCCGTTCGAACTGCGGAACGGGGTGTACGTGATCGAGGCGCGGCTGATGGATGCGCTGGGAAACGGGCAGGAGATGGCGATCGATTCGATGTCGATCGAGGTGGCGGCTGTGCCTCGCCCGGTGTCAAAGGCGTGGCTCGCTGGTTACAAGGTCCCGATACTGACGATTGCATGGCGGCATTCGCCTGATCTGGTGTGACATGGCAGAGCTCAATCGCAAACAGCACGTCGAGGCGGCGGGGCAGACCTGGTCGGCAGCGCCGTATTTCGGGGGGTTCATTCAGAGCCTGGGCGGGCTCTACGTGCCCGGCCAGAGCGCACAGTCGGAGCCCAGTGCGCACTACAGCGAGACCGTGAACTTGCTCGATGCCATGCACCGGCGCTTCGGAGCTGCCTTTCCGGGGTACATCTACAAAGACTCGGCCGACGCCGAGGATGAATTCAGCGTGCGGGCATTCACGTTGCAGCACCGTGGGCATGCGTGCGCATATGCCGGACAGACGGCACGCGGCCCGCTGGTGGTCGGGGTGAACAAAGTATGGGCTGACCTGTCAGCAGCGCCGACGGTGTCGATCTCATTCGGTTCGGCCTGGCCTACGGTGCCGCACGCGAAGCTCGGCGAAATCGATATGCCGGCCGCTGGTCATTGGCTGCCAGATGACCTGACGGCGCTCGTGAATTCCCAGGCGCTGATGGCGGTCGGCGCGGCGGTCCATCCGGTTCGCTTCGCGCTGGCCTTTGGCACGGCAGCAGCACCGTCGCTTGGCTTCGTGCCGGCCGGTGCAATCGTGGCGGCGCGAGGCGCCCTGGTGGTCACGGCGTTCGACGGCGCTGCACCGACCATCAAGATCGGCGACGGCGTCGATGATGACAGCCTGGTTGAAACCGCGGACGTGGACCTGACATCAATCGGATTTACTCCGCTGTCACGGGCGAAGTTGTTTTCGGCGCAGACCGAGATTGTCGCGGCCTACGTGGCCGACTCGTCTGCGGCGGGCGCGGCGTATCTGCTCTTCGAGCAGTGGTGAGGTGAGCGATGAATAGATCGACCATGATTGCGGGCGGGCCGCCATTGGGGCCGGTGGCCACGCTCCCGGCGGCGACGGACGACGCTGTGCTGGCAGCACTCTTTGACGCGGCGCGTGAGCTGGCGGCCGGCGAGGTTCACCTCGAGATGGGACGCACTTACCAGGTGACGCGGCCAGTAAATGCGCGGCGGCTGATGAACATGAGCGTGTATGGGCACAATGCCACGATCGTCGGGCGGTTTGGGCCGGAACACGCGAAGTGCCCGGTCGTTGACACCACAGGGAGCCGTCTCCTGTACGTGTGCGACCTGGATATTCAGGGGCACGGCCGCGGTCCGCCGGCGTGCGGCGCTTTGACGGCGCGGGCCAACCCGGACAGCTCCAACGGGAATGTATTTGAGCGCGTCACCATCGGCTACGGGACCGGCGGCTACTTCGGCGTGGCGGCGGTGGTGAACATCGGCGGCGAGGGCAACGTGTGGGACAAATGCTTCCTGCGCGCGACGGTGACCGAGGGAGGCGACGTCTATGGGTATTGGACGTCCAGCTGGAACGAGCGGGGAGTTGAGTCGCCGCATGGCCCTGTCTACGGCGGACACAGTGCCGGCGGTGGAGGCGCTGTTTCCAACGCACACCACACCATTGTCGATTCGGCGATCACGGTTGACGGCGTCGGCGGCAAGCGGAGCAACATCTACCTTGGGGCGCGAACCGTGGCCCACCAGTTCCGGGGGCTGTGCCTCACCAACAAGCTGATCGCCGACACGCGCGGCGAGGCGTTCGTGATCTTCGGGGAGGGCGTGAACCCGGAGAAGGATCGTGTGTTCGATGCGATGTTCGACTCGATCTACATCGAGCCGGGACGCGGCGCGGCGAAGGACGCGCGACCGCGATGGGGCATTCGCAAACTTGCGGAGCCAATGGGTACGCGAATTCGAGACACGCGGAATGGTGCGCTGCCGCTGACATGGTGAGGGCGAAATGGCTACAGCAAAGTCGACGACTAATCTGCACAACGGAACGCTCGCGGCGAGCGGCGGGCCGACGACGACAACGGCGATCAACCTCGAGGATGGTCACGGCGCGACTCTCTACATCAAGCTCACCAATGGGACGGCGCCGACGACGCCCGCCCAGGCGCAGGTTGAGGTGTCGCCGGACAACTCGAACTGGTACCAGCACGGCGGCCCACTCGTTGGCAGCACGACGCTGAACGCCGTCGCGTCCTGGACGATCGAGCTCGCTCCTCACGACAAGCATGCGCGCGTCGTGCTCACGCACGGGAATCAGGACGTCACGGCGCGGGTCGATGCCACCGAGACGACAGACGCAGACGCATAGCGATGATCTGGAAGCCACCCTATTACGGTCGAGCAGTGTATCCCCCGCACGTGTTGCGAAGGTATCTTTTTGATGGCTTCGGCCAGTTCTGCCGCGAGGTCATCCGGGGCGAGCATCTGGCCGGCGCAAACGTCTCGTGGGGCGGCTCTTCGCATGGGAGAGCAGCGGTCTTTAATGGCTCCACGAGCTATCTCAACGCGGCATCTGCGGTGTTGTCGGGATCGAGCAGCTATGCGATTGAGACCTGCACCTACGGCAGCGCTGGCTGCGCGGTTTGCATCCGGCAGAACACGGGCACGACGACGGCGATCTTCCTGTTCCCGCATCAGAACAGCGCCGGCGCGTCCGGATGTTGGTTGGTCATCAACGGCACCGTACAGTCGCTGAACATCGCCGGGCTCCAGGACGGCGCTATCCACCACCTCATCTACTCGCGCAACGGAAGCCAG
The DNA here is from genome assembly GCA_964648365.1 of uncultured Phycisphaeraceae bacterium. Taxonomy (GTDB): domain Bacteria; phylum Planctomycetota; class Phycisphaerae; order UBA1845; family UBA1845; genus SURF-32. The sequence continues at coordinate 9,825 of CAZYLK010000207.1, forward strand.
CACGCGATCTGGATTGATGGGGTCCTCCACGGCATCGGGA
>CAZYLK010000208.1:0-5166 GCA_964648365.1 uncultured Phycisphaeraceae bacterium
CGGCGCAAAGAAGCCGGAGACCAGCAAGTACGGCACCAAGTGCGGCTTCGGCCCGGCGAGCCGGCCGCTCAACAAGATCGTCTACAAGTTCGACTTTGCGGACTACAAGGACGAAACGCCGGAGAAGCAGTTGCGCGACACGCGCTTGGATCTTCGGGACTTCCAATGCCCCGGCGACGACGGGCCGCCGCGCGGCGCTCACTGCCAGGACTGGATCGACGACGGTCAGACCAGCTCGTACGACTGGTTCGGCAACAGCTACGCTTCCAACGTCTTTCTGACCGGCCTGACGAACGGAATGGGCAAGCTGCAGAGCAACTCGCCCTACCTGCGACCCGCGTCGCGCGTTCCGAACGCCGCCCGAACGCTTTACTTCGAGGAGAACGTCGGCCGATGGGCGTGGGGCGCCCGTCGCGAGATCTGCCCCTACCTGGGCAACGCCGGCGTGGACATCGGCCCGTTGAAGACCCTGCGCGGCTGGCACGGCGACGACTGGCACTACGTCCGCTCGTTCGTCGATGCCCATGCCGCGTACCAGAAGATCCTCATCGAGGGGACGCGCGATGCGAACGGCTACTACGAGCACTACACGTCGGGGCAGTTCGAGATTAACCCCCTTGACTGGCCGATCGCGAACGACAACTGCGACAAGGAGCCGGTCAACTACCGGCGGCTGACCTGGAACGACGCGCGGTGCATCCTGGTGCGAGGTCAGGAGTGGCAGAAGGACACCCTGCCGGCGCCGCGCGTGTGTACTGAATTGGGCGGGATCGGCGGCGGCAATCGACCGTCGTACGAAGGTTGTGCTTGTGCGCAAATGCCGTGTCCGTAGCGACTTATTGATCGAGACGGGCGATCGCCACGAACCGACCGGGTCTGCCGGTCGGTTCTTTTCATGCGCTGCGTTCGGGGCCTGGACGCCCCGGGCGGGCGAAGCGGATCCACCCGCGGCGACGGGTCCGTGACCGCCCGGCCGGACGTGACAATTTCGGACAGTCCGTCGCCCCGACCGCACCCGCCGATTCGGCCGCTCGAACGTCTTGTAGTAGCGTAGGACTGTCGGTTCCGCGACGCTTGCGGGATCTGGAGCGGTTCTTGCTGGGGGATCGGTGGGTGGCCGATTCCGGGGTGTCCATGGATTGACGACCAAGCGCCTGTTGAGCCGCCGCAATGGAGTCGGTGGGTCCATGCGCCGCATTGGAGGTATTCACAGTATGCGAACATTTCATTCGAGAGTCGGCAGCCGCGGCGGGTTTACGCTGATCGAGCTGCTGGTGGTGATTGCGATCATCGCGCTGCTTATCTCGATTCTGTTGCCGTCGCTGCAGAAGGCGCGTCAGCAGGCCAAGCGGAGCGTGTGCCTGTCCAACCTGAAGGGCCTCGCCACCGCCAGCCGCGTCTACGCGGCAGAAGAGGAAGGCGGGTGGGCGATCCCGATCCACCCGCGCACGTTCAATCAGGATCCCGACAACCCGACCTACATCGGCGCGTACGAGTGGGGCGGCAAGTCGGGCGTGGGCCGGACCGGGTTCTGCGGCGGCGCAAAGAAGCCGGAGACCAGCAAGTACGGCACCAAGTGCGGCTTCGGCCCCGCCAGCCGGCCGCTGAACAAGATCGTGTACAAGTTCGAGTTCGCCGACTACGAGAACGACACGGTTGAGAAGCAGCTTCGTGACACGCGGCTGGAACTGCGGGACTTCGAGTGCCCCGGCGACGATGGCCCGCCGCGCGGCGCTCACTGCCAGGACTGGATCGACGACGGCCAGACCAGTTCGTTCGACTGGTTCGGCAACAGCTATGCGACCAACGTGTTCCTCACGGGTCTGACCAACGGTTCCGGCAAGTTGCAGAGCAACTCACCGTACCTGAGGCCGGCCTCGCGCGTCCCGAACGCGGCGCGGACGCTGTATTACGAGGAGAACATCGGTCGCTGGGCGTGGGGCGCCCGGCGCGAGATCTGCCCGTACCTGGGCAACACGGGCGTCGATATCGGCCCGCTGAAGACGCTCCGTGGCTGGCACGGCGACGACTGGCAGTACGGTCGGGCCTTCGTCGATGCCCACGCGTCGTACCAGAAGATCCTGATCGAAGGAACGCGCGACGCCAACGGCTACTACCAGCACTACACGTCGGGTCAGTTCGAGATTAACCCGGGTGACTGGCCGATCGCGAACGACAACTGCGAGAAGTGGCCTACAAACCCGCGCCGTCTGACGTGGCTGGATTCGCAGTGCCTGGTTGTCCGCGGGCCCGAGTGGCAGAAGGACACGCTCCCGGCGCCGCGCATCTGTACGGAACTGAACGGCGTCGGCGGCGGTCAGCGCCCGTCGTATGAGGGTTGCGCCTGTTCGCAAATGCCGTGCCCGTAGGCGGCGATCGAAAGCGCTCTTGATCATCGAAGACCGACCGGCCCGTGCCGGTCGGTTTTTTCATGCGCCGTCCCGCCTGCCGCACGGTCCCGGCGAGGCGGGCTATTCAAACTCCTGCAATCGACGGCGGCGGCGCTCCTTGTATGCTTCAACGCCCTCGTCGGCGAGTTCGGCCCGGCTCTTCTCGGGCGGGTGCAGGCGCAGCACGACGGCGCTGCGCGCCGCCAGAAGGAAGAGGAAGCCCGCACCCGCCGCCAGGGCCGCGCCCATCACGGCCGTCAGCCAGGAGCCGCTCAGAAGCGCAGCCGCCGTCGCAGCCACGTAGGCCAGCGCCATCAGGCCAGTGACGACCATGCCGACGGGCGGTCCCGTGGTCATCTCACCCTGCAACGCCCATCCGGCCGCGGTCAGCGCCAGTGCTCCGATGAGCGTGGCCAGGATCGCCGTGTTCCAGGCGATCGAGCCGAGTCGCGCCCGATCCGGCGCGCTCCGGTTGATGTCCGTGGCCGCCGTCGAATGCGAATGCTGGCCCGCAGCCGCTGGTTCGGCGTCATCGACGCCGGCCGGCGCGCTGCCTGTCCCTGGCGGCTGTGGTGTCGTGCGCGTGGCGATCAGCGAGAGGGGGCACGATAGGGCGAGCGCGATCATCCCGACCTTCGCGTAGAGGCCCCCCGTCGCGGTGACAAAGTCTCGCGGCGAAGGCGGCGGCAGGTTCGGAGCGTCGTCGGCCGGTCGATTCGAGAAGGCATCGGTCATGGCGGGCATCGCATCGGGTTCGGGCGCGGGTGCGCGCTGACGCTCGCGCCGGGGCCGCAGCACTTGCGCGACAGCACGGGCCGCTTACGGCGTCGCGCGGTCGTCTACTGCGTCAGGAGTGCAGCCATGCAGGTGACGCCACAGGCGCCCTCGTCATCCACGGCCTGATGATAGCCGAGAACGTGAACGTCGGCATGGGGGAGCGCCGTCAGAAGCGTGAAGATGCAGCCGGCGCTGCATACGCGAGTCGGATTCGCGTCGGCGGCGACGCGGGCGCGGAACGTCTCGGCGTCGCCGCTGCGCACGGCGGCGATGGCGGCGGCGTCGCGGTCCCGAACGGACGCCAGAAACGTGTCGTCGAGCCGGTCCGGATCGCCGAACTGCGGTCCGACGTGGCTTAGGTCCGCGCCGGCGATGAACAGCGTGTCGCCGGGCGCCTCACTCGCAAGCCGCCCGAGTGCCGCGGCGAGCGTGCGCAGGTCGACGCCTAGCCCGTCCAGGGGCGCCGTACCAGTCGGGCCGCAGGGATCGGGGCAGAGGATGGGAACCATGCGGAACCGGTCGGCGCCGAACAGATGCTGCAACCACAGCACCTGGAGTTCGATCGAATGCTCCGCGGCGTGATCCAGCTCGAAGCCTCGCAGCGAGCCGACCTCGCCTTCGAGACGATCGAGAAAATCGCGGTCGTTCGCTGTGACGCCGAGCGGCGTGGCGAAGTCGGCCGCGGTTGCCACGGCCGACGCGGAGCGGCCGAAGTGATTGGTGCCGAGGATGATCACGCGATCCGGCGCCGGGCGGCCTCTCAAGGCGCCGTAGGCGGCGGCGTAGCACGGGCGGCCGCGGGGGTAATCCAGGTGCGGCGCAATGAGGCCGATCGCGCGGCCGGGGCAGGCGGTGGGTGGCGCGTCGCCCAGGATCGTCGTGAATGGTTCGCCGTCGTCCTCGCCGACGCCGAGCGCCTCGGCATCGCGGATCGGGCGTGCCGGCGCGGCGCGATAGGCGGCCACGCGGGCGTTGTAGTGCGCGTCGAAGGCGTCATCGTCGAGGAAGAGGGCGTTACTGAGCGTGGCAAGCAGTCCGTCTACGACGCCTGTCTCGATCAACACCCCCGTGCTGCGAGCGAAATCGGCCCGGATCTCGGCTGCGGTTCGACTGCCGTCCATCATCGCCAGCAGATGAAGCGCAGCGGCCGACACGCTGAGCACCGAGTCCGAGAGTCGGGCGGCGTCGCGCAGGGCGAACATGGCCTCGCCATTCTCGTCCGGCAGCCGGATCGGCTCGATCGTGTGTCGCAGTCTCGGCGTCGCGGGCACGGGTTCCTCCGGGAATAACGAGTGGCGAATAGCGAATAACGAATTAAAGAGTCCGCATCACGAGGTTTACGGCGAGCTGCCGTGCTTGCTGCCGGGAATGACCTGCCTCGTTTTTCTCAATTCGTTATTCGCCATTCGTTATTCGCTATTCCATTACTATTCCTCACTCAGCGCCTTGCGCATCATCACCCGCCGCGTGGCGGCGACGGCGAGTTCGTCACAGCGCTCGTTTTCGGCGTGGCCGGCGTGCCCGCGGACATGTTCATAGGTCACCTCGTGCTTGCCGGCGACGGCGTGCAGCGCTTCCCACAGTTCGCGGTTCTTGACGGGTGGGCCTTTCCGGCCGCGGCGCCAGCCGTTGACGATCCAGCCGTGGATCCACTCCGTCATGCCCTGCACGACGTATTGACTGTCGGTGACGACGTGAACGCGGCGCGGGCGGCTGGCGTCGAGGGCCTTGAGACCTTCGATGACGGCCGTCAGTTCCATCTGGTTGTTGGTGGTGCGCCGCTCGCCGCCGGACATCTCTTTTTCCTTGCCGGTTGAGACATGGCGCAGGATGCAGCCCCAGCCGCCCGGGCCCGGGTTGCCGCTGCATGCGCCGTCGGCGAAGAGCATGACTTCGGGTTGGTCGGGCAAAGTTTACCTCTGCCGGATCACCGGCTGCAAACTGGTGCCACAGTCCGAGCCCGCCTTTCAAGGCGGGGTCCACCGGTTACAAACCGGTG
>CAZYLK010000208.1:5266-9757 GCA_964648365.1 uncultured Phycisphaeraceae bacterium
GTGCCACAGTCCGAGCCCGCCTTTCAAGGCGGGGTCCACCGGTTACAAACCGGTGCCACATCGGATCACCGGTTACAAACCGGTGCCACACGGGATGCGGATTGTACTGCGGAGGTGGCGGTTCGTCGTCCGCTGGCACAGAAACCCATCGCCGCCGTTCGGGTGGGGGACGGCGCGGATTGGACGGCAACGCGCCCGTCGGTATCTTCCGCGACGCGCGTCGCGCCGCATTCGGTGTGGCACCTGTGGCGCCATGTGGCACCGGTTTTCAACCGGTGATCCGATGTGGCACCGGTTTCCAACCGGTGATCCGGTGTGGCACCGGTTTCCAACCGGTGATCCGGGCCGCGCGATTCGCGCCGGGGAGAGGATCGTCCATGTCAGCACCGTCCGCCGGCGGCCCAGCCGCCCCTGACGACCGACCGGTTGCGCCGCCTGAGCCGCCGACGCCGCGCGAGCATCCATCGTTCGCCCGTGCGGTGCGCTTCTGGCTCAAGCTCGGGTTCATCAGCTTCGGCGGGCCGACCGGTCAGATCGCGATCATGCATCGGGAACTGGTCGAGCGGCTCCGCTGGATCAGCGAGAACCGCTTCCTGCACGCGCTCAACTACTGCATGATTCTGCCAGGGCCGGAGGCGCAGCAGCTTGCCACCTACATCGGCTGGCTGCTGCATCGCACCTGGGGCGGCATCCTCGCCGGGAGCCTGTTCGTGCTGCCGTCCGTGGTCATCCTGTGGCTGTTGAGTTTCGTCTACGTCACTTACGGCGACGTGGCGTGGGTGGCGGCGGTGTTCAGCGGGCTTAAGCCGGCCGTGGTGGCGATCGTGGCCGCGGCGGTCATTCGCATCGGGCGACGGGCGCTGAAGAACGCCGCCATGTGGACGCTCGCAGCCGCCGCGTTCGTGGCCATCTACTTTCTGCACGCGCCGTTTCCGCTGATCATCGTCGCGGCCGGGCTTGTCGGCCTGACCGGCGCGCGGCTTGCGCCGAAGTGGTTCGCCGTGCTCAAGCCGCACGGGTCGCCGGGCGGCCACGGGGGCGGTGCTGGCGGCAAGGGAAGCGGCGCGCATGCCGGCGGCGCCGCGGCAAGTGTTCAAGCCGGCGGCGCCGCGGCAAGTGATCCAGCCGGCGGTGATCACGCGGCGGATGGTGCGGAGCGCAAACAGACAGCGGCCGACGATTCCGTGATCGGCGATGACCATGAATCGCCGTCGCACGTGCGGCCGACGCTGGCGCGGGCGGTTCGCGTGATCGTTGTCTGCGTCGTGCTCTGGTGGACGCCGGTGCTGCTGGTCGGGCTGGTGCTGGGGCGCGAGCATGCGCTCTTTCACGAGGGCGTGTTTTTCAGCAAGGCGGCGATGGTTACGTTCGGCGGGGCGTACGCGGTGCTGCCGTACGTCGCGCAGCAGGCGGTGGAGCGGTACGCCTGGCTGAGCCCGCCGCAGATGCTCGACGGCCTGGGTCTGGCGGAGACGACGCCCGGGCCGCTCATTATGGTGGTGCAGTTCGTCGGCTTCCTGGGCGGATACCATCATCCCGGCGATCTGCCGCCGCTGGTGGCCGCGACGCTCGGAGCGCTGCTCACGACATGGGTGACCTTCGTGCCGTGCTTTCTATGGATTCTCCTGGGGGCGCCCTACATCGAAACCATGCGCACCAACCGCCGGCTGACGGCCGCGCTGTCGGCGGTGACGGCCGCGGTGGTGGGCGTGGTGCTCAACCTGGCGGTGTGGTTCGGGCTTCACGTCCTGCGGCCGGAGGGGGCGGGGTGGGACGCGTTCGGCGTGGTCATCGCGGTGGCGGCGTTCGTGGTGATGGTGCGGTGGAAGGTCGAGGTGGTGCCGGTGATCGCGGGGGCGGCGGCGCTGGGGCTGATGCGCTCGCTGGTGTGAAGAAAAGGTGTCAGGATGATTTTTCTGATATTGATCTTGAATATGAGAGTGTCGTTCCTTGCGGCAGAGGTTGCGAACGGAGAGGCGCTCTACTGAAAAATCATCCTGACACACATCCTGACACCTTTTCTGCCCCGAGCACTTCGCAGCCTTCAAAATGGCGGGGGAAACCGACGATCGTGGCACCGCTTTCGATCAGGGCCGGCCAGGCGTGATACCACGGCGTGCGCAACAGATCGGCGCCGGTCGGCAGCGGCCCGGCGATCAGCGTGAGGCGGACAAGCTCCAGGTCGATCTCCGTATCGGCGACGATGCTGGCGAAGGCGGTTGGTTCGTAAGCCACCGCCGCGTGCCCCGTCGTGTAGCCCCGCCCGCCCGGGTAATCGACCGGTGCGACGAAGTACGCCAGGCCCAGATCGTTCCATTCGTCGACGTGGCGCAGCAGCGGCAGGAGGCCGTCCGATTCGAACGGCCCTTCCGCCTGAATGATCGCGCGATCGTGCCGCTCGACAAAGGGGTGGATAACTTCCGCCGCAACGGCCCGCCATTGGCGTTCGTACTCGTCGCATTCGTCAAGTGAATGCTTGCCCGGCGGACATGTGGAGACCTTCAAGACCTCGCTGCCATCGCCGCCAGGCGTCCCGCCGGTGACGAGCGCAGCCGGGCGGGGCAGCCCTGCGAAGACGCTGCCGGCGTACGGGACGCGGCGTGTGAACAATCCGGGGTGCATTGATTTCCAGTTTCTTAGCTGTCTGAAGCCATCCGGATTGCCCGCAGGGTTGACCAGGTGGCGCGAAGCAGCACGAGTATGGTCAGAATCTGAACAGCGACAAGCAGTGGGGTGCCGTAATACGCCACCAGTAGCGCAAAGGCCACGCCGACGACCGCGGACAGATTGAAAAACAAGAGCACGCAGATCGCCAGCAACAAACGGCGACCTTGCCGCACGCGGGCGCCCAGCCAGGCCAGAAACACGATCGAAGCGACACCGAGAATGCCGCCGACAATATAGTCGCTCGTAGGATTGATCTCGTACGGTACCGTGAAGGCGGCGGTCACAAAGTGCGCCCCCTGCATGACCGCCAGCGCGAGGATCCACGATCCCGCCGCGTGCGACAAGTCTCTACCGCAAGATGCTTCTGACTCGGTGTTCATTGATGCGTTTGATTCGAACCGCCTCGCGCCAGGCTCGCTCAGGGCGATTGAGACCGCTTGTACTCACGGGTGGCAAAGCCCTGTCGAGATGATGATCAGCACGGTGCATCCGTGTTTACAGCTTCTACGGCAGAAACCTTCGCTGCCCCGTTCTCCGCCGTCGTTCGATCAAACGCCGTGCCGCATTCCGGGCAGCGCGGTTCGACCTGGCCGCGGAGGTCGTAGCCGCAGCGCACGCAGCAGCCGGCGGGGTAGACGGGCCACGATCGGCGCCGGACCCACACGGCCGCGCAGATCACGAGGCAACTGAGCGTCCACGTGAGCATGAAGCTGGCAACACTGGGCCAGAGGATATACTGCACCCAACTGCGGCGAAACTCCGGCGTCGCTAACAGTATCCGCACAAACCCGACCGACGCGGCGGCCGCCACGGCGACGAGCGTCACCAGCACGGCCGCGCGATATCGCAACAGTGGCCACGCGACGGCCGTCAGCCCGGCCAGGAAGACCAGCAACACCGCAAGCAGGCAGACGACGCGCGAAGCTGTCGTCTCCGGCGCGACCCCCCGCTCGATCAGCATCCACATCAGGGGAAGCGCACCGCCCCATAGCCCCGCGGCCACCAGCCGGTGTCGCCGCAGATACGACCCGGCCCAGCCAAGCAGGCGCGACGCGGGCGACGGCTCACGATCGCGGGCGTCGGGCGGCGCGTCTCGCACCATTGCTGCCGCATCAATCCCGCGGCGGGCAGCTTCGCGCTGAATGATCGGCAACGCTTCAGCGTCATAGTCATCCGGCGTGCTCAGCGCCCGCGCGACAGCCGCTTCGGGCGCATCTCGCCACGCCTGCTCGAGCCGATGCAGGTGGCTCTCAGTCACGGCTCCGTCCCGCCCGGAGGATCGTCAACCGGCATGACAGTCGGATCCATGCGCTCCCACCGCGCCAGGATGGGGTCGTAGCGGCGGGCCTGCTCTTCCCATTTGTCCAGCAGGGCGTCCAAGCGGGCGTTTTGCTCCTGTGCCTGTTTGAGGAGTTCATCCTGTCGCACTCGCTGCCGGCTCGTCCGTGTATTGAGCCTTCAAGCTCGCGCGGACCGTCATGCACGTGGAGACCAGCAGCACAACGGCCGTGGCAGCCTGCACGGCAAGCAGAACTCCCGTGCCGTAGTACGTTCCCGCGAGGACGCCAACGAGCGCGATCAGCGCGCCGCAGACCATGAAGAGCATGACCCCTACGGCCACCAGGAGCGACTGCCCCCGGCGCACGCGAATGCCGAGCCAGAGCAGACCTGCGGTCACGGCGATCCCCACGACGACGCACACGAGGATCACGCCAAGAGTCACATCATTCTCGGGCGATATGGTCAGCACGGCCGTTACCAGGTGCGTCGCATACATGACGCCCATCGCGATAATCCAGTTTCCCGCTGCGCGGGCGGCGGATG
>CAZYLK010000209.1:0-9614 GCA_964648365.1 uncultured Phycisphaeraceae bacterium
GACCAGGACGGAGACCTCGACAACGACGACCAGACCGTCATGACCGCACTCGTCGGACTGGCGTCGACAAACCACGTCCGGCTGGCGCGGACCAGCGGAACCACCGGCGGGCTGTTCGCGCATCAGGGGCTTCTCCTCGATGCGGAAGTCGGGCAGTATCAGAACCGGGCGCGAGTGTACAGCACATCGAGGATGACGTTTGCGCAACGTGATCCACTCATGTTCATTAACGGGATGCATCTATACGAGTACGAAGGCGCTTCACCGCTAAACGTTGTTGACCCCACGGGACTTGCCTGGGATCCAAATGCGCCGAGAATCGGCAGTGATTGTGCTCAACGAGAAAACCAGACTGGCAAGTGCAATATTCTGAACTGTTGCTACTGTGGGAATAACTTTGGCACGTTTGAGACTACCGTGGAGTGCCATTGCAAGGAGGGGCCCGGCCCAGCACAAACGACGTGGCAAGTCAAGTGCGGCGGAGGCAAGTTTACTGTGAATCCGAGCGGGTGCCCTGGCCAAAGTCTTCCTAAAAGGGACAGCGAGCCGTGTAACTGTGCGAAGGCTCAATCCTGCTGCGACGAGGCGATCAAGAAGCGATGGGATTAGGCGGACTTGCTCCGGATACTGTGGTATGCCCTGGGTGTCGGTATCTGCTGTACCCGTACCGTCCGCCTATGCGCTGCTCAGAATGTGGCGTCTCGGTGGATTCGGGCTTGGCGGCAGGGCTATTGACTTGGGAGCGGGATGCCACACGTGGCGCGCGGGCGGCGCGTAGGACTGCCTGGAACCTGCTATGCCGCCCGCGCGAAGCTATGATACGCCTCCGTGAACGATCCAGCTATGGGGTATTCGGCGCGCGGCGGTTATTGGGGTATTGGATCGCCGCACAGGTTGTGCTGCCGATCATCTTCGGTTGGATGTGGTTAATCGCTGCAGTGTGGAGCTTTGATATTAAGCATGGATGTTTTCCGCGCTCAGAGACATGGGAAGCAATCGTTCCTCATCGAGATCCTATCGTATGGTTCTTGGTTCGTGCTGTGCTGCCTTGGTCGATCTTATGGTTAGTCGCGACGATGACCGTCGCCTGGAGCACCATGCGTACCGCGATACTCAGGCCGATGTCGACGCTCGTACTGTTGGGTCCGATCACCTTGCTTTGCCAAACCGTGACATGCTTGTTTCTTGCGGCCGACCGGCTATTGCCCGAAGAGTATCGGTGGTACTTCCCGCAGCTAGAGGTCGTTGGCGGCGCTGTGCTATTCGGAGCGTTTGCGTGGTACAGCTATGAACTTGCGACGAAGTGTTCCTCAACAAGTCAGGACCGTCGCTGGAGCAGTCACTGATCATTGGCACAAAAATAATCTTAACTGAATCTCGTCTTGACTCAGGCGGTTAAGTTGGGTATTTGTTAGGCTTTATCGTTCCTCGTATTTCGGAGACGAGAGCATGCCTGACAAGCCTCAATCGACTCGGGTTCCCAAGATCGTGGACGTCGCGACGTTTCATCAGCGGTTTGGCTCGGACCAGGCCTGCCTGACCCAACTCATCCGACTGCGCTGGGGCAGCAATCTCGAGCGGTTCCAGTGTCCCGACTGCGGTTGTCGGACCGGCTGGCGGCCGCAGACCCGGCCGCTCGTCGAGTGCCGAGACTGCCATCGGCAGACCAGCGTTACGGCCGGAACGGTCTTCCATCGCACGCGGACACGGCTGTCCAAGTGGTTTTGGGCGATCTATCAAGTGGCCCAGGACAAAAAGGGCATCGCGGCGATGGAACTGGCCAAACAGATCAGCGTGGCTTACTCCACGGCCTGGACCATGCTGCAGAAGCTGCGCGCGGCGATGTTCGACCGAACGCAGCGATACACGCTCCAGGGGCTTGTGGAAGTGGACGAAGCGTACGTGGGCGGCAAAGGTGAAGTCCGTCGCGGCCGCGGCGCCAAGAACAAGACCCCGGTCGCGGTCGCCGTGGAACTCAGCGACCACGGCAAACCGAGGCGGATCGCGATGGGCGTAATACCCCGCGTGGACGGCCGCAGCCTGAGACGGTTCACGGTCAAGGCGGTCAAGAAAGGCTCGACGCTTCGGACCGATGGCTGGAGCAGCTACCAGACCGTGGCGAGGGCGGGGTATGAGCACGAGGTGCTCAAGACCGGCGGCGGGAAGGCCGCAGTGAAGGTGTTTCCGTGGATTCACGCGGTCATCGGCAACATGAAGCGGATGATCGATGGCACTTATCACAGCGTTGCTCCGAAGCATCTGAATCGATACTTGGCCGAGTTCACGTACAGAGCCAACCGGCGTTGGATCGAAGAGGATCTGTTCAGCCGCCTCCTCGTCGCCGCAGTCGATGGTAAGCCGCATACGTACAAGCAATTAACCGCCTGAGTGAATCGGAGATTCAGGTAATCTTAAACGACTTCGCTCCCCCGGTCCGAACGTGAAGAAGGCGATTGCCGGCTGCTTCCTGACGGCGGACTTCCAACGATTGAGACAGTCCCGACAGCCGGAGCTTGATCAGCATCCGGCACAGCGAATCGTTCATATGTTGTTCTCCGCAAGAGCCCTCTGCACCAGCTTGCCATAGTGATCCAAGCTGCGGATCAGCGGGTGCCGGTTGTTGTCAGGAGGCGCCTGAAAAACCGCCAGGCGGAGGCGCCTCAAACCCAGCCAGAGATGGTGGGTTCTGTATATTTGCTGATTGGTCTGCTGGCATGTCACCGGGCAGGTGAAAATGATTTACAGTAAGAGCTTTTGCGGCGGCGGAAACCAACGCCCAGCACCCACACCATCCACCGCCGCAAGAGCTCACAAATCATTATGGCTCAGTGCTACGGCGGAATACGGCACATCGACGAGGTCGTAGGGATGCGGGTAGAGGACGGCTACATGGTGGTCAATCAGGACGCCAACTGGAACGTCACGTCCGCGACGGACCTCGCCGGCCGAGTCCTCGAACGCACCTTCTACACCGCCTACGGCCTGCCCACCTTCAACTCCGAAACCTACTTCGGCGACGACTCCTATGACGATGCGAGTGCGCTTTTTCGCAAGCGTGGTGATTGCCGCGACAGTAGTTGTATCGCTCGTCGCCATCGCCGGGATCGGCCCGCGCGTGGATTCACTGGCGGTTTACCTCCTTGAGCGGACCCTCCCTGAGCCGGCGTCTGTACCCTGGCCAACTGAACCCACAAGGGATTCTGGGAATTGGGAGAGTCGCGCGGAGTTTGAGGCCGCTCGGAGCAAGTGGGCGAGCGACACGGCTCACCTCCAGGCGGATGTTGATTATGAACATGCCGTGCGTTGGCGCAGAATCCAGCGGCTAGCACCTGTGCTTCTGTATGTCTGTCTGGCGGTCGCATCCGCACTTGCGGCAGTGACGATATTTATGCTCCTTCCGCACGCCGGGTCGTCGGATGGCCACACACGATGCGACAAATGCGGTTATGTGCTCAAGGGACTCAGCGAACCGCGCTGCTCTGAATGTGGATCCCGCATCTGAGCACGCATAGCACTTCTGCAGCCGCGTCACCGGAGGAATCGCACGATGAGTTTCCGAACCCGCCTTGTTCTTTCCGTAGGAGCCGCAACTACCCTCACCGCATTGATCGCCCACTCGAGCGGGCAGCGCGATCGTGTTGTGGCCGCCGGCGAGCGTCTGCTCCAGCGGGTGCTACCGAGGACGGCGGCGCCTCAGCCGCTGGCGCCGCCGCCGATCGCACCGGACGGGCCGTGGGACAGCCAGGAAGACGAGAGTACCGCCTGGGCGGAATACTCGAGGGCGCAGGCGCAGTGGCACAGGGCAAAGATGGATGGTGAAGCGCTTGCCACACAGCACGCGGCCAGCCGGCTTGCTGCGATCCGGGAGTATTCGGAGGCGGGGTGGATCGGCCTGGTGGCGCTGCCGTCGTCCGTCACAACCGTAACACTGTTCTTGTTGCTTCCGCATCGCGGCGCGGTGGACACACACACTCGGTGCGGCCACTGCGGCTATATATTACGAGGGTTGACCGAACCGCGGTGCGCGGAGTGCGGGAAGGAGATATAGTGCGATTGGTGAGACCCGGGCACGAAAAAGGTGTCAGGATGATTTTTGCGGTACTGGTAGGCGCCGGCCGGCCGTAAATCTGTGCGGACGTCGCAACGCCTTGCCGGCCGGTGACGCGCAAAAATCATCCTGACACCTTTTTCTCCATCGCCTCGCAGAACAGGTCCATCTCCGCCAGCGACGTGTAGACGTTTGGTGACACGCGGATGCCGTTGACGTGTTCGTGGATGATCGGGGTGACGATGATGCGGTGGTCGTTCCACAGCTTGCTGCTCAACTCGCCCGCGTCGAGCCCCTCCACGCCGATGGTGGCGATGCCGCAGCTTTGCACCGGGTCGCGGCTGGTGTAGCAGCGGACCTTTGGATGGTCGGTCAGGCGATTCAGATGCCGGTCGCGCAGGTAGCGCAGGCGGGCTTCTTTGCGCTCGGGGCCGAGGCCCTCGTAGAAGGTGATCGCCTCCGCGATGGCGAGCCGCGGCGCCAGCGGGTGCGTGCCGATTTCTTCAAACTTGCGTATGTCGGCGGCCTTCGGCTCCGGCGCGGCCATCATCGGCCACAGGTCCGCGATCTTCGATTTGCGGACATAGAGGAAGCCGGTGCCGATCGGGGCGCTGAGCCACTTGTGCAGGCTGGTGCCGTAGTAGTCGCAGTCGAGGTCGTCGCGCTTGAACGAAAAATGCCCGAAGGCATGGGCGCCGTCGACGATGACCGGGATGCCGCGGGCGCGGGCCATGCGGACCACGTCGCGGACGGGGAAGATCTGCCCGGTCAGATTCGTGATGTGGCACATCAGGATCGCGCGGGTGCGCTCGGTGACGTTCTGGGCGAACAGGTCGGCAAGCTGCCTGGGTGATTCCGGCGGCGTGGGGAACGGGAACGTCACCAGCTTGATGCCGTCGCGCTGCTCGCGCTGTTTGATCGTGTTGAGCATGCGCGGATAGTCGTGCGAGGTGGCGAGGATCTCGTCGCCGGGTTTGAGGTCCAGGCCGTAGAGGCAGATTTCGAGCGATTCGCTGGCGTTACGGGTGAGGGCCAGCTCCTCCGGGTCGCAGCCGAAGTGTCGGGCCAGTCGCGCCCGGACCGCTTCGATCTCCTGCTTGGGCCCGCCCAGCACGTGCCGCGACGGGGCATGGTTGTGCAGGGCGACGTGCCCGGCCATGGCGGTCAGCACGCCGGCCGGGGCGGGGGCGACGCCGCCGTTGTTGAGGTTGATGATCGAGCGGTCCACCTCGTAGGCCCGCTGAATGTCGAACCAGAAGTCCTCGTCGGTGGCCAGGTCCGCGGCGCTGCGGCCGCCCGCCTGAGCGACGGCCGCCTTGACGCGGGCCAGTCCGTCCTCGCGCAGGCAGGCGTATCCGAACGCGGCCGTGCCGATCGTCGTGGTGATGAAGCGTCTGCGGGTCTGCGGCATGGTGGTTCCTCCAGCGGGCCGGGACGACGTCCAGAAGGGCGCGACACCGGCGCGGCGACCGGTAGAGTATACCACGGCCGCCATCCTGCCGCGCCGCGAGAAACGCCCCTGGGACGATGTCGCTTGGGGGGAAGCGGCAAGAGGCAACGCAAAGACGCGAAGTCGCAAAGGTGCAAAGAGGCGGACTTACGCAGTCGGCTGACGATTGCGAGCTATTCGGTGACCCGCACTTCGCCCGTCGACGGGACGTACAGCACGCGAGTTGGCCATTGACGCGGCTCAGGCTTGGGGCCGGGTTTGTAGTGGCCGGGGTACACGGCGACGTACCAGCCGCCGTCGGCATCGGGAACTTCCTCGAAGCGCGTCGGGGTGGGGATCAGCCCGTGGTTTTCGGCGAAGGCGCGGGCGAGCAGGATGGCGGCTTGTTCGGCGATCGGGCTGGCTTCCGGCGGCGGTACGGCGGCGATGGCTTTCGGGCGGCTGGTTGAACATCTCCCGTGTGGGGATATCCAGACCTCTACTCCCGGGCCGCACATCCAGAAGATCAGGAAACGCCCGTTTTCGTCCACTACGCCATCTGCGTTGAATGACACCCGCCAGCCGCCGTTCGGGTGTGATTCGGCGTAGCCGGTCATCGGAATCGGGATGAGCAGGTGGCTGTATGCGTACACGTGGGCGATGGTCCGCGCTCGATCGCGACTGACGCGCCCTGGGTTGGATGTAGCTTGCGCCACCTTCGAGGAGTCCCGCGTCTGGTGATCATTTACCCTCGAAACGGATGCGCAACCGGGCAATGCGCCCGCCAGTAGCAGCGCATGAAGCAACGCCGCGACCTTGATGTCCCAGGCAGGGTGCGTTGTCATTCTGCGCCTCGCGAGCATCCGGCAGGGGCTCCCTTACCTACCTGGGCGTCCCCTCAACAGGATAGACGCTCGTCGCGACACTCTCTTAGGAACCACGGCAGCCGAAGTACCGATTCCGTGCGGGCTGGCCCGCCGGCCGTGACCTGTGCAGGCTGGTTTGTGCGATCGCACAATCCGTGGCCAAATGAGTAAACATCGGCATGTCGCGGACTTCACTTGGGCGCGGCGCCTCCCGATAGAGAGGTGTCACACGAGCCGTTCCGGGTCTGGCGATCCCGACTTCCCATCTCGCGGCGATCGCCGCCCGTTCCAATTCAGAGCCGGCGTCTTTGCCGGCCGCGTCTGCGATGGGACTACGGAGCCGTGTCATGCCGTTGTTTTATTGGATCATTGATCTGCTGGAAGGCTGGGTGCCGTTCATCCAGCTTGGTCTGGAGTCCTGATCCGGGGAGCCTGCCATGATTCACTTCCCGACCAGCCACGTTGAGAGTCGCCTGATCGACTGGAGTGCCCGCATCTTGCCCCTCGCGGCGCTGCTGCTCATGGCGCTGCTGGCGTCGATGAGCCTGGCGGCGATGCCATAGTCGTTGACCTCAGGGCCGGGGCCACGCCTTTTTGCTCAAGCGCGCGCCGCTTCCGATCCAGGATCCGGTGTCGATTGCGCGCAGCCTCGACCCATAAGGATCCGGCGACGCACAGCGTGAACGCGAAGGCGGCCATGCCGGCGTGAACGCTGAGGACGTGGCGCGTCCACGCAGCCAGGACCACGGCCGCCAGCGCCAACACCGCGGCCGCGACATAGAACCCGCGCAGCCGGCCCGGGTCGAAGGTTTCCCGTTTCGACAGGCGGACGGCCGCGGCGCATCCGATCGCGCCCGCCGCCAGCACGCACACGTAGCTCGCCGCCGGCAGCGGATAGGCCAGGCGCAGCCGTCGCTGCGAAAGCAGGCCCAGCAGTGCATCCGCCATCAGCCAGCATCCGGGAACGTCGGGAACAATCGTCGTGCCGTAGCGCACGCGATGCCGATCGGTCGGACCCAGCAGCGTCGCCGATCGGACGTCGCCGATCATCACGAGGCGCCCGCGCAGTCGCCCACGGTTCAGGTCGTCCGCAGCCGTCAGGACGTCCTCATAGGCGAACGTCCGCGCTTGCCATGTCTGCGGCGGACGCAGCTCGAAAAGACTGACCGCGACAAGATCGCCCTCCCGCACGCCCGAGAAGGGAAACTGCGCCGCGAAAGCGACCATGGTCTCGACGCGGTCCCGCTCGCGGCGGTAGGCGCCCTCGTGGAGGCGGTACAGCATGTCGATGGAATGCGATCGGCCGGGCGATTCGAGTTCGAGCCGGGCGTCCGGATGGCGCAGCGCCGCGACGGCCGCCAGGGGAAGGCTCGGCAGCACGACGCCGTCCGGTCGCTTGATGGCCGTGACGAACTCGCCGGGGCGGTTGACCATGTCACGCGCCACGATCGCGCCGTGCCGGACCGGCCGGCCGGCCGCGTCGACGATCGACTGATTTGTGTCCGGACGCCCGGCGTCGTCGTAGGTTCCTGATCCTACGACGACCGGAACGCCGGCGGCTTCCAGCGCGACGATGGCGCCGCCGAGTGCTTCGTCACCCGGCTGGGCGCTGGGAAAGTAGTAGTCCCAGATCACGACGGCAGGCCTGGCCGCGAGGAGCCGGTCCAGCAGGCGGGCGTGGACGGCGCGCCACGTCTTCATCTGCGACGTGACGTCGGGCCAGTCCTGCTCGGCCGCGAACTCGAGCACCGCATCGGCGGTGTGATCGCCGACGCCGATGATGGCGATCTGCTCGGCGGGGTTCGCTGTCGAGCCGTCGCCGGCCGCGAGCGCCTGATCTTCCACGTACCACCCCATTCGCAACACCGGGCCGGCGGCCCACACCGCCAGACCCGCCAGCGCCACCAGGCTGACCCACAAGGCCCACCGCGAGCGGATCGCCACTCCGGTGAGCAGCCGTCGGCCGCGATACAGGGTGCCGTGCGGTCGGGTGCGGACGGGCTGGGCGTTCAGATACCGCTCGAGGTCGTCGGCCAGGATCTGCGCACTCGGAAGGCGGGCGTCGGCTTCCCACGTCAGCGCCCGCTCCAGCAGCGTGCGCAGATCGCGGCCGCGCGGCAGGTGTGCGAGGTGCGGTATCTCAGGTAACTCGCGCCGAAGGCGATCCAGCAATGCCTCGAACGCCGGCTTGTCGCGTGTGCTTCGGAGCGAATAGGGGTGGCCGCCGTCGGTGACGATTTCGTAGAGCATCACACCGAGCGCCCAGACGTCGCTGCGCTGATCGACGGCCTCGCCGACGCCGCCCCAGGCCTGCTCCGGCGACATGTACTTCAACGTGCCGATGACCGCGCCGGGCTGGGTGATGGTCATGCGCGCGGCCGTGGTCCAGTCCAGCGTGTCCACGGCGCAGATGCCGAAGTCGACGACGTAGGGACGTCCTTCGGGGTCGATGAGGATGTTGCGCGGCTTGAGGTCGCGATGGACGACGCCATGCCGATGGGCCTCCGCGACGGCGGCGCAGACGCGCTGGAAGATGCGCAGCCTCTCGGGGAGCGCCATGGGCGCCGCCGGCCGGGGGGGGGTAGCTTCACCGTCTACCGTGCGCGTCTGGCTCAGCCGACCGGCCGGTGTGGCAGGCTCGTCGGCCATGCCCAGGTACTGGTCCAGGTGCACGCCGTCGATGTAGTCCATGATGAAGTACAGTGCGTCGCCCGACGCGCCCCACTCCAGGCAGCGGGCCACGCAGCGGGCGTCGAGCTTCTGCAGGACGGCGATCTCGCGATGGAACCGGCTGCGCTCCGCGTCGGAGGCGCCGCGCACGATCTTGAGGGCGACGATCCGCGGCGACGACGCAAGCCACCACGCCTTGTATACGATGCCCGAGGCGCCCCGTCCGATCTCGCGGATCACCCGGCAGTCGGGGACGCTCGGCCCGCCGGAGCGGTCCGGCAGGCCACGGTAACGTGTCAAGCATGCGTCGCACTGCGCCAGGTGCCGCTCGAGTTGACCGGATTCGCGGATGGGAAGCGTGCCGTGCGCATAGGCGCTGAGCGAAATGGCGTCTGGGCACGCAACGGCGGCGGCCATCGGCGGAACTCCGTCCGCGAGGGGGTAGAGAGGCAGACCACAGGAACCCGTACACTATCGGTCCGAGGGCCGGGCTGGCAGCACAGCAGTTCGGCGCAAGAGCTAACGAGGCTTCGCCTCAGACCGACGAGGCGTGTGTTGCTCCCTGCCGACCTCATGCACCTGGGCTGTGGCCGTCCATTCG
>CAZYLK010000210.1:0-9582 GCA_964648365.1 uncultured Phycisphaeraceae bacterium
TAGTGTCGTGCTGTTTGATCGCCGGCACATTCTCACTGGAGCAACGCGACATGGCCCTGTTTAAGTCCAACGAAGAACGCCGCATCGAGCGCGACATCAAGATTCGCCAGGGCATTCGGCGCATCGAGAAGGCCATTCGCGAGCAGGGTCGCATTGCCGATGATTTCATCGCCAACGCCCGCCGCGCAAAAGAGATCGGCGACAACGCCCAGTACACGTTCATTCGCAACTCGCTGAAGAAGACAGCCACCATGCGCCGCGTGCTCGAGCGTCAGCTTCTTGCGGTCAAGAACGCTCTGCTGATCAAGCGCCAGGCGGAAGCGTCAGCCGACTTTGCCGGAGCCATGGGCATGATGGCCGGCGAAATTGGAAAGCTCTTCGGCGAGACCGACCTGGTCAAGACTCAGGCAGACTGGGAAAAAGCCATGGTCCAGTCCCAAACCATGGAGGAGCGTATGGACATGTTCCTCGGTGCTATCGAGGACATCGCTGCCCAGGACGCCGAAGTCTCCGGTCGGGAAGTCATCACCGATGAGGAAATCGACCGCATGATCGAGGCCGAGGCTGAAGCCGAACATCAAAAGGAACTCGGCAAACTTGCCGGTCTTCGTGCCGAGCTGGATTCACTGAAGGGCAAGGGCGAGAAAACCAAGTAGGGCGGACGTGCTCCGCGCCGTGAAATTTGCATATTTGTCTGAGTCTTAGCGACCTACCGGTGCTTCCTTTTATGGCTGTTTCCTTCTCCACGTTCGAACGCCTCAAAGACAAAGGCGTCGCCGCGTATAAGAAAGGCGAATTCGCCTCCGCGCGCACTTACTTTACCGAGGCTGCCGAGTGCATGGTCGAACTCGCTGAGTCTGCCGAGTCCGACGAGGTTCGCCGCCAGCGCGAGCAGCTCGCCGCCGAACTCATCGACCTTGCCAAGGACAGCGCCCGCTACGAGAAAGCTCCCAAGGGCGAACGTCCCCGCATTCGCGCGCGAGAGGAAGAAGACGGCGACGGCAAGGACGCCTCGCAGTGGATCGTCAAAGACAAGCCCACGATCGGCTTTGACGACATCGCCGGACTGGACGACATCAAGCACGAGATCCGCCTGAAGATGATCTACCCCTTCAGCCACCCTGAACTCGCTCAGCGCTACGGCATCAGCGTCGGCGGGGGGCTCTTGCTTTGGGGGCCGCCGGGCACCGGCAAGACCATGATGGCCAAGGCCATCGCCCACGAAATCGACGCGACGTTCTTCGTCATCAGCCCGGCGCAGGTGATGAGCAAGTGGGTGGGCGAGGCGGAGCAGAACATCCGCAAGCTGTTCGACGCGGCGAAGGCGGAGCGGACGTCGGTCATCTTTATCGACGAGGTGGAGGCGCTGGTGCCGCGTCGCAAGAGCGATTCGTCCACCGTCATGCAGCGGGTAGTGCCGCAGATCTTGCAGGAACTGGAGGGTTTCGACCGCAAGGGCGACCGGGCGCTGCTCTTTATCGGAGCCACGAACAAGCCCTGGCTGCTGGACGAAGCGATGATGCGGCCTGGCCGGCTCGATTCGCACGTGTACGTCGGCCTGCCCGACGCGCCCGCCCGTTTCAAGCTGCTCGAAATCCACCTGGCGAAGCGCCCGCTCGCCGATGATCTGGATATGGGCGCCCTGTGCGACCGGCTGGACGGCTACAGCGGCGCCGACATCAAGAATATTTGCCAGCAGGCGGCACAAATCCCCTTCATGGAGGCGGTCGGCGGCCGCGAGCCGCGCGCAATCACGATGGCCGACGTCAGCGGGGTGCTCGCTCGCACGCTGCCCTCGGTCAAGCCGGGCGACCTGGTGCGGTTTGAAACGTTCAAGGCGACGGGAAAGTGACGTGTGCCTCGTGTAGAATAGGGTACGCGCCGGTGTGGCGCATGTGGCACCGGTTTGCAACCGGTGGTTCGGTTGTGCGGCGCCGGCCCGACGCTGCCACGTGAGAATCACCGGCAGGATGCCGGTGCCACGCAAGAGGCACCGGCTACAAATCGGCGCCAAGTGCCACACGGGAATCGCCGGCGGATGCGGCAGGGCCGGTGCCACGCTGGAGTCAACAGCACGGACCAGGTGGATGATGACGATGTTGAAGTTTCACCCGGAACAGACCTTCGCCGATCCGAACTGCGTCGCGGTGGCGCTGCCAGGCTCGGAGGTCTTCGGCCTGATGCGCCGGCGCATCAACCTGCCGGCGCAGTGGGCGGCGCTCATCCAGCTCGAAGACGGCGGCGTTCGCGTCACCTCGCCCGGCGGCATCGCGGACGGCGCCGACGCCGACGATGTCCTGTTCGTGCGCACCACGCCGCTCAACGTCACTCAGCAGCACGATGCCATCGCCGCCGCCGACGGCTATCTCGGGCGGTTCGACGTGCGCTTCCGCGTGGCCGTCATCCCCGAACCGGGAGAGTTGCAGGCTCTTCACCGGAACATCGTCGGCAGCGCCGTAGAGGTCACGACCTCGGCGATTGGCTCGTTCCTGGACGGTGCGGTTCGGCGGGCCTGTCAGGATCTGGGAATGCGCATGGATGCCGCGACGCTGACCGACGCGGCCTCGGCCGACGCCATGACGGCTGCCGTCGCCGACGCCGTGAGAGGGGCCTGCTTTCAGGCCGGCCTGGCGCTGGTGGACGATCCGAGCGTCTCGTTTGTCTCGCCCGCGTATGAGCGCGTGCGCGCCGCCGATCAGGACGCGGCCGTCCGGCGCCGCGAGCATGAGGCGTCGCGGCAACTCCGCGATGCGTTGCAGACCGCCCGACAGGAACATCTCGACCGGCTCGCCGGTACGCTGGCCCGGCTCAAGACGATGGCCGAAGCGTCGCCCGACGCCGACCTGCCCGTGCTGATGCGCACCTTTGCCGAGCAGGAGCGCAGCGACCTGTACGAGGCGCTCTTCGCCACGGTCGCCGCAGAGCGGCAGACGCGCGCGATCGTCGTCGCCACGGCCACGCAACTGCTTCACTTCGACCCGGACTCACCGGGCGAGCCGGGGCGGCGCATCGACATCGCCGGCGCCGCTGGACCGGTGCGATCCGTCCAGTGGTTCGCTGGCCTGGGAAGCTCGGGAATGCTGGCACTGGGCGCGTCGACCGGCGTCTATCTGATGGGAATCGACGCCTCGACGCCCGAGCGAACGCTGCGCTTACAGGATGCGCCCGGCGTCCGCGGCGGCTTCAACGGCGTCGCGTTCGGGGGGGGGCAACTGTTCGCCTCGCACTCGGAGCTGGGCATCGCGCGATGGCGCCTCGATGCGGAAGCGCCGGGCGAGACGCTCTTCGAGTCGATGACGCGGCAGGCAAAGGCCATCCGCGGCATCCAGGTGCTAAACGACCACGCGTTCTGTGCGATCGACGATCGCGTCATCGCCTGGCCGCTCGAGGGTGACGCATCCACGCCGGCGCGCGTCTACACCGGCAGCCGTGCGACCCTCACGGCTGTCTGCGCCTCGTCCGCCGGTCTGTTCGCCGGCAACAGCGCCGGCGAGGTGCTGCACTGGCAGGGGCTGGACACGTCACGCCCGGCCGTTATTCACGCGGGCGGGCAACGCGGCGTGGAGTCCATCTGGCTCGCGTCGGCCGGCGGCGTGCAGAGGCTGATTTACACCGACACGTCGCTGTGCGTGTACTCGCGCGTGATGGGCGACACCTTCGCCTGCCGCTACGAAGCCTCCGGGCAGACGCTGCGCCGCGTGGATGTGGCGCCGGACCTGATTACCGCCACCAACGACCTGCGCGATCGACTGCTCCACTGGCGCCCCGGCCGCCCGGCCGAGCCGTACGCCATGACCCACGTCGGACGGTTGACGGGTCACAGCGTGCAGGATGTCTGCCTCGTGGGGAAAAAGGTGTCAGGATGATTTTTGCCTTGAAGCCGCCAACATCCGAAATCCACGTTCGCGCAATGTCACGGTCGATCCGCGTTTGGCGGTAGCGCAAAAATCATCCTGACACCTTTTTCTGCACCGCGACATCCGCCGGACTCGCCTGCGTGGACAGCGGCCAAGCCCGCGCGTTACAATTCCGTCAGGTAGCGCAGCAACGGGGGTCCAACCGCGAGGCAGCGCCCGGTTCTCGCATCCGCCGCGGGTTCGAGCGACGGGGCCAGGATCCGTCATACTTTCCCCCCACCGCGGTGCTGCCCTGATCCCGGCCAGCGGAGGCGATCGCCATGAGTAAGAACGACGCAGCACCCAACGAAAAGAGGCTCAAGCGCAAGGACTACGACAAAGAACTGCGACGGCTGCAAGCGCGGCTGTGCGACTTGCAGGCGTGGATCAAGCACAAGGGCCTTCGCGTCATCATCGTTTTCGAGGGGCGCGACGCGGCCGGCAAGGGCGGAACCATCCGCGCTCTCACCGAGCGTCTCAGCCCGCGCGTCTTTCGCGTCGTCGCCTTGCCGGCGCCGTCTGACCGCGAAAAATCGCAGATGTACATCCAGCGGTACATGCAGCACTTCCCCGCCGCGGGTGAGGTCGTCGTCTTCGACCGCAGTTGGTACAACCGCGCCGGCGTGGAATACGTGATGGGCTTCTGCACGGACAAGCAGCACCAGCGATTTCTCGAACTCTGTCCGGAAATCGAGAAGTACATCGTGGGCGGCGGCATCCAGCTCATCAAGATATGGCTGGAAGTCAGCGACAAGGAACAGAAGCGCCGGTTCGAGGCGCGCATCGAGGATCCGCTGCGCCAGTGGAAGCTCAGCCCGATGGACCTGCCCTCGCGCAGCAAGTGGTTCGAGTACTCGCGGGCGCGCGATCTGATGCTCGACGCCACGGATACGAAATGGGCGCCGTGGTACGTCCTGCGTTCGGACGACAAGAAACGCGCCCGCCTGAACTGCCTGACGCACATTCTCAACCTCATCCCTCACGAGAAGGTCGCGTGCGCGGATATCAAGTTGCCCGAACGCTCCATGAAGGGCAAATACGATGACCAGGCCTCGCTCGAGGGCAGGAAGTTCGTGCCTGAAAAATACTGATCCGCTGAGCACGCGAGCAGCCGACACTCGCCGCCGTCCGCGGTAACGTCCACGGTTGAGGGCGCATTCCGTATGACGAACATGACGCCTCACGCGACGACCCCTCGCCCGTGGCTGCCCGCGCGGCGCTGGTTGAAAAGTTACGAGCGCTCGTGGCTGCGGGCTGACGTTGTAGCCGGCGTCACCCTCGCCGCCTATCTGCTGCCGGCCGGCATCGCAGACGCCTCGCTCGCCAATCTTCCGCCCCAGGTGGGCATTTACGCCTGCCTCTTCTCGGGCCTGGTGTTCTGGCTGTTCTGCAGCTCGCGCCACACCGCCATCACCGTGACGTCGGCGATTTCGCTCCTCGTCGGCGCATCGCTGGGCGACATTGCCGGCGGAGACACGGCGCGGTTCGCCGCCCTGGCCGCGGGCACGACGCTGCTGGTGGCCCTGATCGCCTTCGTCGCCTGGCTCGCCCGCGCGGGGGCCATCGTCAGCTTCATCTCCGAAAGCGTCATGGTCGGGTTCAAGTGTGGCGTGGCGCTGGTCATCGCCAGCACCCAGTTGCCCAAGTTGTTCGGCTTCAAGGGCGGCCACGGCAGTTTCTGGCAGCGCGGCGCCGACTTCCTCACCCATCTGCATGAGACCAATGCCGTGTCGCTTGCGCTGGGTCTGGCCGCGCTCGCGATCCTGGTTCTGGGCAAGGTGTACATGAAGAACCGGCCCGTCGCGCTGTTCGTGGTGCTCGCGAGCATCGCCGCGGCCGCGTTCGCCGATCTGGAGGGGCGCGGCGTCAAGCTGCTCGGCGAAGTGCCGCAGGGACTGCCCGCCCTCGCACTTCCCGGCATCCGCGCGTCTGACTTGAACGAACTGCTGCCGCTGGCGCTGGCTTGCTTTCTGCTCGGTGCGGTGGAAACGGCGGCCATCGGGCGGATGTTCGCCGCCAGGCACGGCGGACGGCTGGATGCCAACCAGGAGTTCGCGGCACTGGCCGCGGCCAACCTGGCCGCGGGCCTGGTTCAGGGGCTGCCGGTGAGCGGCGGCATGTCCCAGTCGCTCGTCAACGAAAGCGGCGGCGCTCGCACGCCGCTTTCCGGCCTGATCGCATCGATCGTCATTCTCATCGTGGTGCTTTTTCTGACCGCGGCGCTGCGCTTCCTGCCCCAACCCGTGCTCGCTGCCATTGTGCTCATGGCAGTGACCGGCTTGTTCAAAGTCTCTTCGCTGCGTCACCTGCGCCATACCAACCGGACCGAGTACATCGTGGCCCTCACCGCGCTGGTGGGCGTCCTCTGCTCGGGCTTGCTGCGTGGCGTCCTGATCGGCGCGATCATCTCGCTGGTGCTGTTGATCCGCCGCGCATCACGGCCGCACGTTGCCGTCCTGGGGCGTATCCCGGGGACGCGCCGGTTCTCGGATCGCGAACGCAACCCGGACAACGAGCTGATTCCCGGCGTGCTGATCTTTCGACCGGAATCGAGCCTGCTGTATTTCAACATCGACTACATCTGCGACACGATCCGCGGCCGTGTGCGCGCCGAGGCGACGCCCCCGCGTCTGGTCGTGCTGGACCTCTCGGCCGCGCCCTTCGTGGACATGCAGGGCGCTCACGCCCTGGCCGAACTGGCGCAGGAGCTTGCCGCAGATGGAATCACCCTGAAGGCGGTGGAGGCCCGTTCGTCGGTGCGCGACCGCCTCCGCGCCGAAGGCGTCGATGACAAACTCGGGAACGTCAACCGGTTCAGCTCCGTCGCGGACGCCGTGGAGAAAAAGGTGTCAGGATGATTTTTGCGGGTAAATGGCGTCCATCAGAGACCGAGTCCCGAGGAGTGTGCCGGCTGATCAAGCCGTTGCAGGTACCGCAAAAATCATCCTGACACCTTTTTCCCGACAAGCCCGTCCACGATCCCCCAGGCGATCAGGATCCAGATCACGTCGACGCTGTTGAAGGCTGCAAACCACGCCAGACCGGTCGCCGCCAGCCCGACGACCGGCCGGAGCGCGCCCCATCCGGCGCGGACACGCTCCATCCGCCACCAGAAGACGCTCCAGGCGACGATGCTGCCGAGGATGCTCACGCGGCCGGTGAGCAGAAACTGGGCATAGCCGATCCCGACGAGCGTGGCCACGCACAGCGTCACGCTGACAAGCGCCTGCGACAGCGCCGAACCCGGCGCGGCGTCGCCGAAAAAGGTGTCAGGATGATTTTTGCCGTTCACAGGCCGACTCCCTGATCGACTCCGGCACTGTATCACGGCTGACCAGCGTCTGACGACACCGCAAAAATCATCCTGACACCTTTTTCCGCGGGCGTCCACGGGACCGAAGGGCGAGTTCGAGGCCCAGGCGAGTCGCGGTCGCGGCCGACCAGGTCTCGGTGCCCAGCGGAACTCCCCTCACGAGGGCGGTGCGGATCGGCTCGAGCGCGAGGCTGTCCATCCGCACGTTGACGTCCGCAAGCCAGGTGGACGGTGGCGGGACCGGCCAGGGGCGCTGCCAGCGGTACAGCGGTCCTCGGTTGCTGCGCCTGACCCACAGGCTGCCCCACCGCCAATCTTCGGCGCGATGGACCAGCCCCGCCCGCCGTGCGTTGGCCTCAACGTAGCGACAGAGCGTCAGAAAGTGGCTATCTTGCTGTACCGGCACGCTCTTGAACCGGCCTTGGTAGAGCGGCCCCTCGCCGGCGGAACCCGTGTGCGCATGCCAGCGGTGTGTGTGCGTCACGGTCACCCACTGCATCCAGGTCGAGAGGTTCGTGCTGCGCGTGGCCTCCACGACCAGGTGCCAATGGTTCGGCATCAGACACCACGCAAGCAGGTTGGGCGCGTCCGGCCGCGCCAGAGACGCGGCCAGCACGCGTTCAAACGCCAAGTAGTCTCCGTCCTTCATGAACAGCGGCAGACGCATCACCCGGCGGTTGAGGACGTGGTAGATCAGCCCCGGTTGCGTGATTCTTCGTGGACGTCCCATGCCCGCAGTGTACGGAATGCGTTAGGGTGAGTCAAGCAGAGAAAAAGGTGTCAGGATGATTTTTGCGGCACCCGCAACCGATCAATCAGCCGTCACACTTCTCGGTAGTCGGTCTCGGATGGCCGCCGTTGCAACGCAAAAATCATCCTGACACCTTTTTCGCGAAGTAGCTTTGCAGCGGCCGGGCGATGAGGGGTTCGGCGGGTTCGCCGGTTTCGGTTTTGGACATCGCGCGGATGGCGGCCACGGCGGCTCGTGCGCCGGCGAGGGTCGTGATGATCGGCACGCGGCGCAGCGTCGCGGCGGCGCGCCAGCGGCCTTCCGCCGAGGCGGGGCCGGTGCGGATCGGCGTGTTGATCAGCAGGTTGAGCGTGCCGTCTTCGATCAGGTCTTTGAGGAACGGTGCGTCGCCCGTGTCCGTAGATTTGGATACGAGCACGGCCGGGATACCCGCCTCCGCGAGGATCTTCCGCGTGCCGACCGTCGAGTAGATGGTAAAGCCCAGGTCATAGAGATCGCGGGCGACGGAGACGATGCGCGGCTTGTCCGGATCGTTGACGCTGACCAGGGCGTTCCCACAGATCGGCAGCGGCTGACCGCAGGCGATCTGGGCTTTGGCGAACGCCCGCCCGAACGACGCGGAGATCGCCATGACTTCGCCGGTGCTGCGCATCTCCGGCCCGAGCACCACGTCCACGCCGGGAAACTTCTCGAACGGAAACACCGGCGCCTTCACGGCCGTGTGCTTGGGCCAGGGCGTTTCGGTCACGCCATGCGAGTCGAGCACGTCGCACAGCGGCTCGCCCAGCATCACGCGCGTGGCGATCTCCGCCCATGGCACGCCCGTCGCCTTGGCCACGAATGGCAGTGTGCGGGCCGCTCGCGGGTTGACCTCCAGCACGTACACCGTGCGGTTGAGGATGGCGTACTGCACGTTCATCGCGCCGCACACTTGCAGGCGTTTCGCCAGCTTCTGCGTCGATCGGAACAACTCTTCAATGACCATCCGACCCAGCGAAAACGGCGGCAAAACGCAGGTGCTGTCGCCGCTGTGGATGCCGGCCTCTTCGATGTGCTCCATGATGCCCGCCACCATGCACATGCCCGGCTTGCCGTGGTCGCGGCCGGAGGCAGTGACGCGGCCGAAATCGGCGACGGCGTCCACGTCCACCTCGATCGCATCCACGAGGAACTTGTCGATCAGGATCGGATTGTCTTCCTCGCTGTCCGCCCGGTCCGTCGCCGCCAGCGCCGCGTCCATATAGGCGTTCAGGTCGTCGGCGTTGTTGCAGACCTTCATCCCGCGCCCGCCGAGCACGTAGCTGGGCCGCACCAGGATCGGATAGCCGATCTGCTCCGCGACGGTCAGCGCTTCGGCCCGGCCGCGGGTGATGCCGTTGGGCGGCTGCAACAGACTCAGTTCGCGCAAGACCTTCTGAAACTCGTCGCGATCCTCCGCCGCGTGAATCATCTCCGGCTGCGTCCCGATGATCGGAACGCCGGACTTCTTGAGCGACTTGGCAAGGTTGAGCGGCGTCTGGCCGCCGAACTGGACGATGACGCCCTTCACAGGGGCATCTTCTCTTAATTCGTTATTCGCTATTCGACATTCGCTATTCCCATTCAGGCGCTGAATGACGTTC
>CAZYLK010000211.1:0-9520 GCA_964648365.1 uncultured Phycisphaeraceae bacterium
ATCGACTCCACCGCCACCACCCGATCCCCCTCATCCAGCCGGATCAGCCGCACGCCTTGCGTGGCGCGGCCGATTTCGCGGACGGCTTCCAGGCCGGTGCGGAGCATGATGCCGTTGACGGTGATCAGCATGAGTTCGTCGTCGTCGTGGACGGCCACCATGCCGACGACCTCGCCGTTGCGCTCGGTGGTCTTGATGTTGATGACGCCTTTGCCGCCGCGCTTGGTCTTGCGATATTCCTCCAGGGCGGTGCGCTTGCCGTAGCCGTTTTCGCACACCGTCAGGATCGAGCCGCCTTCGTCGATGGCGATCATGGCCACGACCTCGTCGCCTTCTTCCAGCGTCATGCCTTTGACGCCGCGGGCCGAGCGGCCCATGGCGCGGACGTTGGTCTCGTCGAACCGCACCGCCATCCCCTGCCGCGAGCCGAGCACGATCTGATTCTCGCCCGTGGTGCGTTCGATGTTGACCAGGGCGTCGTCCTCTTCCAGCGTGATAGCGATAATGCCGCTGGCCCGCGGCCGGCTGTAGGCCGCCATGGGCGTCTTTTTGACGATGCCCTTCTTCGTGGCGAAGAAGATGAACGACTCCTCAAACTCCCGCACCGGCAGCACGGCGCGGTGCCGCTCGCCCTCTTGCAGGCTCAGCAGGTTGGCGATCGACCGCCCGCGCGAGGTCCGCCCACCGGCC
Organism: uncultured Phycisphaeraceae bacterium; assembly: GCA_964648365.1. Lineage (GTDB taxonomy): Bacteria > Planctomycetota > Phycisphaerae > UBA1845 > UBA1845 > SURF-32. The sequence goes on from CAZYLK010000211.1 coordinate 691, forward strand.
GGCAGGTCGAACACGCGGGCCCAGTAGACCCGGCCGCGATCGGTGAAAAACAGCAGATGGTCGTGCGTCGAAACGACGAACAGGTGCTCGATGAAGTCGCCTTCCTTCGAGCTGCCGCCGCGCACCCCGCGCCCGCCGCGGCCCTGCTTGCGATAGGCGTCGGCGTCGACCCGCTTGATGTAGCCCTCGTGCGAGATCGTCACCACGACCTGCTCGTCGGGGATCAGTTCCTCGATGGTGTACTCGCCGGTGTCCTCGACGAACTCGGTCCGCCTTTTGGTGCCGAACTTCGCCTTCATCTCGTGCAGGTCTTCACGGATGATGTCGTAGACCAGCCCCTCGTCGCGCAGTATCGCCTCGTAGCCTTCGATCTCCTCGATCAGCTTGCTGTACTCGGCCGCGAGCTTCTCGATCTCCAGCCCGGTGAGCCGCTGCAACTGCATCGCCAGGATCGCGGCCGCCTGCACGCCGGTCAGATGCTGATCCTTCGCGCTCATGCGATTCACGAACGACTCGGGCAGGAGCTTGCGCAGCGTGGCCGACTCGCTCAACCGCAGCGGGCGGTCCATCAGGCGCTGCTTGGCGGTGGGTGGATCGGGCGATTCGCGGATGACGCGGATGATCTCGTCGATGTCGCCCACGGCCAGGATCAGGCCTTCCAGGATGTGTGCCCGCTGCTTGGCCCGACGCAGCAGGAACCGCGTGCGCCGCCGGATGACGTCCATCCGGTGGTCAACGTACAGCGAGAGCATCTGCTTGAGCGTCAGCACCTGCGGCTGGCGGCCGACGAGGGCGACGTTCATCACGTTGAAGTTCGATTGCAGCGGGCTGTAGCGGTAAAGCTGGTTGATGATGACGTCTTCGTTGGCGTCGCGCTTCAAGTCGATTTCGATGCGCACGTCATGCTTGCGGTCGGACGAGTCGTTGACGGCGGCGATGTCCTTGATCGTGCCCGCCTTGACCAGTTCCGCCACCTTCTCCGTAATCGTGCAGCGGAGCACGGTGTAGGGCAGTTCGGTGATGACGATGGTCTTCTTGCCGCTTTTACTTTCCTCGACGTGGCACTTGCCGCGCATGGTGATGCTGCCGCGGCCGTGGAGGTACGCGTCCACGATGCCGCGCTTGCCGCAGATCTGCCCGCCGGTGGGGAAGTCCGGGCCGGGGATGATCTTCATCAACTCGGCCAGTTCGATGTCGCGGTTGTCGATGTAGGCCAGGATGCCGTCGCAGATTTCGCCCAGGTTGTGCGGCGGCATGTTGGTGGCCATGCCGACGGCGATGCCGGTGCAGCCGTTGACCAGCAGGTTGGGGAACTTGCCGGGCAGGACCGTGGGCTCTTCGCGCGAGCCGTCGTAATTCGGGATGTAGTCGACGGTGTCGTACTCGAGGTCCTCGAGCAGGGCGACGGTCGCCTCCGTCATGCGGGCCTCGGTGTAACGCATGGCCGCGGGCGGGTCGCCGTCGACGGAGCCGAAGTTCCCCTGCCCGTCCACCAGCGGCACCCGCATGTTCCAAGCCTGGGCCATGCGGACCAGCGTCGGGTAGATGACGGCATCGCCATGCGGGTGGTAGTTACCGCTGGTATCGCCGCTGATTTTCGAGCACTTCTTGGTCTGGGCGCGGGGGCCGAGGTTCAGGTCGTTCATGGCGACCAGAATCCGCCGCTGCGAGGGCTTCAGCCCGTCCCGCACGTCGGGCAGAGCCCGCGACATGATAACGCTCATCGAGTAGGTCAGGAACGAGTCCTGCATCTCCTCGACGATCGAGTGCTCGACGATGTTTCCGCCGAATGGCGGCGGCCCTTCCGTGACTTCTGCCATGCTGAAGAGTCTCCATCCGGCCGCGGGGCTCTACCGCCGTGGCGGCGCCCGTGTGGCACGGCCTTCCAAGCCGTGGGACAGACACCGCCGCGCGCTCCCTCGGACAAGGTGCCGGTGCCTAGCCGGGGCCTGCAGCGGCCACCTGCCGCGGCCGAAACCGGCATTTTATGCTGGGCCGGCACGGCCGTAAACGCAACGTGCTGAGTGTGCCAGCGCTAGGCAGTCAGGTAAACGACGGGCAAGGAGCACCGACCACTGGGCGCGCCCAATGTATGGGGCCAATCCGGTCGGCGCTGACCATCCCGCGAACGCATCTGGACGGAACCGAACTGTCCGCCGCGGGAACGAGGTGCCGCCAAGCATGCCGGGCTGCCAGTGGATGGCAGCCCAATCACTCGGCAAGCCGCGGCGCCGTCAGCAACTCGGGTAGTTCTCGTGAGTGAATAAACCCTGTTTGGAGCGCAGCCGCCTTGTTTAAGATGAACGAACGAGCACGTGCCTGATCAAATACGCCCTCCTGCCGAGTTCGCCCGAAGTTAATTTGTTGCCGAACGGCGGTAGCTTCAAAAACCCGACCTGTAACCAGGGAGAAGTAGTCCGCCAATTCTTGTAGAACTGCCTCATAACGCGCCTTCTTGCCTTGTGGATAATCGGTCATTCCCCACTGGTCATAGGGTCCGAACTCCATCACGATTCGTGCAAACATAATGGTCCTCAAGTCCTGCGTCCATTTCTGTTCTCGACCACGTCGGGCGCGAGGCTCCTCCATGTGCTGCTCCTTCTCAATAAATGCCGCGCAAGTGGCTAACCGACATACCCGCCCAGCCATGGCGATCAGCGGACTGACTGCAGAACATCGTGCGGGTGCGAGGCCGACACTGAGCGCTTTGGGTCGCTGTGATCGGAACTACTGTCCACCGGAGGACCACTCCGCGAGAACGCTGGCGCTGCCACCTCGCACAGAGAGTATGTAGAAAGCGATCAATTGCAAGTCATGCTGAAAACTACGGTCCCCTGAATCAACGTTCGGAAGTCCAATTCCAATGACGCGAAAGCACGCTACTGCGAGAACGCCAAGGTAATGCTGGCGGTCGGGCGAAATATCGGCACGAGCGACGCGCAACTCAATCTCTCCAGACGGAACGTTGATGATGCTGTATGTGTGGATATCATGATTGATTTGCCAGAATCGAATGCTAAGTCTCTCTGCGTCGGCGTCGTACTCCGCCAATAAACGGCTTTCATGACCTGAATCTTGGTCATTGCGCGACCAGGTTCCGGATTGCGCATATGCGACGTCATCCCACGCTACGCATAGTGGCGTCGCCCCAACGCGCGCGAGCCAGTCTTTCCCGCGCTGCTGGAGCGCCGATTTACGGTCCTCGTATTCCCGGGAACTCTCAGCGGGAAATTTGGCAACATCTGAAACTAGGGCAGCGCACTCGGTAGTAGCGAGTGTTGGATAGCAAGGTGAGCAACCATCCTTGGTGAATGTTTGGAATAGCACGAAGGGCGTCGGGTCAATCGTCTCAAAAACCCGCCGAAAGGCTGTTCTTGTCAATTCATATGAGTTGACTGTCGAACCAATATACTGACCGCCGAACTCTATATCGTTGCTCGATCGCTTAGTGTATGATGCGTAAGTACGTCGAATTGCTATCCGCGAGCAGGTTTGGTACGCGCGATCCAACTCGGTGTCTCGGCGAGCAGCGGCCTCGGCCGCCGCTCGCGTACGAGCTTCCTCTTCGTCTCGCCGCCGGAGTTCCGCGAGAATGCGATCGCGCTCTGACGGTTGGATCATGCGACCATCAAAGACTATCAGGCCTTTCTTGGTGTTCTCGGTAAACAATGCCGCTGCCGAGCGAAGAGCGCGACGTGCCTCGCTAACCTTCGCTGTCAACAAATCGAGCGTCACAGTATCTACCGAAGCATCGCCAATAGCAGTTTCCGCGGAGACGAGTGCGCGATTGGCCGCGTCCAGATCGAATGCTTCGCTGGCTCTGGTCGATTCGTCGACCTTCGAATCAACGAGGTCCGTCAGGCGCTCGCGCACGTCTGCGCGCTCTCGATTACCAGCTTGGATGTAAAGAAGGCTTAAGAGTGCGCTGATTCCCACGAAGGCGACCGAGCCAGCGACAACTGTCCGTTTCGCCAGAAGGGGGTGTGCCTTGGTCGTCTCCGGCGAGACGGTTAATGACGTCAGCCTGGGGGGTTCAATTGGAAAGGAGTTTGGGCATTTCTTACAGTTGATGTGCTTGCCCACGTATTCGGCATCCACGTGGTATCGCGCGCCACAGTGGGGGCATATCGTCTGGATCTTCTTGACCGGGTGTGTCATTCTTCGCTACAACTCGCGGCGCTGATTGCGGTCACACACGCTGGACAGTAGAGGTTGCCGTCGCCCCCGATCGCCCATGACTTGTTTACGGCTGCCAAGATCGCTCTGCGCTCGGACGCTGGGACGGGCTGGCCGGCTGAGTACAATCGGAAAGGCATGTAACAGTCGCCTCCCGCTTGCGACGAGCGGCAGCAAAACTTCAACGGAATTCGGCCTTCCTCATCAAAGAGGTCAGTGGATGCAAGTTCGTGAAACGGCATGTCTTCCTCCACGGCGCTGCCCTGCGCGTAATCTGGCTGCCGGTAGGATGACCGGCTGAGTGAATCGAGTCAAGCCCGGACGCGCAGGCAAGGACTCGACGCAGACTCGACGCTGGCATGGATTTCGCGGAACCTCGGTGTACCGCATGGCCGCGGGCGGGTCGCCGTCAACCGAGCCGAAGTTCCCCTGCCCGTCCAGCAGCGGCACCCGCATGTTCCAGCCCTGGGCCATGCGGACCAGCGTCGGGTAGATGACGGCGTCGCCGTGCGGGTGGTAGTTGCCGCTGGTGTCGCCGCTGATTTTCGAGCACTTCTTGGTCTGCGCGCGGGGGCCGAGGTTCAGGTCGTTCATCGCGACCAGAATCCGCCGCTGCGAGGGCTTAAGCCCGTCCCGCACGTCGGGCAAAGCCCGCGACATGATAACGCTCATCGAGTAGGTCAGGAACGAGTCCTGCATCTCCTCGACGATCGAGTGCTCGACGATGTTTCCGCCGAAGGGCGGCGGCCCTTCCGTGACTTCTGCCATGCTGAAAAGCTCCGATCCCGCGGGTCCGACGCGCCAGGGCGGACGGGGGCGGGCGAAGCGGTGATTTTAGGTTGAAAGGGGCGGAGCGTAAACGGCGGCGGGGGGCCGTGGCCGGGTTACGCCAGGCCGCCGAGCCTAATGGGTGTGCCTGAGTGCGGCCGCAATTGAAGGCCACCTTCACTCCGACGGCACGGCGAGCCCCGACAATCCCGGCAGCGGCTCGACCGAAATCATCTCGCTGAGTGTCGCCGCTGTGAAAGTGCGGCCGTCCGTATCGCGGACGACCGGCCCGAGCGCATCCTGGGTTCGACGCCACCCAAGTCCCGCAAGAACCGCGAAGACAGGAACGCCACCAAGCCGGTTCGCCTCTGCCCGCAACGACCGAAAGCGGGCGGCCTTGTCGCGCGCGGTGCCGCCGTCGTTGGCCACCTTGCATTCGAGCATGGCGCGCAACGCGTCAGTACGGGCATCGAACAAGACGAAGTCCGGGGCAGGCCGAACCGTCAGGCCGAAACGCGCTTGCACTGCCGCCTGATTGTGAGCACCCGTCCGGACGTGTGGTATGCCGTGTTCCCGAAAGAGGCTCTCGACGGGCTCTTCGAGTAGATCGCCCCGACGGCTGCTGGTAGCGTCGAGAAGCTGTCGGAAGGCTCCACCGTAAGCTCGCTGGTGCAGCAACACCTCGAACGGGACGCCCTTCTCCGCGTAATCGCGGACACTTTCCCAACGGCGTGCGGTATCGGGCTTCTCAAGTTTCAAACGCAGAACAGAGTCTGGTGGCTTCGCTGGAAAGAGTTCCCCGGACATGACGAGGTCAACCACGGCCGCGCATGTCGCGGCCTGCTTGTCCGTGATGGCGCCACCACGCTCGATGCTTTTGAGAGAGTTCTTCGATATCGCCGTCAGACCGAGTTTTCGCGATACAAGTACGGACGCTTCCGCAAACTCCTGCCCGATGAAGCCGAGGATCAGGCGAAAGGTGGCCACGGTCTCGGGATGGGCTCGCATGACCGATGCCAGAGTCTGGCGGTCCACCTGCGCGAAGCCTTGCGTGCCGTCACATGCGAGCCGATAGGCCTGCCGGATCGCGGATAGTTCGTATTCGTCTCTCCAGTGAATGTACGCGATGTCAGCTTCGAGGCTGGGGCTGTACACTTGTTCTGCGATCGCGGCGTACACGGATGCATGGGTGATCGTGCCGAACTCCTCGGGCACGCGCCGGATGAGCGCTACGCGCTCATTCCACGACTGGGCCGCAGCTACTCGTGCGGCGATCTCGTCGGCAGTGGGCATCCGTTGGTCAGCTACCGTTGGGCCTTGATGCGATCTGACAGGATGTCGGTGTAGTCGGGGTCGATTTCAGTGACGAGCCAATGCCGCTTGAGTATTTCCGCTGCCACCGCAGTGGTGCATGTTCCACCGAAGGGATCAAAGATCAGTTGGCCCGGCCGGCTCATGAGCTTGATGAAAAACGAGGGGAGTTGCAGAGGAAATCGGGCAGGATGCCGCGTCGGATTTGGGCCGAATTCCGGTTCGAAGTGGAGCAACGTGGATGGCCGCACCATGTCCGGGCCGGCCTGGACACGCTTGCGGCCTTGCCCCGATGGGGCGTTGACACGCTCGTAGTTGTGAGCCAGCTTCTTGCGTCGCTCACGATCAGTGGCGTCCCAACGGGCAGGTGCCAGACAGTGCTCCGGGAAAAACTGCCAATTCGGCGTCTTGGCGAACTGAAAGCAGTACTCGACGGCGTCCTTGAGAAAGCGATTGAACCTCCCTGGCGGCGGTGAAGGCTTGCCCCAGATAAAATCCTCGCAGAAAAGGAATCCCTGTTCACGAAGCCAGAAGATCAGCTCGTATTGCAGCGTACCGCGTTCGTCACCCGCTCGGCGGGACCGGTAGTTGAGCACAAAGCTGCCATGCGGCTTAAGAGTACGCAGAATCTCGGCGGTTACATCGAGAAAGAACCCGGAGTACCAGTCGCGCTCATAGCGCTCGCCGTTTCCGTACTTCGACTGGCCGTCGTAGGGCGGCGACGTGATCACGAGATCGAGTGTTTCATCGGGGATCGTACGCAGCACATCCAGACAGTCGCCGACGATCAACGCGCCGAGGTCAGTCCGGTATGCTGCAGTACTCACGAGCATGCGGGGAATGCCCGCGTTTTTGACACTCCTGCCTCCGGCGGCAATGCGCTTCGCCGGGGCCGTGGGTACGAAAAGCGACATCTGTCGCTGTCCGGTTCTGCGTGGATTGGTTGCGATCTTTCCCATCTAACTTTACGCGAGACACCCGGAACGAATCGTCCACGGCTTTGAGCATACGTACCTATCGCAGCCTGTCAACGCACACGGCGCCTCCCTCAACAGCGGCTGCTGATCCGTGCCACGCCCTTGTCCATCTGCCAGCGCCACGCCGCCGTTCGGCACGCGGGGGAAGTCAGCGACCTCCGACGCGCAGGTCAGCATGCGTGAGACGACCGCCGCGGCGTGCGCGGGAGAATCGGCCGCGATGTAGGCCGCGATTGCGTCGAGACGTTAGATCGCGGCCGGCAGCCACCTTACTTCAGCCGTTTTTCCAGCCGCTTTTCCGCTTCGGCGTGTGGCACCGCCTGTCCCGCGTCGGCCTGGGCGATGCGCCGTCGGAGCTTGTCGGCGACGTAGAGGTGATACTGAACGTCCTCCAGCGAGCAGTCGTCAGGCAGGCGGTCCAGCACTTCGCGAACCTGCGTCTTGGTATCGGGGTAGGCGCTCATCGGTGGCTCCTTTGACACCGATCATATCGCTTGCGGCGACGCTGAGCAAAGCCGGCTCGGGGCAACGGGGCACCGGGCCGCGACGCCGCTGGGATGGCGCAACGCTGTTGCGCGGGCGCGACGCCGCGGCGATCGTGCGAGCTCCCAGACCCGCCATTTGGCCGACGCTTTCCTGCCGGATAGAATACCAGCGGTGTGCCTTGCAGAAGGCCTTCGCGCTCCGATCACGTGCATGCCGGCAGCGCTTCGCGAGGTGGTGGAAATGACGGACGATCCGCTTGTCGAAGAGGTCCGAAAAGCCGGGCAAGCGTATATCGACTCATTCGGCGGCGACCTCGCGGCCATCGTCGCCGACCTCCAGCGCCGCACGGGGGAAGCCCGCCGCGCTGGTCGCAAGGTGGTCGCGATGTCGCCGCGACGGCTGGAGCCGTCAGCTCAGCCGACCCGGTCCGGCGGTGTTGTTGAATGAGCCGATGTCCGTGCGAGAGTTGGACGGTCGCCAACCCTTGCGCGACCCGATCATCGAAGTGTACCGTCAGGATCGCAACAAAGATGGATGTTCCACTCAAGCCCGAGTTGAAGCAGTTCATTGACGAGCAAGTGAAGGCCGGCCGTTTTTCGTCGCCGGCCGAGGTCGTGGAGGCGGGCCTGGCCCGCCTGATGCTCGATCCGGAGCCCGACGAACTTGCCCCCGATGACCTCGCCGCCATCGAGGAGTCCGAAGAGCAGATCGCCCGCGGCCAGGAACTCGACTGGCGTGACGTCCGGACCAGGCTTCGGCGCCAGTACCTGCCCGGCTAGCTCCCATGCCCAGGCTCTATCGCGTCCGAATCACGCCGCGAGCGCTCTGTGACTTGCAGGGCATCTTCGACTACATCGCTGAGGACTCACCCGGCAATGCCGCCGCAATGATCGAGCGCATTCTCGACGCCATCGATGGTCTTGAGTTCATGCCCTATCGCTATAAGGTGCTGGAAGGGGCAGAAGGGAAAGGCATCCGCTCCATCCCTATCCGGCCGTACCTGGTTCGCTTCCGCGTCGAGGAAGAGCCCGGTATCGTCCACGTTCTGCACGTCCGGCACGGCGCGCGCCGGCCGGAGACATAGTCAGCCTCAGACGTGTGCATGCCTGAGG
>CAZYLK010000212.1:0-9367 GCA_964648365.1 uncultured Phycisphaeraceae bacterium
GCTTCGAACTCGACATGATGATCCTCTTCCGGACGGCGGGGACGTTTCTGCGCGGGGGGATCTGAGCCGCCAACAAGCGTTACCTGTGACGTGGCGCCGTTCTTGCCGCGCGGGACCGCAGGGCTGGGACTGCCAGCGGGTACCGGACACGAGTCAACTCACGAATAGGCTGAAGCGCGACGTCCCGTGGATGTCCTTCCAGTTCGGCGGGATAGCGTCATTTTCGAACGCGATCGCGCCGAACAGGTGCAGGTCAGGAGCGCTGATGAATGTCGCGGGCAGCAGGCCCCTCCCCACACCGGACGGGCGACTCGGCCAGGACTATTGCGGAAAGCAGCGCTGCAATAAGGGCGACACCAGTGAAATGGCGGTGCATTTCTTGTTTCCTTTCGGACTTGGAGCGTGAAATTCAGGCCTTGACGGACACTCCCTCCGCGCCGAATACTTGTGGCGTGGCCTTCTGGAGGAAGCGTGATGAAGAGCAACATGTGTCTGGTGGCGGCAGTCATGCTGCCGGTGGTCCCCGTATGGGCGCAGATGGTGTCATACGAGTGTGACTCCTTTCCTGAAGAGCAGGGCTGGGAACGCCGCGACCGCCCCCGTTTGTGCGAGCGGTGGCTGGACGATGGCTGGCTCTACTTCGAGTGCGAGTCGCTGGATGAGAACCCCTGCGGGGGCGAAGACGACCTGTACCGCTGGGAACTCGACGAGTGGGCCGGAGTCCCGCGATTCGTCCTTGAGGGACGGATTGCGACGAATGGCCCTAACAGCGAATTGATTGCAATTGCGCCGGTGGGGCTCGTCGCGTCGGGCACATCCGGAATACGGTTCCACACGACGGTCTCGCGCGACGAGGTCCATTTCATTTGGGACGGACCATCGATTTTTGTTCCTGTCGCACCTAACAAAAGCCATACATACCGGGTCGACGTGTATGGTCCCTACTGGTTCGAGTGGTCGATCGACGGCATCGTGTACGACTACGGCAGCTACGGACGGCAGTACCCGACGGTGGATTCGTTTATCATCTGGGGCGCCCGCGCCGCGTGCTTTGACAGCGTCTCCGCAATCGACTTCGTCCGCTTTGGCGTTCCTGATGATGAGCCGGTGATCGGGTGCGATGCCGTCCGTAGACTCAAGGCCCGGTGCCGCGAACGGCGCGGTGGGGACAGTAATATCGTGGCGAAAGTGCGCACGCGGCTGGACGAGGGCACGGAACTGACCCTGACCAACAACGGCGACCACCGCCCGCTGGTCATCGACGACCGCGGCCGCGCCAAGGCCAAGTACAAGCACCAGTCCGGCGATCACACCGTCCTGCTGCTGAACTGCCCCGCCATCTCGCAGCAACTCACCTGTGGCGAGTGAATCGCCGCGCGTGGCGATGTGCGACCAGCGAGCCGCAAAGCCCTGCCGCACGGCCGCTCCAAGTCCCGGCCGCCACCCGTCGTAGCGGAGGCGAGGATCCCGCGCGAGGTAAGACCGCCGAAAACCCGGACCGGCGCGCAACAGCCGCTCGGCGTAGAGCCACGGACCTGGACAGGGTGGCTCGGCGTTGGATGCGTTACGGCCGCCGGCGCGGCGCTGCGGCGGCGTCAATGCCCGTGTCGCGCAGGTGTTCGAGTATCGACCAGAGCCGGCTCCAGTGCTCGGCGCCGTCGTCCGGCACGAGCACGACGTTCCATACGTCCCGTTCGCCAACCCGCTGCACCGCGGCTGCGATGGCCGCGCCTGCGCCGGCGAGCGACTCGATCGTCGCGTCCGGCTGGATTAACCCGGCCGTGCGGGCGGATCGCAGCGCCGTCGAGACGTGGACGTAGCCCAGCAGGCCGGGGTGATCGCCAAGGGCCTTCCTGCCCTCCTGGAAGCGGCGGATGCGCCAGAGGCTGCGGCCGGTAAGGAACAGGTCGATGGCGTCGCCGATGGCCTGCGGCTCCGGCGAGATGAGCAGGATGCCGTCCACCACCGCCAGCGAATATAGCCCACCCCCGATGAACAGATGACGGATGGTGATGCCGCGGCGGACGGTCTGGGCCGATCGCAGGTCGGCCGCCTGTCGGACGCGCTCGAACTGCTTCCAGAGCAGGTCATCGTCGCGCACCGGCAGCGCGAGCATGGCCGAGTGCCAGTGGCCGTCGGTCTCCAGCCGGGCGCCGAAGGCCCACGTGCCGCGGAAGTTGTCGACGATCTCGCGGGCGGATGGGAGGGCGGGCCGGCCGGCCTGTCGGGATGGGTTGTCCGCGTCGGCGTCCAGGCGAAGCGCATTCAGGATCGCCGGCCAGCCGGGCGCGGCTGCTGCAACCGGCGCGATCATCGTTTTCAATTCCGCAGCGGCGGTCGGCAGGGCGCCGGCCGCGAAGAACGTGGTGTCATACCGATAGACCGTCGCCAGCGATGCGGCGTCCGCTGTTGGGGCTTGCGATTGATCCGCTGGCGGCATTGCGGCCGGAGCATCGACGACGACTCGCACGCGATCCGCCAGGCCCACGATCGTCATCCGCGACGGCGCGTTCGCCGACGTCAGTCCGGGCAGCGTGATCGGAGGCAGCGCCACCCGGCGCGTCAACCACGGCCGGGCGCGCGAAACGTCCAGCCACAGCCAGCCGGTGACCGTTTGCGATGCGTCCGCCGTCGTTGCGGACTTCAGCGTTTGATCGATCCGCGCGGCGTTCGACCAGATCGCCGTTTTGGGGTCGGCCGCGGCCGCAGCGTCGAGCGCCGCTCGATCCGACGCGACCAGCAGCAGGCCGTGCCGGACCGTTGCCAGCCATTCGCGCCCGTCGAGCGTTCGCGCCCGCAGGATCGCTCCGTCGTCGAGGCGAACGACATCCGCCTGCTCCTGCGTGCGTAGCGTCTGTTCGAGCCAGGCGAACATGTCGTCGCGCGGCGCGTCGGTCCGGGCTGCGAAGGTGACGCGCGGCCGCGGCTCTGGGTTGCCGCCGGCGGCGATGATCGCGCCGCCGCTGAACAGGCTCGGGAGTTTCCCGCCCCATTCGAATCGCAGTGCCCGACACAAAACGGGCCACATCGCGTCCTGCGGCGAAGCCGCAGACTCGACACATCCTATGAGCCATGCGTCGGCGGGCACAAACGCCATCGCCGCGTTTCCGGCGGCCCCGGCTGCAGCGGGCGCCGGCTCAGCATGGTCCTGCCCCGGCACGGGCGCAACGGCGACCGCGACCATCCAGATGCAGGCTTGCGCCCACGCGCGAAATCGGCGTTCATGATGCATCGGCCGCATTATCGAGCGGGGATGCCGGCAGTCCAACCGGTGCGCGACGCGCGTCCGGCGTCATGCTTCGAGGACGGCGTCGAGTTGGTCCAGCGACGTGATCGTCGCCTGCGGTCGTCCGTCCGGCGCGGGTGGCGTGTTGCGATACACGCCGTCCGGCCGGGTGATCTGCACCGTTGTCCATCCGAGCCGGTTCGGTGCGATGAAGTCCTTGGCGGCGTTGTCGGCGACATAGACGCACTCGGCGCAGGTCACGGCCAGCCGCGTGGCGATCATCTCGAACGCGAGCGGGTCGGGCTTGCCGTGGCCGGGTGGTAACTCAGCGGTCAGGATGATCTGCTCGATGTGAGCGGCCAGTCCCATCGCGGCCACCTTGCCGCGTTGCATTTCGGCCGGGCCGTCAGTGATGAGGCCGAAGCGGAAGTTCGGCCGCAGGCGCGTCAGCGCCCGATCCGCATCGTCATACAGGCGTATGCTGGGTGCGTGTCCGCGATAGACGCGGATCATGTCGGCGATCGTCTCCGGTTGGGCCGCGAGTCCACGCTCGGTCAGCACTCTGTCGAACACGTGCCGCCGGTCGCCCGCGTCGAAGATGTCCCGCATGCGCGCCGCGGCTTCATCAGGCGGGCCGAGCAGGGATTCGAACGCCGCCGCCACCGCGGCGAACCCGCTGAACGCGAAGCTCCGCTCGCTGAAGAGGGTGTCGTCCAGATCCCAGATGATCGCGCGAATGGGCAAGGCGATGCAGCCGTGTTACCCCCAATGTTTGCAAACTTGGGGCTAAGAACCGGTAAACGTCGGATTGATGGCGTCGACGCGCTCGGTGGCCAGATCGACGGTGAGCGTTGCGGCGCTGTAGGGTCGCGGCGGCGCGCCAGGCGACTGGGTGATGAACTCCGCCGGCTGGCGGGCGCTGCCCTGAATGAAGAGCAGCTCGCGGCTCTTGCGGTACGTCAACTCTTCCGCCTCCAGCCAGTAGTTTCTCCCCGGACGCTCATAGGTCATGCTGACGGCGCCGATCGCGCGGAACTGCTTCAACTCCGCGGCGCTGAGCCCGGCCACGCGCTGCGACTCCCGGCCGCCGGGGCCGGACGATTCGGCGTCGCCTGCGGTTTCAAACTCGATGGCCAGAACGCGGCTGAACAAATGCGCTTCCTGACCGGTGGTCGCGTCGGCCGTGGACGCGGCGGCATCGCGAAACTCGCCGGGCAGGTAGACGCCGCTGTAATGATCCAGTTGCGTCTCGCCCTCGAACTGCGCCCGGCCGGCGTTCGAGTCGTAGTACATCAGGTCGTTCCAGGTGATCAGCGTGCGAGAGTCGCCTTCGGCGCCGGAGATCAGCGTCGATCCCAGTCGTCCCGCGTTGTCGCGCGTGCGCGACCCTGCCGGCGCGCCAGGTTCGACGAAATCCTCGATCTGCAGCTTGCCCGCGCCCTCGACGCGCATCATCGAAGCGTCGTCGCGCAGGTTGACCGAGAGCACCGGCCCCTCGATCAGCACGCGGCTGTCAAGCCGGCCGGTCGAACCGTTCGCGTTCGACATGACGGCTTTCACCTCGCCGGTCGCGAGGAAATAGGTCGGCTCCTTCTGGAACTGCGTCGGCGTCGAATCTGCGGGGCGGGGCTGCCGCCCCGCCTTCATCAGCGCCAGCGGCGCGGCCACCAGCGGCGGACCGCTCACCAGGCCGGCGGCCGCGCGGCGCGCCGCGTCGGCGCTGGCCAGTTGCGCTGCGGCGGCCGCGAGCTTCTCGCGCGCACTCGGCGGCAGCGGCTCGACGTCGGTGAACTCGATCTCCAGCCGGTGGCAGTCGAACCAGGTCTGCTCGCTGACGGTATGGGTGCGTCCCTGGAAGATCGCACGGTTCTCGCGGCCGCGGTACTTCATCCAGTCGCGCCACTCGATCGCCACCGGGACGGGCTGGTCGACCGCACGCCCGTCCAGGTCTTTGCGGAGTTGAAACGACATGCGTCCCGGTCCCGGCACGTCGGCCTCTTCCTTGTCGGCGTCGATGATGAGCCGATCGCCCGTGACGGTAAACGTCTCGGACCGGAAATGCGCCGGCGCAGCGCCGTCGCCCCACAGATCGGCCGTGGTCATCGTGTTGCCGTCGCGGAGCATGCAGGTCAGCCGTTCGGCGGCGGCCTCCATGTTGCGCGACGGGTCGCGCACGCTGACGTCGTCGTAGGCATGAAGCGACGCGAGTTCTACGGCCGGCGTGGCGCGATTGCTGCGAGCGAGCCGGGCGTTCAAGTCAGCCGGGTTGGGTGTGACGTTGCGATCCAGAGCGCTGTTGAACTCTTCCAGCAGCTCCGATCCGCCGGGCGCGCGCCAGCTCTTGCGGAACACGAACTCCATCCGATCCGCGGCCTCGATCGTGCGCTCCATGTGCGTGGCCGTCACGGCGCCGCGGGCGGTGGCATGGGTGGGCGTCGGTGACGAGGCCGACGTGTCGAAGTGAACTTCGATGCCGTCGCACTCGATGCGCCCCTCGCCGTCGGCGCCGTGGACCATCAGCACGCTGCCGTGGCCGTCGAGTCGCTTGATCGAACTTGTTCCGGTGGCCGGGTCGAACGTCAGGTCGATCAGGTCGGCGTTGACCTGGCTCTCCTCCTGTCGCATGGACACCTCACCGGTCAGTCGAGCCGACTCCAGCGCCAGCGCGGTTGATCCGCCGGCCTGCCGCGCGTGCAGGCCGACGCCGCGGCGCTCGACGTTTCGCAAAGTTGCGTCCAGGCGGGTCGCGAAGTCGATCCGTGCGTCATGACTGACCCCGAGTGGACTGTCGGTCGCGCCGCCGCTTTCGCCGGCGGGGGGCTGCGACATGAGCGCGCCCGGTCCGGTGGCGGTCAGCGAGCGTCCGTTGTCGGTGGCACGGGACTCGATTGCGGCGGCGACGATGGTTCCCTGGCGCTCTCCGGCCAGCCGGGCGGGCGCGTCGGCGCCGCCGGCGAGCCGAACGTGATTGTCCACGCTGTCGTAGACCAACTCGCTGCACTCTGCCTGCCCGCGGGCGTCCCACACCTCGACCGGCGAACCGGTGGCGATGATCTGAACCCGCCGCGCCGCGGGGGGGCTTTCCGTCTCCAGTGCTTCCAGGGAGAGCGGCCCGGCCCAGGTCAGGATGATTCGATTGTCAGGGTCGGCCGTTTCGACATTGGGCGTGGCGTCGCGGTTCTCTTTTCGGGCGACGTCGGCCGACGCGCGGTCCGCTTCGGTCACGGCGCGGATGACGCGAATGACGTCGGCCGCGATGCGGCTCGACGGCGAGCCCCCCGTTTCCTGCGTGATCGACACCGCGTCCGCGAAGCGGGCTTCATACGTGACCGGATCGTGACCGCCGGTCTCAGGCGCTTCGTAGGGCACCAGAACCAGCGCACCTTCGGCGTCGATGTACGGCCGCGACGGCTTCCTGCGGACCTGCGGCGCCGGCTCAGGCGCGGGCGTGAGCGCGTGGGCGGTCTGCTCGCGGGCGGTCTGAATCATCCGGCTCAGCGGCGAGCTGGGTTTGGGGGGGGGCGAGGCGCCGGTCAGCGAGAAGGTGACTTCGTCCTCCAGCCCGCGCAGCTCAAGCCGGCCGCCCCGCTGCGTAGTCAGCACGTCGATCCGGCTGGCGGTGGTGTCAAAGCGGACTTCGAGGTCGGCGGCCCGCAGGTCAAGTTCGTAGGCGTGGACCGTGAATTCGCCCGTCACGGAAGCGCGCATGAACTCCAGGTCGAACTCGAGGCGATCGAGATTGATGCGGATGACACGCTCCTCGTCGAAACGGTCCTGCTGTTCGACTGGAAGTGCTTCCCGTTGCGTCCGCGTGAGCCGATCGATCTCGATGACCACGGAGCCGGTGAAGTCGCCGCGCTGCGGATCGAAGCCGCCGGGTTCGCGCGGCTCGACGATCGCCTCGTCGGCGCGGACGTTGACGCGGCGGCCGTCGCGGGTCTCGGCCCGGATCACCGGCTTGGTCAGCCGGAGGCGCCGCCCCATGTCGTCGATCGACTTCCAATTCTCCGCCTCGATCTCCCCGATCGCGCGGGTGCCCTGGCGCGGATAGAGCGTGAACGTCGCGCGGTCGCCGTCACCGATGAACTGCTGGGATCCCACGCCCACCGGCGCGGCATTGTCTGTCATCAGCTCAGGCGGCGGCGTCAGGACGCCGGCCAGCGGCCGGGCCGCTTCCTTCGCCTGCTGCGGGTCCATCTGGAGATACTGATAAACGGCGAACGCGAGCAGGACGAACGCCAGGGTCGCGGCCGCGATGAACACGGTCCGGGCGAGACCGGACGCCCGCCGGCGCTCGCGCACGACCGTTCTGTTTGACTGCTCGTCCATCCCTGGAGCGTCCATCCTGACCCGATTTCTGACGTTGCGTCGCCGGCGCGATCGACCGGCCGGCGCTTGCGACCGGTCACTGCGCTGCTGCTGCCGCGGCGGCGCGTCCTTTCTGCTCGATCCAGTCCACGACCTCGGCCACGGCGCCTGCGCCGCCCCGTCGTCGCGTGACGTATCGCGACGCTCGCTTCACCTCGGCGACCGCGTTCGCCACGGCCACCGGCAGGCCGCACGCGGACATCGGCCCAAGGTCCGGCTCATCGTCGCCGACGTAAATGGTAGCGGTCGCGGGGGTTTCTGTCTCGCGCAGCAAGACCTGAAACGCGGCCGATTTGTCGGAAATACCGCTTTGGACGTAGCGAATGCCCAGTTCGGCGGCGCGCATCCGCACGGCGGGGCCGTCTCGCCCGGTAATCAGCGCGACCTGCCGGCCGGAATCGAGCCAGGCGCGGATTGCGCGGCCGTCGTGGACGTGGAATACTTTGATGGCGTCCGTCGGGCGTGCGTTCGGTGGGGCGTCCGCGGTCCGTGCGTCGCAGACGAGGCCGCCGTCGGTGAGCACGCCATCGACGTCCAGAACAAGCAGTTGAAAGGCGGTGAAGTCCATCCGGGCGACGGCAAGTATCGCCCGCCGCGCAGGCAGCGTCAACGAACGCGGCCGTTGGCGGATCGGGCCATTGTGTCGTCAGGTCATCCCCGCAGCAGCGGCGGTCGGCGATGGCTGTCAGCGTGACAGGCGCGTGCCGAACCGGCATAGGCGACTGCCCGCCGACAGGATCGGACATTCGCTAACCGTTTGCTTCTGAGCCATTTACACTCGCACGGGGGCTGGTACGCTGCGTGTACCGGTCGCTTCCGGCCGCGAGATCCTATGCTGGGTCTACCGACGGTAGGATGGAACCGCGCGGCGGGAGATTAGCACGATGATTTTTGATCCACTCTATCTTGTTTTGCTGGCACCGGCGATGATTTTCGCCGCCGCCGCCCAGTGGATGGTGACCTCCGCGTACGGAAAGGCGAAGCGAGTCGGAACGCGCAGCGGCTTCACGGGTGAGCAGGCGGCGCGCCGAATCCTGGAGATGAACGGTGTTCACGACGTCGGCATCGAGCCGACGCGCGGATTCCTCGGCGACCACTACGACCCCCGGCACCGTATCCTGCGGCTCAGCCCGGATGTGTACAGCGGCCGTTCGCTGGCCTCGGTCGGTATCGCCGCCCACGAGGCGGGTCATGCCGTGCAGCATGCCGTCGGCTACGGCCCGCTCGCGATTCGCAACGCCATCGTTCCCCTGGCAGGGTTCGGCAGCAATTCGGCGATGATCCTGTTCATCATCGGGATGGTCATGAATGCGATGCTGCTCATGAAGGCCGCCGTGGTGCTGTTCGCCGCCGTCGTGGTGTTTCAGTTGATCAACCTGCCGGTTGAGTTCGATGCCAGCGCGCGGGCAAAGCGGCTGCTGGTCGACTACGGCATCATTCAGTCGGACGAACTGCCCGGCGTCAACAAGGTGCTCAACGCCGCCGCGATGACCTACGTCGCCGCGACGCTGACGGCGATCCTTCAGTTGCTGTACTTCGCGATGCGCGCCGGGCTGTTGGGGGGCAGGCGAGAGTAGCCGTACCCTGACGGCCTGCTCAGGATCGGCTCACGTGTGACGCGGGCATTTTGCGGGTGTTCGTCCGGTGCATCATCGGGTTTCAACTGCGGATGCCCCTGCGACGCCGATGTCCACACGACGTCGCTACGGCGCGCCCCTCTCGACGCTGTAGTTGCCGCCGTTGAGAACGCCGGCGTTGGTCGCGTCGCCGATC
>CAZYLK010000213.1:0-9333 GCA_964648365.1 uncultured Phycisphaeraceae bacterium
CGGCAAAGCGGGACTCGTCGTCACCCGCGTCCGCGAGCTGGCCGCTGAGGCCGTCGCCCACGCGGACCGGCAGCGGCGCGTTGAGGCCCAGCAGGCCAGCCAGGCCGCCGCCGACGCCGCCGACCGGGCCGAACTCCGCCGCAAACGCGAGGCAAACTCCCTCGCCCTGGCCGCAGTCCGCGCCGCCGTCGGTGAGGCCGAGGCCGCGGCCGCCTGGACCCGGGCGAAGAACAGTGCGAACCCCATGATGCGCGCCTACCTCTCCGAAAAACGGCCCGAGGACTGCCCGCGCGACTGGGGTCAGGCGATCGACCGGCGGAGATTCGACGAAACCTACGAAACCGAACTGGCAAAACTGAAGGCGGCCGATGAGACCAGACTTCATAGGCAAACCGGAACCTGACACACTTCGGGTAATCGGCGTCGCGTACGGCGAGCCGGACCCAGACGCTCCCACATTACGGCTATCACCGGAGGCCGACAAAATGGCACGATTAAAACGCACACAGATGGAAGCCGACGCACGCCGCGAGGCCGCGGCCATGAAACAGCCCCCCCCCGCGAAGGCGCCGAAGTCGCCCGCCGACCAGGCCAACAGCTACGCCCTGAAAGCCGTGCTCGAAACCGTCAGCGACCAGGCCGCGGCTGAGGCATGGAAACGCGCCCAGGCGACGCCGAACCCGGCGCTACGAGCCTATTTGGAAGGAAAAACCCCGCAATCGTGCCCCGCGATCTGGGGGCAGGCCGTCAACGGAAGCTTGTGGCGCGCCGTCCGAGACGCCAAGCTGGCCGAGCTTCGCGCCATCGAGGCCGGCGCGCCGAATCAGCAATTAAAGCTGGCGTGATTCCTAGCGCAATGAATTAAAGTCGTAGGAACCGCAACATGAGAGGACGACCCGCGAAGCCGACAGCTCTCAAGATCGCCGCCGGCAACCCCGGCCAGCGGCGGATCCGGCCCGAACCGCAGCCGAAGAAGCCGGACCGCCCCCCCCCAGCGCCGCCCAGCTTGGACAGGTATGGCAAGGCCGAATGGCGCCGCCAGGTCCCGGAACTCCACCGCCTGGGATTGCTGACCATCGTCGACCGCACCATGCTGGAGATATACTGCGCGGCCGTCAGCCAATGGCGAATCGCTCAAGATTGGGTGGACAAAAACGGCCAGACCATCGTCCTGCGCGAAAAGGACGGCCGCACCAAGAGCGTCATCACCGCGCCGCAGGTCGCCATCGCCCGCGCCGCCGGCCGGCAAGCCGCCGAAATCGCCGCGCAGTTCGGTTTCACGCCGGCGTCGCGCGTGCGCCTCCCCGCCGCCAAGCCGGACCAGCCGGCTGCCGGCAAGGGCCGTTTTTTCACGGCCAGTTGAGGCCGGCGCGGCGCCCCGAACCCGGCCGAAACCGCCGGCCAGGGCGCGCTGAGGCCGCCCGCTGAGGGGCAAAAAAGGGGGTCGCGATTTTCGCAGAAAAAAAAGGGGAGTGGACCGCCGGTCTCCACGGGGGCGTTCGCGCCAAAATCCGACCCCCCCTGCCACCCCCCCTACCCCCGTGGCGCTGCCGCCAGGGCGATTTCCGGGCCGTCGGCGGGCCGGCGGGGCGGCGCCGCATCATACCGCCCATGCGGACAGCAACTGCCCAAGACAGGCCCAAAAGACACCGTCCGAATGCTGTCGAGAGCGGGTCGTTTCAGCCTATTCCGTCCCGCAGATCACACACGTTGGAATGGTTGACCGCCCGCCCCCGCGTGGTCATGATGCAACTGCTTTGAAACCGGAAACCCCCACGAACGCAGCAGACATTCGGCCGCGGTCCACACGGGAGGGTGTTGGCCAGCCGCAAGGCCCCAGCCGCTCCACCGGTGCGGAAAGCGCACCCTCCCGCGCGGCCCGCCCGGATGATCCCCATGAATACAGACGCCGCCCTGCAACAGGTCTGCGACTTGGCGGACCAGGGACGCCACGCCGCGCTTGGAGAAATCCTGACGGTCGTCAGCCGGATGGGAGATCCCGCCGTCATGGCGATGCGCGACCGGCTGAGAACGCTCTCCCCGCGTGTTCCCGGTCCGACCACGCCGCCGGCGGCAAACGCCCTGATGATCGCGGAGATCGTGACGCTGCTGACCGACTGCGATCCGGCTTTCGTTGAACGTGTGTTGACGGACCTGCGCATGCAGCTTCATCCCGCCAAGCTCCGCGTCGTCGGCGATACCTCGTAGGTTCGCGCAGAGAGCCCCAACCAAATCACGAGACGCGAAGTTATGAAGGAGGATTCAACATGGCCAGCATCTTCCGCCAGCAGTACACGTCGAAGTCCGCCAACGGCACGCGAATCAAGCGGAAGTCCGCCCATTGGTATATCGGCTACACAGACGCCAGCGGCATCCGTCGGCGCGTCCGCGGCTACACGGACCGCAAGGCAACCGAGACCCTGGCCCACCAGCTCGAATGCAAGGCTGAACGGATCCACTCCGGCCGAAGCGACGCCTTCGAGGAACAGCTTTCGCGGCCGCTTCGAGAGCATCTTGACGACTTCGAAGCGAATCTGATCGCCAAGGGCAAGACTCCCCGGTACGCCAAGCTGAAAGCCGGCCGCGCCCGTAAAGCACTGGACGGCGCCGGCATCGTGCTCTGGCGTGAGCTTTCCCCGTCGGCCGTGACCCGCTTTATCGCCACGCTGGACGGCAGCAGTGAGCGCACGCGACACTTCTACGTCCAGAGCGTCAAGGCGTTTGCCCGTTGGCTGGTTCGCGACCGCCGCGCCCCCAGCAACCCGATGGACGGACTCGACAACGTGACCGTCACCGAAGCTGCCGAGCGGCGGGCGATGACCGACGAAGAATGCGCCTGGCTGATTGACGCCGCGACGGCCGGGCCGGACTTGCTGGGCATGTCGGGCGCTGACCGGGCGATCCTCTATCGCGTGGCACTCGGCACCGGCTTCCGGGCAAGCGAGCTGCGCAGCCTGACGGCCGCGAGCTTCGACCTGGACGCCGACCCGCCGACCGTGACCGTCGAGGCCGTCACGTCGAAGCGGCGCAAGCGGGACGTTCAACCGATCCGCCGCGACCTGGCCGACGCGCTGAGGCCCTACCTGGCCGGCAAGCTGCCCGGCGCCCGTGCGTTCAAGATGCCGGACAAAACCGCGAAGATGATGCGGGCCGACATGGCGGCCGGCCGAGAGGCATGGATCGGCGACGCCGCGAGCAAGCCCGACCGCAAGGCACGTGAGGCGTCCGCCTTCCTGGCCCCCGTCGATGACCGCGGCCGCGCACTCGACTTCCACGGGCTGCGCGTGACCTACGTCACGCGGCTGGTGACGTCCGGCGCGAACGTCAAGGTAGCCCAGGAACTGGCCCGACACAGCACGCCGACCCTGACACTCAGCTTCTACACGAAGCTGCAAATCAGCGACGCCGCGGCCGCGTTGGCGAGCGTCCCGGCGATCCCCGCTTGCACACGAAAAACCGCTGCCACGGCGGAATGAGGGCGGCCCGCGCTTACACACCAGCTTACACATCTGGGGTGCATTTCGGTGCGGTTCGGTGCGGAAACATGCGGACCGAACATCGGGCATGGCGACGGCGGCGGGAGTGCGAAAAAGCCTGAAAAACAAGGGAAAAACGCGGTTGGCGGGGGTGAAAAGCGGCCCTAACAAATCGAAGCCACCGATCGGACTCGAACCGATAACCTGCGGTTTACAAAACCGCTGCTCTGCCAATTGAGCTACGGTGGCAAGTGTTTGTCGAATAACGACTTATGGAGATCGCTTTGCCGGCTGCATTCACCAGCGACCACGACTGTCTCACATGTACCAAGGGCCGTTCTTGTACCCGAGTCGTCGCTCAATGGCCAGTGGCCGGGTCCGAGCAGCGGGTTTTCGATTTGCTGATGGCCGCGGCTGCGAAAGTCGCGTTGTCCGCCGCGGGCTGAGCGCAGGAAGGGCCTTGCGCGTGCCCCTCCAGGATCGGCTACCCTAAGCAACGGTAGCGCTGTCGGTGACTCGACCGAACTGTTGGCCAGCGGAAGGCAAGGAACATGCGAAACACGCCGACACTTCAACCCATGAAGTCGATCGTCCTTCCCGGCCTTGTCTTGCTGCTGAGCCTGACCTCAACCTCGCTTGGGCAGGAGAGCCAGGAACTCGGTCGGATGTGGACCTTCGAGAATCCACCGCTTGCTTACCTCGAAAGGGAGTATGGGTTCAAGCCGGACCAGACGTGGTTGGACTCTCTTCGGCTCGGCTCTCTGCGCCTCGGCGGCGAGGAAATCCTGTCCAACTCCGGCTCAGCCTCGTTCGTTTCACCCAGGGGTTTGATCCTGACGAACACCCGTTGCGTGCGTGATGCGGTCGCAGCGACGCTTGATGCGAACGGACCGAGTCGGACGGGAGATCCTCTGGGATTACTCAAGACCGGATTCGTCGCGGCTGCCCTGGAGCAGGAAATCCGGCTGCGATCAAGTCGCAACGAGTGGCTGACGGCGGCGCAGCTCGTCAAGATATCGAACGTCACCGATCAGGTCCACCAGGGCGTGGCGCCGACCGACGACGAGTCCCGGGCTAGAGACAAGCGTGACGCGAACAAGCGGGCGATCCTCGACGCGGCCAACAAGGCCGATCTTGAACTCGTGCCGCAGATCGTGAGCCTTTACCAGGGCGCTGTCTTCCAGCTTTATCAATACAGGGTCTACGACGACATCCGGCTGGTGTGCATTCCGCACCTGCAAGTGGCAATCTTCGGCGGCGACCCCGACAACTTCACGTATCCGCGCTACTGTATCGACTTCGCATTCCTGCGCGCGTACGGAGACGGCGAGCCGGTGGACACGACGAAGAATCACTTCAAGTGGAAGCCGGGCGGCGCGAAGAAGGACGAACTCGTCTTCGTGTCCGGCAGCCCCGGCACGACGAAGCGGTCGTTCACGATGGCGCAGTTGAACCTCGAGCGAGACATCAGCATCCCGGTCGAAATTGAGCGGCTCACGAACGCATTGCCCATCTTGAAAGATCCGGCGAGCGGAACCTACTCCGGGGCATTCGATCCCGAGAACCCGTCGAGGTACTGGGCCCGGATGAGGACGAGTCTCCTCGAGGTGGAAGACGGGCTGAAGGTGGCGCGCGGCCACTTGCAGGGTCTCGAGGACGCGAGGCTGATCGCGCAGAAGACCGCGGCGGAAAGAGCGTTCAAGAGCCGTGTGATGGCGGACAAGCAACTCGCGACGAAGTACGGCGATCTCTGGGAGCGGATCGCCAGCGTGGTCCATCAGCGGCGGCACCACGAGATCCGGGCGAGATTCCAAACGGCCGATTACTCCGGCGTGCTCCGTGTCGCGGTCGATATCGTGCGCATGTGCGATCCTGCCGAAACCAGGGAACATCGCGAGCAGGCCAGGAAGACGGTCGAATACTGGGCGGGGAAAACAATCAACGCTAACTTCCACATGACTGCCTCCTGTAAGGACCACATCGTCCGTTCCCGCAGTTGGCTGTCCAGGGACGATCCCTACTTCACGAAGGTACTCGGTGGCAGGAGCCCGGAGGAATTCGTGGGTGCGATGGAGGGTGAGCAGTCACGGCGCTCGCCGAACTGGATCGGGTACCCGGAGGCACGCGAAGCGCTCGTCCATTCGGGTTGGAAGGCGATCCAGGAGAGCGAGGAGCCGGCGATCGTCGCCGCGCGCGAACTCGTCATCCTGATGCGGAAGAACGAGAAGCTCGGCGCGGAAATCGACGCGAAGGAGCAGGCCCTCGGTGCCGAGATGGCTCACGCATTGCTTGCGTGCTACGGCGCGATGGTCAGTTCCGATGCGACCCAGACGCCTCGATTCACGGACGGCGTCGTCAGAGGCCTCCCCTTTAATGGCACGATCTCGCCGCACCGTACGACCTTTTACGGGCTTTACGGTCGCAACGCGGAGTGCGACAACGCGTACCCGTTCAACCTCCCGAAGATCTGGCTCGATCGCAAGGACAAGATCGACATGACGAAGTCCGTCAACTTCGTCAGCACCAACGACATCACGATCGGCAGCTCCGGAAGTGTCGTCGTCAACCGGGAGCTCGAAGTCGTCGGTGTGGTCGTTGACGGCAACATCGAATCACTGCACAACGACTTCGTGTTCAACGATGTCGTGCCGCGCGCCGTCTCGGTGCACGTCGACGGAATTACGGAAGCACTGGTGAAGGTCTACGACGCCCATGCCGTCGTCAGGGAACTCGCCGGCAAATAACTGCTTCGGTCGCCGGCCGAGTTGCGTCCTGCCGCGGCCGATGCGGCAGACGTCGCGATGCCCGCCGGCGTACGGGTGAACGAAAGGCTTGCCCCGAAATCCCTGGCGGTGGTAACCTGAGTGCGGGTCAGGCTGCCGGTGGCCCGACCGAGTCGTTGGCTGACCGATCGCGAAGAAAGATGCAAAACACATCAGCACGTTACTGGACGTTCCTGGTTGCACTGCTCGGCGCTCCTGTCGTCGTGTCGGCACAGAGCACGGCCGGCGATCCGGAGCGGGAGGAATCTCCGTCATCCGCTCCGATCACGACCGCGCCGCAGGACGCCGTGGAGAAACCGGCACAGGCACTCCGCGACGACTCGGAGTTGCGTAGCCTGCACCACCTGGTCATCTCGACCGACGGAGCGTGGATGGCCGCGGAGGAGCGTTCAGGTGGCGGCGATGGAATCGTCCGCGTGTGGTCGACGGATCGCGAACGCACATTCTCCATCGAACGCGGACAGAACCCGCGCATCAGCCGCGACTCGCGCTGGGTGAGCGCTCTGCAGAGGCCGGCGCTCCAGGACTCAGGGATGGCCACGTCGGCGAACCGGCGTGCGGGCCAGACTCTGGTGCTGCTTGATTTGCAGGATGGTTCGCGAAAGACGTTTGACTTCGTCCTGTCTTATGACATGACCTACGCCTCTACCTACTTGCTCTACGTGCAGTCACCGGCACCGAAGGCCGACGAGGAAGGGCCCGCGAAAGACAAGGTCACGAAGCAGCCGACAACGCCGGCCGCAACGCAGCGCCCCATGGGAACGTTGCACCAGGTTCCCCTGGACCCGGTTGGCTTTGCTCGAGAGCATCCTCGTTTTCAGCATCCTGCAGAGGTGTACACCTATGAAAACGTCGTGGAGTTCGCCACTCATCCGACGTCCCATCACTTCGCCTATGTGTGGCGCGACGAAGAGAAAGGTCGCGACACACTCCACATCTGCAAATGGGGCATCCGCGCGTGGTACAGCGGGGACAGAATTGAAGGTCTGTGCTGGGGGCGCGATCCACGTCACGGCGCCGCCGACGATGCTCCAACCGACCATATCACGCTTGGGTTTCTCGTCAGTTCGGAAAGGGCGGGCAAAGACGGGCAGCGCCGCGTGAGCAGCGCGCTCCACATGTGGAAACCGGGCCAGTCGGCCGACGAGAATTTTACGCGGGTAGACGATTCTCGCTGATGCCTTTTGCCCGTAATCCAATAACGGCTCACGGCTCAAACCGGGTAAGCCACGTGCACGTCGGCGGTTCATGCCTCCCGACGGGACGGCGGATGCGCCGGCGAGAACCGGCGCGTCCGCCTCGTCGTCGAACCGAACGTCTGCGTCATTCCGTTACGGTCGGCGGCTCGTCCGTAGGCTGTCCGAACCAGAGCCAGATGTCATCCGGATCGCGGACCTCGAACTCCTTCATACCGTAGACGGTGACGCGCAACTTCGACACAGGGGCGCCTCGCGACAGGAGTTCGTCCCGCAGTGCGACAACATCAGGCGTGTTGAAGTAGAAGATCTGGTAGTCACGGCTGCGGCGGGGCACGTCGCGGCGTACGCAATCGGTTGGCGGGGCATTGAACATGATGCTGCAGCCGTCCCGTTCCAGGTCGCACCAGACCGGCGGGTCGCCGAAAGTGTCGCCGCAACGGAACCCGAGCTTGTCGCAATAGAACGTGATCGTTCGCTGCAAGTCCGTCACCGCCAGCATCGGGCGAATGCTTGTGATTGTCGCCATAGATCTCTCCAGGAATTCGCGCTCCGCGCCCGTCCCGCGACGAACGCGGCGGCGCGAATGCGTGCCGGACGTGCCGGTGGTGTGACGCATCATCGGTTATAGGCCCCGAAAGCTCCAGCCCGACGGTTGAGTCACCGCCGGCCGATCTGGTAGCATGTCCGGTGTTGGGCCGAAACCCGGTCCGGCTGCGGACGCCGTCGTACTCGGCGACGGCCGGCGCGCCGCCCGGCTCCGTGGAGTTTGCAGAACATGTTCTTCCGTTTGTACGCGCGTGCGGCGCTGTGCGTGATCCTTGCGCTCGTTCTGACGGGTCCGGCGCTCGCGCAGACGCCGCTGGGGCCGGAGTTCACTTATCAGGGCCGCCTCGACCAGGACGGTCAACCCTACAACGGCAGCGTGGACCTTGAGTTCCGTCTGTTCGACCGCGCCGCCAATGGCGTCCAGATCGGGTCGAGCGTCGTGCTCAACAACATCTCAGTCGAGAATGGCCTCTTTACGGTCGAACTCAACGGGGGGGACGAGTTCGGGCCGAACGCGTTTGACGGCGACAGCCGCTGGCTTGCGGTCACGGTCAATGGCACGCCGCTCTCGCCGCGGCAGCCATTGACGGCCGCGCCACAGAGTCTGTTTTCGCTGAATGCGGACACGCTCGACGGGTTGGACTCGGGGGCGTTCCTCCAGTCCGTGCCCATGCCGCTGGTGCTCAGCGGCAGCGATGTCGCCAGCGTGATCTCAGCGGCAACCTCCAGTCCCAACACCGGCGCTTCAGCGATTCGTGGCGAAGCCACGGGCGCCGGACAGCAGTATGCCATATTCGGCCTTTCACAGGGCACGATCGGCCGCGGTGTGTTCGGCTGGGCGCAGTCCGCTTCCGGCGCGAACTCGGGCGTCTATGGGCGATCCAACTCCACGGAAGGCTACGGCGTGTACGCATACGCCTCGGCCAGCGAGGGTGACAATTACGGTTTGTACGGCCGTTCGGACAGCACGTCCGGCCGCGGCGTTTTCGGCCGGGCGAGCGCAGCCACGGGGCTGACGTACGGCGTCGAAGGTCAGACCGAAAGCACATCGGGCCGAGGCGTCGGCGGTGTGGCGAATGCCGCCACCGGTACGACGTTCGGCGTGCATGGCGTGAGCGTCAGCACATCGGGGCGCGGTGTTTTCGGGCTGGCGAACGCGCTCAGCGGGACGACGTACGGCGTCTACGGATCAAGCGCCAGCCCGGCCGGGCGAGGTGTGTTTGGCGACGCCTTTGCTGACAGCGGCGTGACCGCCGGCGTCGAGGGGCGAAGCGCGAGCACGTCGGGTCGCGGCGTCATCGGCGAGGCCAGCGCCGCCACCGGCGTCAC
>CAZYLK010000214.1:0-9282 GCA_964648365.1 uncultured Phycisphaeraceae bacterium
GTCTCGTCTTCGAGGCCGTGGACGTTCGGGCAGAAGTGATATCATACGCTGCATTCTCGGGTATCCCAGCAACGTTGGCATGGTTCACGATCTGGCGCGGCACGGTTCCGGGGTGGGCAAGCGGAAATTGCGGAAGTGAGGCCCGCACTTCGCCACGGCCTCGAAGACGAGACCGCGCCACCCGCGCCACCCGCGCCACCCGCGCCACCCGCGCCACCCGCGCCACCCGTGCGCAGGGTCTGTCACGCACCCATGACGGCGCCGCGGGCGCGCGTCCGGCGCCATCGTCGATCGGCCGGCGGCCGCGCGGGCCGGCGCGACGCAAGAAGGGCGGCGCGGCCGGATGTTCCAGCCACGCCGCCCTTTTCAATCAGAGGAGCTGAAACTGCGGCCTACGCGCAGTTGGCGCCCTTCGCCACGATCTTGCACGAGCCGGGCAGGCCGTTCGGGCAAGGCGTGCTGGTCTTGAACTTCTTCTTGCAGTCCTGCACGCTGTTGCACGGAATGCCGCTGTCGATGCCGCCACCGACGGGCGGGCAGGCGTTGCAGCCGCCCTTGGACTTCGACTTCTTGATGGTGTACTTGCACGACGTGCGGCTGGCGCAGCACGCGGTGTAGAACGTGTAGTCGTAGAACGGGAACGGCTGATAGCCAGGATTGGCATACACGTTGCCGTTCGGGTAGGGATTGTTGATATCACCGGCGAGGCCCAGCGTATTGTTGGCGTTGGTGAATCGCAGGATGTACGTGGTGCCGGGGCGCACGGCGACACAACCGTTGGTCCACTTCACTTCGGCCCACTCGCCGGCATTGACCGACGAGTCGGTGCCGGTGGCGATCATGGTGCCGCCCGCGTTCGGGAGGCCGGTCCACAGTTCGATGGTCACCGCGCCGTTGACGCCGATGCCGGGCTGGGTCTTGACACCGGCGCCTTCGAGCTGCGCCTGCGTCGGCTGGAACGACTGGGCGCAGTCCTGCTGATTGAACGCCTTCATGTGGACCGGTCCGTTCCGCTGCTCGACGTCAACGCACTGCGCCAGCGCAGAGGCGGACATCAGCGACGCAGCCACTAATCCAACAAAGATACGACACATACTCCGATCCTCCCGAAAAAAGGGATGGCTCCCAAGACGCGCCACATCGGCGCGCAGATTCACCGTATTACGGCATCCACCCCCACATGCGCGTGAAGACGGACGCATCGCACAAACGCCGCGCAAACCGGCCCCAGGGGCGGTCACTGTGCGGGATCCAAGTTTCCTCAGTTAAGAACTACCGACCGACACGGTCGTGCCGATGGCATCCTTCAAAAGTGACTACAGAGTTCGCCGGGAGGTGATTTGGTGAACGGTTTCCGGCCGTCGTCAACGCAAACCAGCGCAACGCTTACGACACCCAAAAGCCAACCGCTTATTGGAAACGAGAGGGTCCGGCGAACACACGATCTTGAAATCGCTCCCCCTCGCTATCGTGTTCAGAGCATATCGCGTTGGCCCATGCAAGTCAATGGGATAGTGTCTGTCAGATCGCGTCCGACTCGACTAGCGGACGCTCGACCGGTGCTTACGGACAGGAGACCGGCAGCGGGTCACGGCACGCTTCCGGGAGACGCCACTCCACACGCTCCTTCGCGCCAAAGCAACAAATCCGACCCCGCGCCCGCTGCCCCCGCACCACGGCCTCGACGGTTCGGCTTCCGATGCCGAAGACGAGTCGCCTGCCGTTATCGCTGTCGTCGAGAAGTCGGACGCGAACATGCACTTCTCCCTGCCTGCACAGCGCGCGTGCTCGCCGGACGTTGTCGCATCGTGCGACGGCATCCCGGCTCGGAGCCGGCACGTGCACCATCACTTCAGGCGCTGATCCCGGCCGGAATAAACCGAGTGCAGCGGGTGCAGACGCTGGCGGAAGATTCGCCGTGAATCGGAAGTTGAACGTCGTACCCCAGCGCAGCGCGTTTGCATTGACGTTGTCGTCGAACGTCTGTGTGTACCAGGAGACGTAATTGGACATTTGTTCGCTGTCCCAATCCGCGTCCGAGTAGACGCCGCCGTCCTCGCCGTCCCCGCTGTGATGATCGATGTCGTGGAAGCCGACGTCCGTCAGTCCCGCGGCTGGATCGACGGGAACGGTGAACGCTCTGACGGAGCGATGAGAGTTTTGATTGTAGATAGCGTACTCGTACCGCCATGTGCCGTCCCCGAGCGCATAGACGCGCGATCCAACCACGACCCGCCCGTCCCCGGGTACGTCGATCGCGGTCAGTTGCACCTCGTGGTCGTGCTGCTGCCAGGCCATGAGCGGATGAGACTCAGAGACGACGGCGCCGGCCGCGTTCCTGAATTCATAGAACCCCTGGCGACGGCGGACCTTCACCGAGCGGTACCCGCCGTTGTTGAGGTCGTTGCCGGCTTCGGCGTCGTCGCGGGCGACGTACTGCGTTGCGACGAAGTACTTTGCCCCGGGCTGAACGTCCGGGTCCAGATCGCTGTCCGCGATCCGGATTCGCCGGCTCAACACGTTTTCGACCGGCGGCGCCTCGAACGGATAGGGAAACTCACCCGTGACCGGGTTGATCTGCCCCCGCGGCGCCAGGCGCGACTGCGCTCCGTTGAAGCCGGACGAATAGGTATCAGAACAGTTGACGCCCAGGAGAATGGCGAATTCCTTGGGCGGTTCGCAGTCGCCGCAGCCGTCCAGGTTGTTGGCCCAGTAGCCGTGCTTGACCCAGCTCATGCCGATCTGTTCGAACCGGCCGTCGGAGAGCCGGTACATGTCCTGGGCAATGACGGGGTGCCGCGTGATGTCCGGGCAGGGGAACACGCCCTCGCACCACTGGGCCGGCGTGTCGCCGACGTTGCAACTCGTCGTAGCCACGGCGTACGCCGAGTAGCCGCCCTCTGATCCGAATCGCAGGACGTCCGGAAGGTCGCTGACGATGATGTCCGGACCGATCTGGCCGAGGGCGGGCGCGGCCGGCCCGAGGGACAGGAAGACGACGAGAAAGAGCGGCGCGTTGTGACGAACCGCGGGCAGCCATACTGACATGGAGCGCATACGGGCGTCCCCCTCCGTTCAAGACTCAGCCTACGATCGGCATGGGAAACAAGCAGTGAGTCGAACCCCATATCTTACCCGCGCGGTGGGTCAACGCCAAACATGGACGCGCAGGTGCGGTGTTTACCGCGGCTCGCCTTGCTTTCGTCTGTTCACGCCCCATAATCCGGTCGCCTGATTCTTCGCGGAATAGCGCGTCCCTGCGGACGGGGATGCAACGGCTGCTCCGGCCTCCGCGATGTTCGCCCGCACTGGAACCGTGCCAGGCTTCCCGCCCTTGCCGTAAGCGCGGAGGGCAATGCAGGAGGACGCCGGTGCCGGTGATTGTCGAAGACAACGATACGGGATTTGCGGACGCAACCGTTGCGGGCGCCGGCGGTGCAGCGGCGTGCGGCCGCCGGTCCACAACGGCCGCCCTGCGATGGGTGCTGGTGCTGTCGGGGCTGATTCACCTGCCCAGCCTGATCAATCCCTTCTTCATCGATGACTACGTCTACATCGACACGGTGCGCCGGCTCGACGCGGCCGCGCTGGGCGATCTGTTCACCACCTCGACGATGGGGGAGGAGGCCAGCAGCGTCTGGTGGACGCCGTCCGGGGCGCTGCCGTTCTACCGGCCGGTGGGGGAGCTGACCTTCCTTTGGGACTATACGGTCAGCGGGTTAAGCCCCGTCTCGTACCACGTTACCAATCTTCTTCTGCATGTGCTGTGTACCTGGCTGGTGTGGCGGCTGGGGCTGGCGTTGTCGCGCTGCGAAGTCGCGGGCCTGGCCGCGGCGGCGGTGTTCGCGTTCCATCCGGTTCACAGCGAGGCGGTGCTGTGGATTTCGGGGCGGTTTGATCTGCTGGTGTGCGCGTGTGCGGTTGCGTCCGTGCTGGCGTGGCTGCGATGGGCTGCGGGGGGGGCGGGTCCATGGCTGGCGATGTCGGTGGGGATGTGTGCCTTGGGCCTGTTCTGTAAGGAGACGGCGCTGATCCTGCCGGCCGTGATCTTCGCAGGCGAAGCGCTGGCATGGCGCGGGCGGCGCGACTGGCGGCGGGTGATCGGCGGACTCGTGCCGTTTGCCGTGGTGGCGGGGCTGTATCTGGCCGGCCGCTTCGCCATGTTCGACGGGCTGGGAACACTGCCGCCGCCGTACGGATTGGACACGTCGTCTCCGGGCGTCGCGCTGAGGGCGCTGGCCTGGAACTGCGCGATGTACGTCCTGGACTTCATCCTGTGGATTCAGGTGGACGCGATCTACCTGTCCGACCTGTGGAAGGCGAACGGCTTGCTGTTTGCCGCGGCGCTGCTCTTGTGTCTCGGGCTGGTCATCGCGTTGATCCGCGTGGCGGGGCGGTCGGTGCAACTGCGCGTCGGGTTTGCATGGACGGCGCTGTTCATGGCGCCGAGCCTGATGGCCATGGTGGGGGAGCGCAACGTCTACCTGGCTTCGGTGGGCGTCGCGCTGGCGATCGGGGCGGGCATCGGAGCGCTGTGGAAGCGTACGGCGGACGCGCCGGCGGGCCGGGCGCGGCTGCGACGCGGGCTGCGCGTCGTGGGCGGCGTTGCGGCCGTTGTTATGGCGGCGGAACTGGGCACGATGTGGGTCGTGGCCTCGTCGGGCGAGAAGGTGATCGCGGACGTCATGGCGCTCGTGCCGGATCCGCCCGCGGACGCCCGCATTTACGTCGTCAATCAATGCCCGCTCAACGCCGTGGGGTTCGAGCAGGCGCTGCGGCTGCGCTACGGCCGCGACGACGTGCGGGCCGTCGCCCTGACGCTGGTGCCGGACGTGCGCAGCATCACCCGCGACACCGCGTCGGCGGCCGGGCCGAGCACGCTGCACATCCGTCGCGACGGCGGGCGGTTCTTCGAGAGCTTTGTCGAGCAGTTTCACCTGTTCTCGCGCGACAGCGCTTCCGACCTGGCCGCGGCCGCGAACCGGCTGGGCCTGACGCTCGTCGATCCGCCCGAGTCGATCACGGACGTGCGCGAATTGGAACTGGTACTGCCGCTGCCGCTTCGTGATCCGCGGCTGGTGCTGCTGCAATGGAACAACGACGCGATCCGCGGGCGGCTGGACTACCTCCGCCTGCCGTGGGCGAGCCGGGTGGAGCCGGTGAGTGGGGTTGCACAGCCCGCGTCGAACGAGTCTTCGGCTTCCGGGCCGTGATTCTACCGACCCGGGAGCGCAGGTCTGCCCGTCGCGGCACGGGTTCGTCACCGGTCGCCTGATTCGCATCCGGGCGCCGCGTGACCCGTGTGTCAAACCCGTGTGGCCATCGTCCCACGAGACTATCGGCCATCGTGCCTGACCGGCTGCGCGCCTGCCTGCCGCAGCGCCTCGGCCAGATCCGACAATCGCCACGACGCCACGACCTTGCCGTCGACGAATTCGTGCATGCCCACGCTCGTCACTGCGATGCTGCGGTGGGTCGGCGCCAGACCGAGAAACTCGCCTTTGTGCGTGCCGCGCAGCGTCACGCGGGCGGAGATCGTGTCGCCCTCGGCGATCATGTTCTCGATCGTGAGCCGCACGTCGGGGAATGCCTGACGCAAGCGGCGAACGCGCTCCTTCATGCCTTCCGGTCCGCTGGGCAGTCCGTCGTCGGGCTGAGCGTGATTTCGGTATTCGGCGGCGAACAATTCATCCGCCAGTTCGACGCGTCCCTGGTTGAAGAACTCCTCGATGACGCGGCGGGCGGTTTCGCGGTTGCGCTCCGATGCCGGCGGCTGCGGCTCGAGTCCGAGTTGGCGGCCGATGTCTATCGTGTCGAAGCTGACGTGCTGCTCCACGATGCGCCCGTTGGCGAAGCGAAAGAAGCTCGTGGCGGGGCCGGTGACGCGCCGGCCGGCGCTGCCGGGTTCCGCGCCGCCGCTGGTGGCCGTGGCCTGCACCCGCACCCAGGCGACGTCGCCATCGATGTCCAGATCCTGAATCGCCAGGTGGAAGTCCGGGAAGCGCGTTCGAAGGCTGCGCACATACATTTCGAATTCGTCGCGCCCGTGCAGAGCGACCGTGCCCGGGCCGAACCGGCGGAAGTTCGGCGCCAGAACGTCATCCAGCGCGGCCGCGTCGCCGGTGTTGACGAATCCCTCGACCAGTCGTCTGACCAGTGCTTCGTGTTTCCCGTCCGAATCTTCAGGAGCGGCGGGCGCAGCGAAGGCCGGCAGCAGTGCGGCAAGAGCGAGCGCGAGCATGTTCTTCCTTTCAAGTCACACAAACGCCCCCGGCGGTGTTACAATCGGACCGGCCGGGGACCGGGTCCGCAGGGAGAAACGCAGTAGCGTGCGCCGACCCGCCACCGGCTTCGCAGGGATCTCGGAATGGGCCTCGACGCGAAGGACGAAACCAACCGGCTGCTTCGCCTGCGTCACGGCGACGCGGACGCAGAGAACGCCCTGTTTCGCCGCATCTACGATGACTTGCGGGCGCTGGCCCAGCGACAGATGCGCGGCCAGCCGGCTCATCACACGCTTCAGCCCACGGCGCTGGCGAACGAGGTCTACCTGCGCCTGATCGACGGCAACCGGGTGGAGCCTTCCGACCGCCGGCACTTCATGGCGCTGGCGGCGCGGGCGATGCGATCGATTCTGGTGGACCACGCGCGGCGGCGGTCGGCGGACAAACGCGGCGGGGGGGTGAAGCCACTGCCGTTCGACGAGGTGCTCGATTCGTTCGAGTCCCGCTCTGTGGATCTGACGGCGCTCGATGATGCGCTCGGCGAACTCGCCGAGAAGAACGTACGTCACGCGAGAATCGTCGAGCTGCGCTTCTTCGGCGGGATGACGAACGAAGAAGTCGGCGCTTTTCTGGATATTTCGCGGAGGACGGTCGAGCGCGAGTGGCGGCTGGCGCGGGCGTGGCTTTGGCGGGAACTGGCGGACGATGGCGATGCCTCCGACGCGCGATGAACGAATCGGCGAGTTGTTCGACGCCGCGCTGGAGCTGCCGCCGCGCGACCGGAGCGGCTTTCTGCGCAGCGCCTGCGACGACACCGGCGTGCGCGAGGAGGTTCGCTCGCTGCTGGCCGCGGATGCCCGCGCCGCGTCCTTCCTCACGTCGCCGCTGAGCAGCCCTGCTGCGTTTTCCGGGCCGGCCGCGCTGGACGCCATGATTGGCCGTCGCATCGGCAAGTACACCGTCCGGCGGCTGATCGGCGCCGGCGGCATGGGCGTGGTCTACGAGGTCGAGCAGGCGCAGCCGCGTCGGACCGTTGCGCTGAAGCTGATGCGCTGCGGCATTGCCAGCCGTGAGAGTCTGCGTCGCTTCGAGCATGAGATCGACGTGCTCGGCCGGCTCCATCATCCCGGCATCGCACAGGTCTTCGACGCAGGCGTGCATCGCGGCGACGGCGGCGTCGACGTGCCCTTCTTTGCGATGGAATACGTGTCCGGCGGGCGCGACATCGTTACGTACGTCCGCGAGGCCGGGTTGGACCGGCGGGCCACGGTGGACCTTTTCGCCAGCGTCTGCGACGCCGTCGAGCACGGGCACCAGCGCGGCGTGATCCATCGCGACCTCAAGCCGGGCAACGTGCTGGTGGATGCCAACGGCCGCCCCAGAGTCATCGACTTTGGCGTGGCGCGTCTGGCTGACGATGAGCGCGGCACGATCGGGGGGCAAACGAAGACCGGCGAGTTCATCGGCACGCTGCGTTACATGAGCCCGGAGCAGTGCCGCACGACCAGCCGCGACGTCGACACGCGCTCCGACGTGTATGCCCTCGGCGTCATTCTTTACGAACTGCTGACGGGCGCATTTCCGTACGATCTGGACACGGCGTCGCCGTTCGAGGCGCCGCGCGTGATCTGCGACGTCGATCCACGCCGCCCGTCCACCATCGACCGCTCCCTTCGCGGCGACCTGGAGACGATTATCCTCAAAGCGCTGTCCAAGGACCGCGAGCGCCGCTATGCCTCCGTGGGCGATCTGGCCGGCGACGTGCGCCGGTTTCTTAATCACGAGGCCATCGACGCCCGGCGCGACAGCGGGTGGTACGTCATCGGCAAGACACTTCGCCGTCACTGGCTCACGGCCGCGGTCGTCGCGCTTTTCGTTGTCGTTTGTGCGGCGTCGGCGCTGTCGCTGGGCGCGCTGTACCGGCGGGCCCAGTCGGAG
Source organism: uncultured Phycisphaeraceae bacterium (assembly GCA_964648365.1). GTDB lineage: Bacteria > Planctomycetota > Phycisphaerae > UBA1845 > UBA1845 > SURF-32. The sequence continues at coordinate 8,163 of CAZYLK010000214.1, forward strand.
CACGCCCGGACGGTGCAGGCCCTGGGCGTCGCGGAGCAGCGCGGATACTTCAACACCGTGGCGCTGGCGCAGGCAGCGCTCGGCTCCGGGGAGGCGCAGCAACTTCTGCACTACCTCGACGACTGCCCGCCCGGGCGGCGCGGATGGGAGTGGTCTTACCTGCGCCGGCTCGCGGACACCAGCGTGTTGACGGTCGCCCAGGGTCGCGGGGGGGGGTTCCTGCGCGACGGGCGGCTGCTCTCATTCAACCACGAGGGCCTGGTACGTGTGGTGAACGCCGACGCCGGCGCGATCTTGCGAGAGTATGCGTGCGACCACCTGGTGCTCCGATACGCCGCACTCTCGCCGGATGGTCGTTGGCTGGTCACCGGCGGAGACGACCGGATGATCCGCTTCTGGGACGCCGCGACGGGCGCGCTGCGCTCGGAGGCGCAGGCCGACGAGGGACGCGTCGTACTGCTCGATTTCTCCCCGGACGGCGACCTTGTCGTCAGCAGCGGATTCGATCGCGGCGTCAAACTCTGGTCGCCGGATACCGGCGAGCAGGTTGGCACGGCCGCCGAGGAAGGAGGGGCCAATATCGCGTCGTTTTCGCCCGACGGGCGAACCTTGGCGTGCGGCACGGCAGACGGACGGCTGATCATGTGGAGCCTGGAAACGCAGTCGCAAATATGGTCCATTCAGGCGCACCAGACGCGGTTGCTGCCGCCGGTCTTCACGGCTGACGGCGAGCGAGTCGCGACCGCGTCCTGGGATACCCAGATCAAGGTCTGGCGGGTCAGTTCCGGTGAGTTGCTGCGTACGATCGAGTGCGGAACGCGGGTTCCGCTGAGCATCAGCCTCAGCCCGGACGGCGCTCGAATTGCGGCGGCGGCGCAGGTGCTGCGGGTCTGGGATCTTGCGACCGGCGCGGAGCAGCCGCTCCGTCTTGGGCATCTCGGCCCGGTGCAGATGGTGGGTTTTTCGCCGGACGGTCGCCGCATCGTTTCCGGCGGCGTGGACAACGTGCTCAAGTTGTGGGACGCCCGCCCGCCGCAGGAGCCGCCGCTTCTGCGAGGGCATGAAGACTTTGTCAGATCGGTTGCGGTGTGGCCCGACGGCCGACGCCTCGCCTCGACCG
>CAZYLK010000215.1:0-9275 GCA_964648365.1 uncultured Phycisphaeraceae bacterium
GCAATCGCACAAGGTTTTTCTGCCAGTTTTTCCTTGACACGCCTGGGCCGAGTCTCGTAACCTAGCCATTGCTGCTGAGGAAACCATGCCGATCCGGGTGAAGCCCGGTGGCGCATGTGTTGAGCGTGACTCTATCAATACCTCCGTGGGAGGTAGCGGTTGTGTTCGCGCCGGTAGCATCCCCATCTGTCGAAATCCGCGGCTTCGCGCTTAGCGATTGTTGCGCGCCGCTCCGGGTTTCTTGCGGTTTTGCATCGCGCAGACGTCTCGCCGCCGCTACGACGGGTGCCGGCCGTGACGTGGTGCGTCCGCGCAGCGGAAACCCCGCTGCTGGCTACTCGTTCACCGCAACCTGCGGCACTTGTGCAAATGCATCAGCGTCCGTGCGCGGCGATACGATTGCCGGCAACTCAACCGGCACAGGCGACGCGAGTCGCCTCGCCGTGCAGGCACGTCCACTACTCCCCGCCCGTGAATCGGTTCTGGAACTCGGCGAAGTCGCGCAGGTCGGTGTCGCTGTCGCCGTCGAAGTCGGCGAAGCGGCACCCCGGCCCGGCGTCCGCGTCCGGACCGCTCTGGGAGAAGCACTCGTGGACGAAGTAGTGATCAAACAAATCGCGGTCGTCGTCGCTATCATAATCGCCGGATGCGTCCTGAGGTATGCGCCCAAAACGTATGAATTCCCATCGGGTTGTGCTTTCGAGATACCATGCCTTGCTCCGCCAATTGAAGTCCGACCGTTCTGTCGGAAATGGTCCTTCGGGGATTCCCTCATGGACGATCTGTCCGTCTATGTACCAGACGAACCGTTCTGTCCCGAAGATGTCAATCCTGAATGTATGCGGCTTCCCCTGTGCTATCTCTCTGTACTCGAGAGGTCGCCTGAACCCGATCAACTGGATGAGATCTTTGGCGATCGTAAACTTGTAGACGACTCCGAACACGTTGGCGATGGAGATAACGGCCGGTGCCGATCCGGGTATCTCGGATCGCTCCCCATCGGTCTGCATACGCCACTCGACGAAGAATTCATCGACTCCGATGAAATCATCGAGGCTACGCCGATAGTCGAACTGCCCGCGATTCGGCCCCTCCGGGCATCCGCCGCCGACGTGGTGCCACAGCCAGCCCTCGTCAAGCCAGTCCTCCGGATCGCAGTGGCGGTTGATCTCCTCCCATCCGGCGTCGACCGGGAAAACGGTGCATTCGTACGCGTGAACCTGAGCCGGGAGGGCCGGGCCAAGGAGGAAGGTGAGCGGTACGGTCAAGATGAACATCGTCGATTCTCCCGGCCTTCAGAAGGAGCGGCATGTCGCTGTTCCACGGGAGAATTGTACGCCTTTTGTGAAAGGGAAGTAAAGTGAGAAACAGAAGAACAAGACTCGCTGGTGCCTTCGCACTGGCCACGAGTGCAGTTCTGGCCTATCCCGGGCAGTTACGAGGACAGACGTGCGTCACCAACCCGGGCGACGGTCCGGACATCTGCGCCGATTGGGACGAAACGCCTGATCCGGTGCATAATGACGATTTCTTCGTGACGTTTACTGACGACGATTATCCGGACGTCGTGCTGCACGCCGAGTCCCAGACGTGGCGCGTGTGGTCGGAGGATCCGAACAACTCCGCCAACCCCGGCGACATCGGCAACATCACGGTGCAGCAGTCCTTCGGCGGCCGCATCTACTCCGTCAAACTGAAGCGGGCGAACGGCACGCCCGGTGCGCGGGACGTCAAGAGCTTCGACCTCACGCAGTGCTGCGTCCAGTGGCGGTCGGACATCTACGACTCCGTCATCAGCGGCGACGTCGAGGGTGACATCCTGGCCGACTATGGGACCGTCGACGGCGGCGGTGAGCTTGAGCTTGAAGTCCAGGGCAGCGTCGGCGGCGAGGTGACGGCCCGCAAGATCGTCGGCGACGGCCTGGTCATCGACGGCGAACTGGGCGGCGACATGGACGTGGAAATCGTCGTCGAGGACAGCACGGTCGACATCAACTCTCTGGCCGACGGCATCGATCTCGATATCAACGCTATGGAAGCCGGTACGTCCTTCCGTATCGGCCATGACGTTCCCGCCAGCGTAGACATCTACGTCCACGACTTCGGCGCAAACATCGACGTGGAGCTTGGCTATGCCCAGACCGGCGATTACGACGTCGATGGAGACGTGACTCTGAATGAGCCATCCGGACTGCCGGCCACGACAGAGGTCACCGTCTACGGGAACGTCGGCGGAACCCTCGCCCTGGGCGATTTCGTGTATGGAACTGCTGTCGTGAATGGAAGCGTGGAAGCAGGTGGCTCCGTCGTGACGGGACTGCTCTTCGGCTCGCTGACGATTGGTACGGACGTGGCCGGCACGGTCTCCAGCGAACTCCAGGATGAGGCCGGCGAACTGACCGTTTCCGGTGACGTCGCGACCGGAGGTGACATCAACATCGACACCTATCTCAACGGCTCGCTCACGGTCGTCGGCGACGTCGATGGCGACATCACGATCGGGGCGTACGGCACATTGGGCGGCGAAGTGCAGGGCGACCTCGACGTCGGCGCCGTCTTCGGCACGATCCGCGTCGTGGCTGGAACGGGCCTCGACGGCGACGTCATCGACGGTGCTTCCATCACCGCAAAGCGGCTTGCCAACAACGGTCGCCTGATGATCGACGGCCTGTGCGACGCCCCGGTGATCGTCGAACGCGGCACCGGATCAGGCTCGCTGATCCAGATGATTCTGGGAATGGACGAGAACGCCACGCTCCAGATCAACGCCGACGAGGGCGAGCACGACGCCGCGGGCTACGTCGTCATCGGCAACCCTGACCTCGTGCAGCAGGACGCCATCACGACCGAGGGATGCATCCGCATTTACGATGAGGACGACAGCGGTAACACGGGGGACTATGGCAATCTGACCGGCACCATCACTGTCAATGGATGCCACGGCACGACGGCAAAGGATAACATCTGCATCGACGGGGATTTTTCGTCGACGTCGATCATCTACATCCAGACCGGGTGCAATCCGCAAGTCCCGAGCGTCGAATACACGTGTACCGGCTGCCCTTCTTGAGCATGCCGCATTGCTGAACTGAGGACAAAACGGGGCGTTCGCGCGACGCTGATTCCTGCGATCGACTGGCACGGGAAACCCGATGGCCGGCCGATCCCCAGCAGCGCGAACGCCCCTTCCATTGGTAGCCGAGCGGGCGTTAATCGTCCAGCGCCGCCACCCCCCGATTTCACGCGTGCGGGATACCGGGGCCGGGCATGTTTCTGCCACGGGCGCGGCCCCAGGCCCGTCCAACGCACCGCGAGACGCATTGTTCAAAAAAGCACGGAGCAGCGCCCTGACCCGCCCGTCCGACCGGGCGCCCGGCGCGGGCATCCCGCCGAATCCGGCGCCGGCAGGATCGCCCGCCGCAGCCCGGACCGGGTGCGTGACGCGGCGGGCGGGCAGCGGCCCTCCTGGCACGGCCCCTCCACGGGCGGATCTTCGACTTCCAGACCGTAGGCAACTCCGTGCGAAGCGTCATCACGGACACGATGCCCGTGCAGTCACCGGCAGGATGCCCGTGGAATCACGGGCAGGATGCCCGTGCCACGCGCGCGGCCCGGCGCTTCATGCGCCCCGCCGATCGTGTCAACACCCGCCCGGGCCCGATGGGCCCGATCCAGGCCCGACCCCCCGAAATTGCACGTCTCCGCGGCCGCCACTAGAGTGACGCTCGCGTCCGGCCGCGCGAAAGCCCGGCATGTTTCGTGCAAGCGAATCTATCGCGGTCGACACCCGTGCGGGTGGCGCTACGGCGGCGTTTTCGGAGAGGCAGACATGATCGTCGGCGTACCCAAGGAGATTAAGACCCACGAATATCGCGTCGCCGTCACCCCGGTGGGCGTGGACGAACTGGTGCGGCGGGGGCACCGCGTGCTGGTCGAGCATGAGGCGGGCGTCGGCTCGGGCATCCTCGACGAGGAGTACACGGCCGTGGGCGCCACCATCGTCAAGACCGCGGCCGAGGTCTTCGCCCAGGCGAACATGATCGTCAAGGTCAAGGAGCCGCTGGCGAAAGAGTGGCCCATGATGCGCGACGGGCAGGTGATGTTCACCTACTTTCACTTCGCCGCGGACAAGGCGCTGACCGAGGGCGTGCTGGCGACGGGCAGCATCGCGATCGCCTACGAAACGATCACCGACCGGAAGGGCCGGCTGCCGCTGCTGACGCCGATGAGCGAAGTCGCGGGGAAGATGAGCATCCAGGAAGGGGCGAAATACCTCGAAAAGCCCATGATGGGGCGCGGCATCCTGCTCGGCGGCGTTCCCGGTGTGCGGCCGGCGGAAGTGCTGATCATCGGCGGCGGCGTCGTCGGCACGAACGCCGCCAAGGTGGCCGCGGGGCTGGGCGCGAACGTGACCATCCTGGACGTGAACCTGGACCGCCTGCGCTACCTGGACGACGTCATGCCCGCCAACGTCCACACCGCCTACAGCGACCGCCTGACGCTGATGCGGCTGATCGAGCGGTCGGACCTGGTGGTCGGCGCGGTGCTGATCCCCGGCGCGCGGTGCCCGATCCTCATCCCGCGCGAGGTGCTGGGGCGGATGCAGAACGGCGCCGTGATCGTGGACGTCGGCGTGGACCAGGGCGGCTGCTGCGAGACGATCAAACCGACCACGCACGAAAACCCGACCTACATCGTGGACAACGTGGTGCATTACGGCGTGGCGAACATGCCGGGCGCCGTGGGCCGCACGTCGACGTTTGCCCTGACGAACGCGACGCTGCCCTACACGCTGCGTCTGGCGGATCTGGGTTACGAAAAGGCCTGCCGTGCCGACTCCGGCCTGGCCGCGGGCGTGAACATGGAGCGTGGCAAGCTGACCAACGGACCGGTGGCGGAAGCGTTCAACATGAAGTGGGCGCCGTCGAGCGTGGCGGGGTGAGGGGGGAAGGCACGAAGGCACGACGGGACGAGCGGGGCGCGAGCCCTGATATCGTAAGTAATTGTCGGGGTTCGCGGCGAGGCGTGGTTTTCGCATGCGCGCGTCGTGCGCCCATGTCGCAGCTTCCCGCATGCGTGCCTGCGTCTCCTCCTGCCGTCGCGCCTTAGTGCCTGCGCGCCTCTCTTCCCCTTCATGCCTTCGTGCCTTCGTGCCTCAGTGCCTCCGTGCCTTCTTCCTTCCGTGCCTTCTTCCTTCCGTGCCTTCTTCCTTCCGTGCCTTCTTCCGCCCGTGCCTTCGTGCCTGCTTCCGGTTACAATCCCGCCCCGGAGTTGTGCCATGAGAATCGTCATCGTCATCGTCGTCGTCATCGGCCTGCTTTCGGGCGCGTTGTACCTGGTCAGCCAGGGGGGCAGCGCGTTTGAGGACGCGGGTAAGCTCGCGACCGGCGCCCCGGGGCGGGTGCAGGTGCCCATCAGCGCCAGCGGCGAGGCACGCGAGCGGCAGCGAATCGACGTCAAGGCGGAGGCCAGCGGGACGATCATCGAGATTCCGGTCGAAGAGGGCGACGTGGTGGCGCCGGGCGATCTGCTGATCAAACTCGACACCGAGGAGGAGAACCGCAACGTCGAGCGTTTCCAGGCGGCGCTCAACCAGGCGAAGGCGAACCTGGAGCGCACGCGGACCGAATACGAGCAGACGCGAGAGAACATGCCGAGCAGAATCGCGCTCGCCGAGGCCGCGGTGGAACTGGCGGAGCACGAGGTGGAGCACTTCCGCAACGAATACGAGAGCGTCAAGGCGGCCGCGGATCGCAACGACGCGTACAACCCGCGCGAGCTGAGTGCGGCCAAGCTCCAGTTTCTTCGACAGCAGAATAACCTCACGCAAGCCAGGATCGAGCTGGAGAACATCAAGCGCAACGCTCCCGGCAACATAGAAATCGCCAAGCAGTCTTACGAGGCAGCCAAGGCCAGTCAGGCGCAGGCCGAAGCACAGTTGCAGGACGCTCAGCGGCGCCTGCGCAAGACGGAAATCCGCAACGAGTATTCGCGCCCGTGCCGCGTCGTGCGCATCTACGTGTCGGAAGGACGCCTGGTTCAAAGCGCCGTCACCGGCTTCGGCGGGGGCGACCTGCTGATGGAACTTGCGGACGTCACCCAGATGGAGGTTGAGGCCGCGGTGGACGCGTCGGACATCTCCAGGGTTGCCGAGATGTTCGTCGAAGGCACGCGGCGGCGGGAGTCGATGGCGGACGCGGGCGGTGCGGCGGACGGCCCGCCGGCCACCAACGGGCACGCCGACACGAATCTCGAGCCATCCCATTCCACGGCGGAGATCGTCCCGCGGGCCGAGGACGAAGTCGTCGTGGAATTCGATTCGCTGAGCGGCAAGTCCTTCTTGGGGCGAATCGTCGAGATCGCCCAGAAGCCGGAGTGGGTGCAGAACATACCGACGTATCCCGTGCGCATCCGGCTCGACGACAACGCCGACATCGAGTTGATTCGGCTCGGCATGCAGGGCAAGGTCGATTTTTGGCCCGTGGTGGACGAAGGGTTGTGCATCCCGCATGAGGCCGTACACAAGAACGCTGACGACGAGTACGTCGTTAAGCTGCCTGACCCGAAGAACCCGCGCGGCAAGCCGATCGACCGCAAGGTCGAGGTCGGTCTGACCGACGGTGCGAAGGTGGTGATTCACAGCGGGTTGACCGCGGACCAGAAGTTCTACGTCCGGCTGCCGGTGTGGCTCAACCCGGAGGGATGAGCAGGGAATGAGGGAGCACAGGGGGTAAGGGAGTAAGGGAGTAAGGGAGTGAGGGAGTGAGGGAGTAAGGGAGTGAGGGGAGAAGCAAGGCTACTCGTTGAACTATAGCCCGTTCACTCAGAGCCCCGGTGTTCGCTCAGAGCCCCGGCATTCATGCCGGGGTTGGAGAGGTGAGAAGGTATGAGTGTATGCGTGTATGAAGGTATGAAGGTATGAAGGTATGAAGGTATGAAGGTATGAAGGTATGAAGGACGTAAGGGAAGAAGGGAAGCGATTCGATGTACACCAGCCCCCGCGTTCACCTGGCGCCGCGAGGGTTATGCCGGACCCTGGGCAGGCGATGAGACGCCAAATCCCCCCGGTTGAGCCGATCAAGCTGGCCCCCGCCGCGCGACGATTGACCGTCCCATGCGGCGGTACGCTCGACCCGCTTCCCTTAATGCCTTACTCCCTTACTCCCTCACTCCCTCACTCCCTTACTCCCTCCCTCCCTTACCCCCTTACCCCCTTACTCCGTTCCGCCCCGTGATCGAACTCACCAACGTCACCCGCGTCTACCCGATGGGCGTCACCGAAGTGCGGGCGCTGAACGGGGTGAGTCTGCGCATCGACGAGGGGGAGTTCGTGGCGATCGTCGGCTCGTCCGGCAGCGGCAAGAGCACCATGATGCACGTGCTGGGATGCCTCGACCGCCCCACCAGCGGCGAGTATCGCCTGCGCGGGCAGGCCGTGTCGGCGCTCTCCGACCGGCAGCTCGCCCGCGTGCGCAATCGCAATATCGGCTTTGTCTTTCAGACGTTCAACTTGGTCAGCCGGGCCAGCGCGTGGGAGAACGTCTCCCTGCCGCTGTTCTACGCTCGGCAGACGCGCACCAAGACCAGCGCCCTCGATGCGCTGCAGCGCGTCAATCTCGCCCAGCGCGCCGATCACGCCCCGAATGAACTCTCCGGCGGCGAACGCCAGCGCGTCGCCATCGCCCGCGCGATCGTCAACCGACCGGCGCTGATCCTCGCCGATGAGCCGACGGGCAATCTCGACACGCGCACCGGCGATCAGATCATGGCGATTTTTCACCGCCTGCATCGGGCGGGGGCGACGATCGTCCTCGTGACGCACGAGCCGGACATCGCCGCCCAGGCCGACCGCATCGTCACCATGCGCGACGGGCTGATCGTCGAAGATCGCGCAAACGGCGAAAAACGGTATCCGCCGGGGTTCGACCCCGATGCCGGCCCGGAGGGCAACGGCTCGGCATCGGCCGCAAGCCCGGCAGACAGTCTCCGACCGCGCACGGCGGAGGATGACGCAGCCGCGACGACCCTTGCCGGCACGCACGCGGGCGTCACCGTCCATCCGCAGGCGGCAAAGGCGGCGCATTGGGCGCTGACCGGCCCGCTGTGCGTGGTGGGCATGATCCTGCTTCGACTGGTGGCGTGGCTGGTAGATCTTAAGGGATTCCCCGCCATTGTCTCCTCGGTGACGTTTCTGGTTCTGCTGGCCATCGCCGTCGCGAGTCCGGTGTGCGGCATCATCTACGGCCGGAAGGCGGCCCGGTGGATCCGCATGGCGCCGGAGCGGTTTACGGGCCTGGGAAGGGCGCGGCTGGCGTTCTGGGGATCTATCGCCCAGGTGCTGCTGCTGGGGACCGCGCTGGCCCTCATCAGCCTGGCGATCGCCTGGTCGATCCGGAACGGGCGGTTCCCATCGCAACGGGCGGCGGATTCCGCGGCCGCGCCGGTATCAGGGAACCACGCGTCGAGCGACTAACGCCGTGGCGAGCGGTGGGTGAAGGCCCCGTCGTGAATACGGGGACTCCGAGGGGAGCGTGGCGTATGTCGCGTGCGTGTGAATTGTTGTCCCTGATGGTGGTTGTGGCGGGGATGCCGAGCGCCGACGGGCCGGGAGGTGCGGTCGCGGCGGTCAATCGGGAACGGATCGCGCTGCCGTGGCCGATCGGTCAGGCGGCGGAGGCCGGAGCTGCGGCAGACGCGTCGCGGGGGCTGTCGTCCGCGACCATGCTCTCCGGCTTTCAGGCGTTCGACGATGCTTTCAACGGCATCTCACCCGCCTGCCCCAACATCGCCGTCGGCCACAATCACATCGTCGCTGTTTCCAACAACGGCATCCGCTTTTTCACCAAGTCGGGCGAGATGACGTACGACAACACGTTCTCCGGCAGCAATGGCTTCTTCCCCGGCGGCGGCACGCCGTTCAATCCGCAAGTGCTGTTCGATCCGCACTCGGGGCGATTCGTGGTGGCGGGCTACTACACCTATGCCTTCGACGACTTCATCACGGTCGCCATCTCGGACGACGGCGACCCGAACGGGGCGTGGAGTCTTCACTCGATCGACGTGAACTCGGCGAACGGCATACCGCTGTTCGACGGCGACCGGATCACGCTCGGCGTCGACGCCGATACGATCTACGCCCACTGCGACTTTTATTTTGCCGGCAATCCGCAGGATCCCTTCAGCCACGGCTTCATCTTCTCCGTCGACAAGAAGGAATTGATGCGCGGCCGGACACCGCGGGTGGTGGCGGTGGAGCCGTTCGAGTTCCCGCTGGC
>CAZYLK010000216.1:0-9211 GCA_964648365.1 uncultured Phycisphaeraceae bacterium
GGAGTAAGGGAGTAAGGGAGTAAGGGAGTAAGGGAGTAAGGGAGTAAGGGAAGAAAAACGACACGGCTTTCACGACGCTCAGCGGATATGTGTCAACAGTTACGATCTCGCCACGACTGCCGGAGGGTGCAAAGCATCCCTCCACCTCTTCCCTCACTCCCTTACTCCCTCACTCCCTCACTCCCTTCTTAAGTCCCCGTCTGTTTCCGCATGGTCATGTCGAAGTTGGTGACCAGGCTCTTATACATACTGTAGGCGATGATCAGGTACACGCCGGCCGCCACGGCTGAGCCCACGAAGCCCAGAAACCGCATGGACGCCGCCTGGCGGGCGAAGGACGTGGACAGATCGTCCGGGTAGAGCAGATAGCGGATCCCTGAGAACGGCGAGAACGGAGCAAAAAACGTGCCCGCATTGCCGGCCTGTCGCGTGATCGTTGTCGTCACGAGCGTCAGGCATCCGACGCCGATGATGACGATCGCCAGGCTCTTCATGACGGCCCGCGCGGTCTGACGGCTGGTCAGGGACACTTTGAGGCTGAGGATGCATACCACGGCCAGTGCCAGAACCATCGTGGCCGCCAGTTCGATCGACGTTTCGACCCAGATCATGCCGTGGCTGCGGCCGGGCAGAAGGCTGTAGGCCCCGAACAACAGCAGGCTGGCGACCGGCACGGCCACCAGCGGAGCGGCGAAGCTGACCAGCCCGCGGAGTTTTCCGAAGATGATGTACTTGCTGGTCAGTGGCGTGGACAGCAGGATGTCAATCGTCTTCGACTCGCGCTCCTTGACCATCGAAACCGCGGCCGTGTTCGTCGCGATGAGCACGGCGATGGCGAACTGGATCATGATGATGCCGCCCAGCCACTGCTTGACGGTCGTTGGGGGCATGGCGTTCGGCTGGGTCAGATGGTAGACGAACAGGCCGATGGAGGCGGCGGCGCCGGCGGCGATGACCGACCATCGCATGAAGCCGCCCGCGCCCTGGGCGGACTTGGTGACAGCCTCGCGCCACGCGACGGGGTTCTTCCACACGACGTGCGGCGGGCGCGTCCGCTCACCCGACTTCTGCCTGCGGAACCGGTCGAGGAACTGCGAGACAAACGTCGGCTCGCCGGTCTTGGCCCCGCGGCGGACGAAGAACATCGCCATGCCCACCAGGACCACCGAGGTCGTGGTCGTCCAGATCATGTAGGTCGTCGAGGGAAAGGCGAGGGCGTTTCGGACGATGAGGTTTCGCCCGGCCACCAGAGAATAGTCCGGCGCCCGCACGATGTTGAGCGACACCTCCAGCGCCAGAAACGGGTGCAACGCCGACAGCACGGACATCTTTCGGCCGCTGACGTTGGCCGGGGCCGCGTCGAGCCAGGTGGAGTTCCAGTTGCCGAGCAGATAGATCGCCAGCAGATAGATCGCGATCATCAGGTAGAACGAGAAAATCGTCCGCTTGGTGCCCACGCCGGCGATACTGATGAAGATGGCGATGGAGCCGGTGATGGCGGCGGTGCAGCCGGCCAGGGCGAAGCTCTCTGCAATCTGGGACGAAGTCACGCCGCCGTAGACCATCGTCAGGCAGAATACCGGCAGGCCGGCCAGCAGCAGCGAGAACACAAAATAGAGCCGGCTCAACAGCGACCCGAGGACGATCTGTGCGTTGGAGAGCGGAGTCGACAGCAGGATGTTATAGGTCTGCGCGTCGCGTTCCTGAGTGATGGCGCTGGCTGTAAACATCGGTGCCAGAAAGCACATCATGGCAAGCTGCGTATAGGCCGCCAGCTTGAACGTCTGTGACGCCTCCTTGGCCAGTTCATTCAGGCCCCGACTGCCCTGGATCGTCATCAACGAAATGCAGACGACGAAACAGATCACCAGGATATAACCACCGCGGAAGTAGAGATGCTTCCGCTGCCGCGATGCACCGCCGACGACCCGCACCAGGATGGGGTTCGCCGGCAGCAGATGCCAGAAGGAGAGCCAGATTCGGGCGAGGATCTGATTCACGTTGATGAGTGCTCCGCACGGAAGGGAGTGAGGGAGTGACGGAGTAAGGGAGTGAGGGAAGACTCAGGGTGGCGGTAGTTCAGCATGGGTGGTCTCACTGATCCATCGGACACGTCCCGCGAAGGCCGCTCCCTTACGGTCGCGGTTCGGATTGAGGCGACATTCTGATCATGCGCCTCAAACTTCGTTTCAGCCTTCCCCTCTTCCCTTATTCCCTCACTCCCTGACTCCCTCACTCCCTTCTTCACTGCACCATCCCCTTGGTCATCCGCATGAACGCCGTCTCCAGGTTGACTTCTTCCTCGCGGATTTCGCGGATGCGGAAATTGTTGTCGAGCAGCAGGCGGGCCAGGCCGCTGAAGTCGTGCGACTGCTCGCCCAGTTCGACGAGGATGCGACCGTTGTCCTGCGCCACGGATTTTACGCCGTTGGCCTTCTGCAGGAGCATCGCCGCCAGATCCTGCTGCTCCGTCACGCTGATGTGAACTTTCGTTCCCATCCGGGCGCGGTGGATGATCTCCTGAATCGAGCCGTGGAAGAGCAGGTTGCCCTGCTCGATGATGCCCACCGTGTTGCACAGGGCCGCCAGCTCGTGAAGGATGTGCGAGCTGATGATGATGGTCTTGCCCATCTTGTGCAGCTCTTTCAGCAGTTCACGGATTTCGATGCGTGCCCGCGGGTCGAGTCCGCTGGCCGGCTCGTCCAGCAACAGCACCTTGGGATCATGCAGCAGCACGCGTGCGACCGACAGCCGCTGCTGCATCCCGCGCGAGAGCGAGTCCACCAGCGCGTCGCGCTTGTAGACCAGATCGGTCAGTTCGAGCACGTCGTTGACGACGCGGGTGCGCTGCTTGCCGTTGATGTCGTAGGCGCTGGCGAAGAACTCGAGATACTCCTGGACCACCATGTCTTCATAGGCGCCGAAGAAGTCGGGGACGTAGCCGATCAGCGGGCGAATCTTCCGCGACTCATAGCCGACCACCTTGCCGCACACGCGCGCTTCGCCCCAGGTGGGTTGCAGCAGGGTGGCGAGAATCTTGATGGTCGTCGTCTTGCCGGCGCCGTTGGGGCCGATGTAGCCGAAGCACTCCCCCTCCTCGATGTTCAGGTGAAGGTTGTCAAGCGCGACCAGCTTGCCGTATCGCTTCGTCAGGTTGATCGTCTGAATGATCAAGGGCGATCCTCTACATACGTCCGCCGGTGCCATCCGGCGCCGGTCCATGCGGCCAGGCGGTCAATCGCCGGGCGCCTCCTGCGGCGGATTCGGCTCCGTCTCCGGTTCCGGCTCTATCGGCGCCGTGCCGGAGCTGCGGCCCGTGACCGGGATGCGGATACGATACATCGTGATGCTGGCGGCGGCGTCCGGCTCCTCCAGGCGATATTCGCGGGCGCCGCGACGCGACGCGAGCCGGATGGGGCCGGGATGATCTTCTCCGAACCCGACGAGCACGGCCATGTCCGGTCGAAGCTGATCCCGCAGATCCAGATGGCGGAGGCGGCCGCGCTGCAGGCCGTTGGAATCCATCCCCGTCATGCTGTAGACCGACGTCTGCCGATGGCTGTCGGGATCGAAGTCACCCATCGTGGAGACCAGCAGCAGGCCGCTCTCCTGCGTCGTCAGGCGCATATCGATCTCGCCCGCGACACGGCGCTTCCCCAGCAGACTGACGGTGGAATTCAACCAGCGTATCTGCTCCTGCTCGAGCAGGTAGGACTCCAGAAACTCGTTCGCCTTCTTCGCGTCGCCCGGGAACCTGGCATCGGGGTCGAACCGGGCCGAAAGCAGGACGGTCTCCGACGCCTTGATGTCCAGAAGCGGGATCGCCAGCACGGAGAAGTTGCTGCGTCCGCGCTGACCCAGCACCTCGCCGGTCTGACGGTCGTACAGCTCGCGCGTGGTGCAGAGCAGGTAGCACTTCTTCAGATCGACGCCCAACTCATTGGTGATGAAGCTACCCGACGTAAAGCGGATATCCCGCGTTCCGACCGCGCCGCGCGTGAACTCCACCCGGCCTGTCACGCGCCCGCCGAGCGGCCCTTCCCAGCGGCCTTCCAGCGCCTTCATGGTGGCGCGGAACGGTACGCCCGCCAGTTCGGCATTGGCGGGACGAAGCTGGTAGCTGCCGGGATCGGTGTACTGGGACTTCTGCGGGGCCGTCTCGTCGCTGGCGTCGCCGAGCACCGGCCGCAGGTAGCAATTCGTTGCCGCGGGCTGGCGATCGGCCACGGGGTCGGCCGGCAGCCAGACGTCCATGTCGACGTGCGAAGCGGTTTTCATCCCGAAGAACGCGGTGCCGTGCCCGAATCGCTCGCCCACGTCGGCGTCGACGACGCTGACCTGACGAACCGTGATGCCAAAACCCTGCACCGCCTGCACCGTCGAAAGGCTCAGGAATGCGGCGACGATCGCGACGCACGTAAACGCCGTCCAGTTATGCCGCTGCCACCCGCGGCGCTGCAGGAACGCCCACGAGCCGAGCGTGGCAATGCACCAGTAGACGCCCATGAACATGATCGTGATCAGCAGGTAAAGCCCGGCGTCCTCGGGGAACTGCACTGGTCCGCGGACGTGCTCCAGCACGAAGTGATTCGACGTATTGGGCTGATCGTTCGGGTCGTCGTAGAACTTCTGCCAGAAAATGCGGCGATAGAAATCGCGGACGGAATCGTCCGTTACCGTCGTCCGCTCCCGGCGCTTCCGGCGATCGTCCGGATCTTCAACCTCGACGACGCGCGGTGAGAACTTGGTAAACAGATCCACCAGCGATGCCGCGCTGAAAATGACGTGGCCGCGCCCGAGCCGGGCGCGAGAGATGAGGTCCGTCTTCAGCGCGTCGTCGCGGTAGTAGACGAAAGCCCCGGGTCGGGCGGTGCAGCGCGCCACCGACATGGCGCCCGTGAACGCCGGCGCGTTTTCGTTGTCAAACAGATGCCTGGCGATGAGATCGCCGGGATTGGTCATGCGGACGACCTCGCCGATCTCGACCGGCAGCGCCGCGGCCAGTTCGGCGTGGCCCGCGACGGCGCCGGCGGTGTTCGACGCCGCCATCAGCAGCGTGCCGCCTTGGCGCACCCACTCCATGACGGCCGCAAGCTGTTTCGCCGACATGTCGGCCGGGTCGGCCTCGTCCCAGACCACGTAGTCGACCGCTTCAAGCCCGATCCACAGGTTCGGAATCGTGGCGGGGGCGATGTGCCCGACTTTGAACTGCCGGTCGAAACCTGCGCTGTCGGTGCCCAGATCGAGCGCCCGCCCGCCGGAGGCAACCGAAATGGCCAGGACGATGGCCGTGTTCGTGCTGCTGTTGTCCTGCACGATCATCGGCGGCTCTTCCGGCACGATCCGCCGCTTCAGTTCGCCCGCCGAGACCACTTCGACGACCTCACCATCCGCGTTCAGCACCTCGATCCCGAAGTCGTCGCGCGCGCCCAGCGTCGCATCGCCCGCGAGTGTGTAGAGCCAGTATCGCTGTGTGCCGCCGGCCGAGGCGAGCAGGTGGACCTCGACGGTATCGACGATCTGATCGCCGTCGCCGTCGCGCTGGACCGCGCGCAGGGCGCCGTCGAAGCTCGGCTCGCCCTCGAGTGTGATGTCAACGACGACCGGCATCCATGCTCCCGGCCGGACGGCGCCCTGTCGGGCGTCGCGGGTGGGGATGCCGATCTGGACGAGGTCGACCAGGAGGCGGGCTTGCGCGGGGCAGGCAAGAGCCACGGCCGCGCCCAGGGCGATGATCGCGACGCGAGCGCGTGCCGGCGACCGACCGATCGCGCTGGTGGACAGCAATGTTCCCGTCCCCTCGGGCTTGTGCATGGCGTTTACGATTCTGAACGCTGGCACCGGGCGACGCCGCCCGGGACGTCGTCGAAAACGTGCAATCCGGCGCAGTCCTGCGGAACGCCATCAGCCTCCCGCCGCTGCGCGGTCACCCGCGACGCGCCGACCATTCTAGCGCCTCCCTCCCGCGGCTACAAGCGATTACACTTTCCTGCACCGATTGGAACCGGGGGCCCGCAACCATGAACCACACGCTCAGCATCGGCACGTCCGGCTGGTCCTACAAGGACTGGGCGGGAACGTTCTACCCCGCGGGCATCAGACCGATCGACTACCTGGCGCTCTACGCCGAGCGCTTCGGCTGCGTCGAGGTCGACTCGACCTACTACGCCATCCCCGCCCCCCGGACGGTGCAGGGCTGGGCCGACCGCACGCCCGAAGCGTTCCGGTTCGCCCTCAAAGCGCCCGGAGCGATCACGCACGAAAAGATGCTGGCCGACTGCGACAGCGAGCGCGACCGATTCCTGGACGCGGTCACCCGGCTGGGCGACAAGCTGTGGCTCGTGCTCCTTCAGTTCGGCTACTTCAACAAGAAGGCATTCGGCTCGGCCGGCGAATTCTTCGAGCGACTCGACTCCTTTCTACACGGCTGGCCGCGGCAGGTTTCCGTCGCGGTTGAGATTCGCAACCGAACCTGGCTGGGCGAAGAGTTCTTCGGCCTGTTGAAGTCTCACCAGGCGGCAGCCGCAATCGCAGAACACGTTCACATGCCGCGGCCGGAAACGGTCCTGGCGCAGTATGACGTGCTGACCGGGCCGGTGTTATACACGCGGCTGATCGGCGATCGCTACGGCATCGAGAAGATCACCAAGACTTGGGACCGCGTCGTCGTGGACCGCTCCGAGCGCATGGCGGCGATCGCGGGTGCGCTGGCGGCGATGCTGCCGAAGATCGACGTCGTCGTCTTCGTCAACAACCACTTCGCGGGTCACGGGCCGGCCAGTTGCGCCGCCTTTCTGGAGGCGATGGCTGCGGCGAGCCCGGACGGGGCCGCAAGGTCATGACGGGTGGCACGGCTCCTGTGCCACTGCTCTTTGAGCAGTGGGCCGCGTGGCGGTCGATGTCACCCCACCCGATCGACGCCTCGAGCGGGCACGCGCGGCCTGCACCGTGACGTGGCGAGGCCGCGGTTCACAGCCGCAGAAGCACTGCTCAAGAGCAGTGGCACCAGGAAGGGTGTGACGGCACCGACACCTCACCACCAACCTCCGATCTTGGCTGACATGCGGCCGACAACGCGCTCCCGGCCGCACTCATTTCCGACCGACTGTAAGAACCGACCTCCCCGGCACGGATAAAGAACGGAGCGGGACGGGGCCGGCGGCGTTGCCGCTCCGCCCCGACTCCAGTCTTCAAGTCTGGAGGTCACGTCATGAGAACTGCAAAGCAGTGCAGGATCACCACTGCGCGCGCGATCACGCTGATCGTCAGCGCGACGTGCGCGCACGCGCACGCATCCGCATCGTTTGATGCCGACTGGAGGGGCGCCGTCGGACCGGGCGTCCTGACTGGCAGCCCGGCGGCTGCCGATGCCGCGCCGGCCGTCGATCCGGTCCCCGCGTACGTGCAGGCCGGCCTTCCGATCGCCGGACCGCGGCCGATCAACCGGTTCGCGGAAGCCGTCGGGAGCCTCCTGGTCACGCCGCGCGACGATGGCCGCGCGGGCGTGCAGCGCGTGTACGTCAACGACATCGCCTACGGCATCCGCCACGGCCAGATCATCCTCGTCCGGCTCAGCGGCCTGATGGATGACGGGCGCGCGGTGGACGTCGACAACTCCGCGTGGCCCGACGTGGAATTCATCGACGGCCCCGCGGACTTCATCGGACGCCAGCTCTTGTGGGGATGCGGCGATGCCGACCGGGAACTGCTGGTCAGCGATGCGGCCTATCGCATCGATGAACTCGGCGAACTGCGCATCGAGCGGTTGCGCGGCGTTCTCGAAGATGGCGAGCAGATCTTCTACGAAGGCCCCGGCCCCGGCATGTCCGCCCGCGACTGCGACGTGCAGAACGTCAACGAGTGCGTCAGCGACCCGGACGAGCCGTGCGACTGGGGCTTCTGCCAGGGCATCATCGACTGCGGTTGCGTCGGCTCCGGCTCGTGCGTGATCCGCGTCAAGATCAAGTGCGTGAACAACTCGTGTTTTGACCCGAAAGTCTGCCGCTACAACCGCGATTCGGGCCTGTGCGATTGCGTCGGCACGGGCCTGGCCTGCGCGGCACTGCGGCAGGAGCCGACGCCCGGCGGCGTCGCGTGCTCGGCGGATGAAGGGATCACGGTCACCGAGAACGGTCACGCACGCATGTTCCTGCTCGAACAGCCGACTCGGATCGGCAACGTCAACTACGCCGTGGAGGCGTGCCGCGACGCGACCGGCGAGGGCCGGCCGTGCCAGGCCTATGTCAACATCTGGCACGCGCCGAATTTCCCCTCCCTGCAAGGTGCGCAGTTGCTCGACAGCCAGCAGGATCTGGTACCCGACGGCGCGCAGCTCGAGCGGCGCAGCGTCGAGATGAGCGGACCGATCGCTCCGCCGGGGCCGATGGTCGTAGAGGTCTACAATCACAACGCCACCGGCTACTTCGGGTTCTGGCCCGGTTCGAACCCGTTCGGCCAGGAGTCGCCGAGCTTCCTGCGGGCGCCGGACTGCGGTATCGCCGGCCGATGGGTCGACCTGGCCCAGATCGGCTTCCCCAACGTGCATCAGATCCTGTGCTTCGAGGCGGTTCAGCCGGGCGAGCCGGAAGGCATCCCCTGCGAGGACGTCAAGAAGTTCAAGACCAAGTGCAACGCCCGCAAGGGCAAGCTCGTCGCCAAGGTCGTCATGACGGACACAAGCCACGACGGCGAGCAAGTCAGTGTTCGCTTCGGCGAAAGCGGTGAGGATCTGACCCTCAAGGGCAAGAAGGCGAAGTTCAAGGAAGCGGGCTGGATCGGCGAGTTCGAAGTCGAACTGGCCCAGCCCGAGGGCTGCTTCGAACCCAGGCCCGTGCAGTGCCTGTCGGCGGGTGTCAAGAAGTGGTGCCGTTTCGAGATCACCGGCGGAAACCCGACCCACATTCCGAAGGCATGCGAACCGGAAGAGTGCCCGAACCGCACGGGCGAGACGCATTGCCCCGACAGCGGCAAGGAATGCACCGGCGACGGAGACTGCGACGCCGACCCCGGCACCGCCATCTACCTGCCGTGCACCGGCCACCCGAAGGAGCACTGCAAGTACTCGGCGAAGCGGGTGACGTGCAGTTGTTCATGAGAACGATTGCGGCCGCGCGCCCGCGATCCGTCAGGGCCGGATGCGTTCACAAGATCGCTCCTGCGACACTTCGTCGACCGCGACGATGGTGAGACCCATGCCGCGGCCGGGGCCGAG
>CAZYLK010000217.1:0-9123 GCA_964648365.1 uncultured Phycisphaeraceae bacterium
GTGAACGTGAAGTAGCGGCGGAAAAGGTGTCAGGATGATTTTTGCGGGGCGCTTAGCCGTGGGTCAGCTGTGACACTGCTCGAAACTTGATTCCCAATGCCGACTGCTGCAATGCAAAAATCATCCTGACACCTTTTCTGCTACCCCGTCTCCGCCAGGGCTTTGCGGGCGGCGGCCATGCCGGCGGTGATGTCGCTTTCGGTCGTGGCGAACGAGAGGCGCAGGAAGCCGGGCTGCATGAACGCTGAACCGGAGGCGGTGGCTACGCCGGCCGCGTCGAGCAGATAGCGCGCCACGTCGTCGGAGGTTTTCAGCAGGGCGCCGTCCGGCGTGCGGCGACCGAAGCAGCCGGTGACGTCCCAGAAGGAGTAAAACGCCGCGGGCGTCGGCCAGATCTTCACGTGCGGCATGTCGGCGGCGGCGCGCAGCAGCAGATCCCGCTTGTCCTGAAGCTCGCGCACCATGCCCGCGTCGTAGGGCCGGTCGATCGCCGCCAGGGCGGCCCGCTGCGTGGGCGTGGCCGGTCCGGACGTGTAGTGGCTTTGCAGGTTGACCATCGCGGCGATCGCGTCGCGCGGGCCGACCGCCCAGCCGATCCTCATGCCGCCGGTGCGGCGGAAGTTCTTTGACATGCCGTCCACCTGGATCAGCCAGGGGCGGGTCTGTTCATCGACGCGCGGCTCGGGAAACGACTTGCCGTCGAAGACGATCCGCCAGTAGAGCCGGTCGAGCACGAAGTAGACGCGGCGCTCGACGCAGATGCTCAGCAGGGCCTCGATCTCGTCGGCCGAGTAAAGCTGCGACGTGGGGTTGCACGGGTTGTTGATCAAAAAGAGCTTGGCGTGCGGGCGGGCGTCGAGGTTGCGCAGCAGATCATCCGGGGTGATCTTGGCCCCGACGCTGCGCGTACCCAGCGGCAGCACCATGACCGGGAACGCATAGGCCGCCACCGCCAGCGGCTGATAGGAGACCCACGGCGCCGCGTCGAACAGCACCGCGTCGGCCGGGTTGGTCAGCGCCAGAAACGTATTGAACAGCGCCTGCTTGGCCCCGACCGTGATGACGACGTCGTCGCGGGTGTAGTGCTGCGTCAGGTTCAGCCAGCGCAGCACGGCGTCGCGCAGCTCGGGCAGGCCGGCCGGGTCGGTGTACATGGTGTGCTCTTCGCGAAACGCCTGCTCGCCCGCCTCGCGAATGTGCGCGTCGAGCTTGCCCTTGGTTTCGCCGAGGCCGAAGTCGTAAACCGGCAGCCCCTCCGCCCGCCGCAGAGCGACCCGGCGTTTCAGCTCCAGCGTCAGCGAAGGAACGAACTTCGACAGTTTGGCGGAGATACGCTGATGATCGTCCATGGCGTCCACCTCGTCAGGTGCCCATCAGGTGCCCGGTAGGTTCCATCATAGGCGCATCAGCCGGGAGTGAAAGCGCGCGGTTGTCAGTGGCTTCAGAATGGGACAGTCGCGCGCGTGGCACGGTCTTCCAGACCGTGATTCGACCGGTTGAAAACCGGTGCCACACCGGATCACCGGTTGAAAACCGGTGCCACACTCAGAACCCCCGCATTCATGCGGGGGTACTCGGGCAGGATGCCCGTGCCACGCGAGATCAGCGGGGGGATCGAACCGAGCCGGCCAGCAGCCGGGCGTAGGATCGCTCGATGCGCTCCAGCCTGCTGGCGAAGCCTTCGTCGGCGCCGGTGTAGGGTGTCGCCGACTGCGCCAGGGCCACGAACCAGCGGACGAGCAACTCGTAATCGTCCAGATGGATCGACTCGGGCGCGAGGCGTTTCGTCCGCCGGTTGACGTTGTGATAGTTGCCCAGGGCGATGCACAAGCCGGTCGCGTCATAGCCGAACTGGCAGAAGACGGACGCCTCACACGTACCCGCGTCCATCAGGTGCCGCTGATAACGGAAAGCGCGATCGCGGATCGTCAGGTCGTCCGCGACCGCCCGGCAGTAGGCCGTGGCCGCCGGCGTGAAGGTCGACGCCTTGTCGCCGACGCGCAGGATCGGGCCGCGACCCATCTTCACGTGCGGCAGTTCGCTGCTGGTTTCGACCGTCACCACGAGACACTTGCGCGGGATCGTTCGGTGCCGGCAGGCGGCGATGGCGCCGACGAAGCCGACTTCCTCCGCCCGCGTCAGCAAGGCATAAATGTCGCACGGCCCCCGCGTCTCATGTACCCGGTGCAGCGCGGACAGCACCGCGGCCGTGCCGGCCACGTCGTCGCAACCGCGGGCCAGCACGCGCTCGCCACGCACGCGCGGATCGGGGAAGTCCCACATGCCCACCGAACCGGGCGGCACGTCGCCCTTCACGTCGATCTCGGTGGTATCCACCCGCAGCGTGTCGTGCTCGCGCACAGGACGGGTAGAGACGACGCGCCCGCGGATCCAGCGGGTCTCGTCGTAGAACCGCACGCGGGCGCCTTCGAAATACTCGATCGGAACGCCCCCCCGCCACGACGCCTTCAACCGGCCGGGGCCGATCATGTGGATCGCCACGAAGCCGGGGTGATCCATGTGCGCCGTGAGGCAGAGCGGGCGCGCGACGGCCGCCGACTCGCGTCGCAGCCGCAGCAGCACATTGCCCGCCGGATCCTGGGTCAGCTTGATATCGGGGTGATAGACGCAGAATCGCCGCACGCAGTCGATGACGTAGTGCTCGGCGAAGGGCGCCGTCGGCATCGTGAGCAGTTCGGCGAGGATTTCGAGCGCCGGGTCGGTCAGCGAGGGCGTGGAAGGCAGATCAGCCAGGGCCGGTCGCACGTCACGGGAGTTACGCACGCTTAATCCGCTCCGCGGCCGCGCCGCCCGTCGCGCTGCGGCCGCTACGCCCGCATCTTGAGGACCATGAACGCGATGCCGGCGATCAGCGCGGCCGTCGCGGAGGCGCCGCCGATGAAAAAACCCAGCCAGGAGCGGCCCTGGAACTCGTTGCGCCGCTGTCCCGCGCTGTTGAACCCCAGCGCCGCGGCCGTCAGCCCGATCAGCAGCGCCAGCCCGATGCAGGCGACGAGCACCAGCACGAACATCTCGTTGCGGTACAGAATACCGCCCGGACCCTGGTGGAAGTTCCGTGCGACGAGGATAAGCGCCCCCGTCGCCGGGAGAACCGCGAGCACGCCCAGCACCGAAGCGTACTTCGCCTGCACGTCAAACCGGCGCAGATTTCCAATGGCCATCTGAGTCTCTCCCGTTCGGCTCTCCGGGGGCTACTATAGCGGGCGACGTCCGGATTTCGAGCCCCGCCGCGGCAACGTCGCAACGGTTATGGAGGGATCACGTGGAGCGGGAGCTTTCTCCCGAGCTGCGTCGCTTCAGCCCGCGCGACGCTCCCGTCCGGCGAGCGGCGGCCGCTGTATCAGGAGGTGGTGGCCGTCGCAGCGCCGTGGGTGAGATCTTCGGCCTGCTGTTTGGCCCGCAGCGTGTCGTCGCGGAACAGGGCGGCCTCGCGGCGGTAGACGTAGGTCTGATCGCGGTTGATTTCGAGTTCTTCCTTGATGCGGCCAAGCTGGTCGGTGATCTCGCGCGACGCGGTCAGCGCCTGCTGCATCTCCAGCCGCAGCGCCACTATCTCATCCAGCGAAGCCCGGGCGGTGCGCCACTTGGACTGCACCTCTCCGGCCAGCACCTCGCCCAGCTTCCGCAGGCCGGACTCGATGACTTCGACCGCCCTGGCCGCGGCGGCGTCGGGGCTTTCGCCGTCCTCTTCGCCGGACGTAAAGGCCGTGGCGGAGGCTGACTCACGATTGGCCGCACGAACTTCTTCCGCGGCCTGCGTCTCGGTCCGCGGGTCGGTCTCGGCCGCGTTCGGCTCGCCCGTGTACGCGTCGTCATCGGCATCGGCAAACGCGGCGACGTCGCCCGGCCGCCAATCCCCCACCACGGCCTCCGCATCCGCATATGGCGACATGGCCGGGTCGGCAAACTCTTGGTTCAGGCCGGCCGCGTTCGACGAATCGCCGCTCAAAATCGTGTCGTGTTCGTCGATCGCCTCGGTAACCGAATTGCAAGATGAAAGCTCCGCACTCGGCTCGTCGTCCTCGGCGATGCGTTCATCCGCATCGACTGCAGTCGACGCGCTCACCGCGTCATCGTCGTCGATCCGTTCCTCGTCGATCGGTTCCTCGGCGTCCGTTGATGAGCGCACGGCGCTTGCCCGAACCGTCGGAAGAGCGGCGACGCCGACGTCAGCGTCCGACGCGTCCCCGTCCGGCGCACCATCGGCCCGGCTCGAGAGAATCCGATCGGCATCGTCGAACACCGCGGCAAGCCCATCATCGAGCGGATCGCCCGTGTCCGCGGACTCGGCTTCCTCTTCGCCGACGATCCTGTTCAGCGCTTCAAGCTGCGCCTCGGCTTCGGCCAGCGCCGCTTCCAGATCGGAGTCGTCATGGTGCGTGACGGCGTCGGGATCGGTATTCGCGATCGGTTCCATGCTGGCGGCATCCTGGGCTATGCGTGCGGCTTCGTCCTCGACGATCGACAGGACGATTTCCCCGCGCACGCCTGGGAAATCCCGATCGATCTGCCGGATCGCCTGTTCGACGGACGGATCCTCGGCGTCCGCCAGGATCCGCATCAGTTCGACCCTCTGCTCGGCCGTCACCCGGCGCGGCCGCATCGCAGGGTCGCCCCCCTGCCGCACCCGCCGCCGGACCTGCCGCAGCAGTTCCAGTTCGGTGCGGATGAGCCGAAGCTCATCCTCGTTCCCGGCCGTGACGCGGAGCGTGATCCCGTCGCGCGGAAAGGCGTAAGTAACCGGAAACGTCCGACGGGTTCGACTCACCTCCGTGCCACCTCATGGTCGAGCTGAAACCACGCCGCCGCGGCTCCTGGCGCGCAGCGACCCTCGTGCGGGCGTCCGAACCCGGCATGGTGTTAGTTCGGCGATCGGGGGGAGTTTCTTCATGTACGGCCGCCGCGACGTCGAGCCGGCAGCCGCCGTAGCAAGGCTGGGACGCAGCCGAATCGGCCGCCAACTGCGCGTGGCACGGTCTTCCAGACCGTGATTCCGCTGCGCAGCTGTGCCCCCACACCGCGGTTTCCCGGCCGGCATCGTGGGCAGTTCGCCTTCAGCGAGCGCACCACGCCAGTCGTCAGCCACGGCCACCACCTGTGGCGTCCGTCCCATATTCCGTTACCATCCCGCCGCCGCAAGGAGCGCCCGTGCCGATTGAACCTGTCCCAACCCCGCCAGACCGCTGGGCGGCCTTCGTCCATCGCACGCGGTGGATGTGGATCCTGCTCTGGCCGCTGGCGGCGGGCATCATCTGGGCCAGCACTCCTCGCATATCGGACCTGCTGAGCGACTCCCAGGTCGGCTTCATCCCCGCGGACATGCCGTCGCAGCAGGCGCTGGCGGCGCTGAATCGCGCCTTTCCAGATGAACCGTACGCCAGCCGGGCCGCGGTGGTCTGCGTGCGCGAGGCCGGGCTGACCGACGCGGATCGGGCGTGGATCGCAGCCACGGCGCGGGAACTGGCGGCCGACCGCGACAGCCGCGGCTGGCGGATCAGGGCATCGGCACTGTCGCCGATGCTGGCCGCCCTGCTCGAAAGCCCCGACCGGCAGGCGTCGCTGATCGTCGCCGACCTCCCGTCGGAACTCTACACGCATCACACGGTCGACTCGGTCACGCGGGTCAAAGCCCGAATCGCGGCCGTGCCCCCCCCGAGGGGGTTGACCGTCGAGGTCAGCGGCAGCGCCGCGCTGGGCGAACTGCTGGCCGATTCCGCCCGGCGCAACGTTGACGACACCACGTTCTGGACCTTCGTGAGCGTCATCGTGATCCTGGCCGTCATCTACCGATCGCCCGTGGCCATGTCGCTGCCGATCGTGGCGGTGGCGGCGTCACTGATGGTTTCGTTGGGACTGGTCGGTTGGGCTGCGTCGCGCGGCCTGCCCATCTCCGGCCTGGTCGAGATGTTCACGATCGTCGTGGTCGTCGGATCGGGCGTGGACTACTGCCTGTTTCTGTTCGCCCGGTTTCGCGAGCAGATCGCCAACACCGAGCCGCGGCCTTCAGCCCGCGCGAACGCACAACCCTCAAGCGAGCCGCGGGCTTCAGCCCGCGCGGACGCCCCGCCGGGGTTGGAGCCGCAAACCGTGGAACGTAATACCCGCGCAGACGGCCCTCGTGCCGCGCGCGTGGCGCTGGCCCGCAGTGGCGGCGCGATCCTCGCCAGCGCCGGCACCAACGTCGCCGGGCTGGCCACCCTCATCCTCGCCCGCAACCGCGACATCTACACCAGCGGCCCGACCATCGCGTTCGCCATCGCGATTGCCACGCTGGCGATCCTGACGCTGACGCCCGCGCTGATGGCGCTGGCCGGGCGGCGATTGCTGTGGCCGGCGCGGATCAACGCGGAGGATCTGGATCGCCGCGGCCTGTGGACGCGCATCGGAAACCTCGTCGTCTTCCGCCCGCGCCGCGTCATCGGATGGAGCCTCCTGCTGCTCCTGGCGCCCGGCATCGCGGGGATGACCGCGCCGACGCTGTTCGACACGCTGGACGAATACCCGGCCGACACGTCGTTCGTGCGCGGCGCGCGGCTGGCCTATCGACACCTTTATGGCGTACGCGACGCGACGGAACTGACGCTGCTGCTGACGTTCGATTGGCCGCTGTCGGACCAGCAGATCAACGAGGAGTTTCCCGAGTGGCTGCATGATTTTAAGACCCGCGTGCGGGCCTCCCTGGCAGGCAGTCGCGTGCTCTTCATGCGTCATGCGTTCGATCCGCTGGGAACGGGTCCAACCTTCGCTCCGGCGGGCACCTCGGCGGTGGCTTCGTCACCGACGAGCGACGCACTCGCGACAGCGGTACAGGCGTTCGGTCGGGGGTACTACGTGTCAGGCTCGCGGCAGGCGCTGCGGGTCGACATCGGCCTGGCGGCTGACGGGCACTCGGACGAGGCGATGTGGCTGGTTGACCAGATTCGCGGGTGCGCCAGGGACTGGCCCACGGACCTAGCGCTCGCAGCAGCGAACGCGAACAAGGCCAAAGGCAACGCTGAGCTGATCGATCGGGCACGCGGGCTGACCATTCAGATCGCCGGCGACACGGCCATGGTCGACGACATGAAGGCGCTGAAGCGCTGGGATTTCGCCGTGGTGGCGATCGCGGCCGTGGTCGTGGTCTACGCGATCCTGCTCTGGCTGCTGCGCGACGGGCTGCTCTCGGCCCTTCTGGTGGCGGCGACGCTTCTGACTTTCGCGGCCGCGTGCGGCCTGACGCGGGCGGTGTTCTATGTGTGGACGGGCCTCGACGGCCTCAACTTCCGCCTGGAGTTTCTGCTCTTTATCATCCTGCTGTCGCTGGGGCAGGACTACAACATCTACGTCGTCACCCGCATCCGCGAGGAACTCCGCACCCGCGGCCCCGCCGACGCCGTCGCCCTGGCCGTCGCCCGCACCGGCGGCGTGGTCAGCAGTTGCGGCCTCATCATGGCCGCCACCTTCGCCTCCATGATCGCCGGCTCGCTGATCGTCATGAAACAAATGGCCATCGGCCTGGCCCTGGGCATCCTGCTGGACACGTTCGTGGTGCGCCCGCTGCTGATCCCGGCGGCGACGTTTCTGCTGCTGCGCCGGAGACGCGGGGCGGGGTTGAAGGCGTGTTGAGGCGTCGGCTCATCGTTAATCACCCTTGCCTCCCTGCTCATCGGCCGGCATCACTTCGCGCCCAGTCCTGTCGATGTAGGACGGCGTGCTATAGACATACGACGGCATGCTATCGTCGGCCTCCAGATCCACCCGTGCGAGTCTTCCTCGGAACGGTTGGGCGGAATAGTAACGCGCCGGAATCACCATCTCGCCTTCCCGATTCATGAACCCCCACCTTCGCCGATGGCCAGCGGTTTCGACGTACGTACATGTCAATCCGCCGGAGAATCCGGAGCCTTGGCCGACGGCGGCCTGGAAGACTCGCTTGCCCGACGCATCGATGAAACCCTCCCATCCGTCCCGGGCCTTTACCGGGCAGAGGCCTTCGGAGAAGTCACCCGCCCAACGGAATCGCGGTGCGATCACGATGTCTCCGCCGCGATCGATGAACCCCCAATAGTCGCCGATGCGGACGCGCGCCAGGGATTGAGAGAACTCGCCCGCCAATTGGAACCTGGCCGGTATCACGATCGATCCTGTTCTGTCCACGAAGCCCCAAGAGCGGTCTACTTCGACGCCAGCGAGGCCCTCGCTAAAGTCCTCTGCCCGCTCGAAACGCGGCTCGATGACGAAGTCACCGGTGCCGTCGATGTAGCCCCAGAGCCCGAAGACTGGCGTCGTCCGCGGTGTCGTGGTGGCGCCGATGTTGACGCGGCATAAACCCTCCGCGAAGTCCCCTGCGTCATCAAACTTCGGTGGAATCGCGACATTGCCCTCCCGATCTACAAACCCGTACTTCAACGTCCAGACGGCGATGTGGCTCGCAGGCACACCGAACCGTGCGAATCCGTCACGGAAAGCATGCGTCTCCTTGGCCTGAGGGAGCAGACGCACCCGCT
Source organism: uncultured Phycisphaeraceae bacterium (assembly GCA_964648365.1). Lineage (GTDB taxonomy): Bacteria > Planctomycetota > Phycisphaerae > UBA1845 > UBA1845 > SURF-32. Next base: position 8,508 of record CAZYLK010000217.1, read on the forward strand.
GGGTCTCGATAAACAGGTAGCCACGCCGATGCGCTTTCCAGCACTCCGCAACGCCATCTATTGCGTCGCGACAACTCAGTCCGTCTGCGCTGAAAACGAGGCTGCCTGTCTCGTCCATGAAGTCACACCCGCGCCTGCCCCACACACGGTACAGTTCGCCACCGTCGTATTCTGGCGTGAGGCGGCCTACGTCCGACAAACGCACGACTTCCATGCGTGGTACGGGCAGATCGAAGTAGTAAAAGTAGACTGCGACGAACAGGCCGATGCCGGCGGTGACCAGTAGGCGGCGCGCGACCCATGAGCGGCCGACATGCCCGTCGCCGTCTAAGGCAGTCTTCACGCTTGACTCTCCGAGAACAGCGTGCCGTTCCGCTTGATCGACTCCGCCACCTTGCTGAGTTCGCGAACGAGGTAGTAGTAGGTGTTCAGGGAGGCCGAAGCCCAGCCCAGACCGTAAGGGAGGGGGTTCCTGCGGCTTGAGAGAACCCGCTTACTGACGTGCGCGGCTCGGCTCATGATGGCTTGCTCGTAGATCCGCCGCATGCCGTGGATGTACCGCCGCTGCATCACGTTGCTTTCGTCCGTCTCCGCGATGACCTCCTGGCCGTCGTAG
>CAZYLK010000218.1:0-9118 GCA_964648365.1 uncultured Phycisphaeraceae bacterium
TGCGGCCCCGACCGCCGGTTGAGCGTTCGATGCCGCAACGGCGGGTCGCGCGTCGTCGCCCGCCTGCGACGCGCGACGCCGGACGCCCCGACGACGTTCATCCTCGACGACAGCCGCATCCGCGTCGAAACCACGGACGGCCGCGGGAACGCCAAAGCGCGGTTCGCGGGGCAGGCGCCGGGCGAGCACACTGTCCGCGCATGCGGTATCGAGGCCGGCTGCTGAGTGCAACCCGCCGCGACCGACGCGCCGCCGCGCGGCGCTCACAGGCACGCGCGACGAAATTGCCTCCCTTTCCGTTATACTCCTCTGGTCCCGGCGGGGAGCGGCTGGACCGGTCCTCAGTCGCCCGCCCTGCGCCCCGGGCATCAACCAGAAGGGAGAAGCGCATGAAGGTGTCAACAGGAACGGCCCTCGCATCGGCGCTGGCGGCCGTGCAGACCGCGGCGGTCGGTCAGATCGTCAAGGACGGCAGCTTTGAGGCGGGCACGCCCAACCCGGTGTGGGAGGAGCACTCGCAGAACTTCCCCTCGCCTTTGTGCAACGTGCAGCGCTGCGGGAACTTCTTCGGCGATCCGCACGACGGTGACTGGTGGGTCTGGTTCGGCGGGGCCGAGCAGCGCGAAAGCGGGTACGTCCGGCAGAGCGTGACCATTCCCGAAGGCACGGCCAAGTTGACGTTCTGGCTCGACATCACCGCCTCCAGCGGCAACGGCAAGGACTACGTGGCGGTCTCCGTGGACAACGATGAACTCTTTCGGGCGCTCGAATCGGACGCGGGACAGTATCATCCGTGGACGCAGGTCGAGGTCGATCTCACCGCCTACGCCGACGGCCGCGCGCACCTGCTGACCTTCAGCAGCGACATGATCGGCCCGCAGCGCTCGAACTTCTTCGTCGATCAGATCGAAATCGCCGTCGAGGGCGGACTCACCACGTGTGTCTACACCGTCACAAGCGCCGCCAAGGGCAAGAAGGGCTGCCCCACTGAAGCCTGCCCCGCGAAGGGCTCGCAGTTCAACAGCGGCGACGCCTGCGGCCCGCCCGAGTGTGCGAAAAAGCAGACCATCAAGAAGCTCGACTGCCCGACGGGCGAGGGGTTTTGCAAGAAGGTAAAGCTCAAGAAGGCAGAGTGCCGGTAGCGGGGCTGGAAATGGCGAATGGCGACTATCGAATAACGAATGAGGATAGACGGCCCATCGTTGGGGGTCAGTCGCTCGGCATGACCAGGCGCCGCCTCGTCGCGCGCCGTCGGTGCCCCGGCGCCGCTGCGTTGATGGCGATTTTGCCCGCCGTGGTCGGTCTGCTCGGATGCACTGCTGCCGGGCGGCTGGATTCTGCGCGGCCGGCGCCGGAGTTCACGCAGGGGCCGCGTGCGCTTCGCGTGTTGCACGTCGGCGCTGAGGTCGCTTGGGGGGCCGGATATGCGATCAGCCCGGAATTCGTGATCTCTTCCGCACACGAGTTCCGCGAGCAGTCGCGCGCTGCCACCGTTGAAGGCACGCCGATGATGGTCGGCAACTTCCTGAACCGCGCGCACCTGGATCGTGAAGGCCTCGCACACCGCGAAGACTGGGTCGTGCTCTGCGGCCCCGAGGGTCAGTTCACGCCCAACGTGATCGACCCGGCCTACCGACCCAAGCCGGGCGAGCGCGTCATCCTCGGCGGGTTCTTTCTGGTCGACAAGGAGTACACGCAGGACGAATACTTACGTGTGCCTCCCGATTTCGTCCAGGGCGTGGTCGTCGACGGACCGACCGGCCGCGACGAGCTGGCCGGACTCGTGTTCGTCAAAGTGCCGGCCACGCCGTACAACGGGTTCTCGGGCGGTCCGGCCGCCTGCGTCGGCGAAGACGGGCAACTGCGCGTGTGGGGAACGATCGTGTGGCAGGGGTACGTGCATAGCGGCTGGTTCGCGCCCTATGCTCTGGGGATCGCGCCTCTGCCGGCGGACGTCTTGACGCGGCGGATCTGGAAGAGCTACTGAGCGGGAGGCGCGAATGTCGAATGCTGCAAGTCCGCCGGTGGCGGAATGACTGTCGAGTGCTGCAAGTCCGCCTGTGGCATCGCGAATGATGAATGATGAATACCGGATGATGAACGGCGGATATCGAATGCCATGTGACAGGTTAACGGGCGCGATGCGTACGCGCGGCAGGTGCATCGCGATCTTTCTCGTGGCGTTGCCGGTGTGCCTGTTCGGCTGCGCCCGCCCGGACACTCGTCTGGCCGTGGACGCGCGCAACGCCGCGCCGCCTGACACACTTCAAGTCGTCCATGTCGTATCGGGGCGGAGCCTGCTGGCCGGCTTTCCGACGGCCAAATACGAGTTCGTCACCGCGGCCCGCGAACTGAGTCCGCTTCTGACGGCCGTCGTCGACGGTTATCCCATGCTCGCGAAGGACAACGCCGGTTCCGCCTACGCCGCCGGTGCGCCATGGCTGACGCTGACCGGCCGCGGGCTGGCGATGGACGCGAACGTCATCGACCCGGATTATCGCGTGTCAGCGTATGAACCGGTGCTGGTCGGCGGGTTTGCGGGTCCGGCCGAGGGCATGACGCCGGTGCAATACCTGAGCGTGCCGGCGTCGGTCGTTACCGGGCAGATGGAGTCGAGGGCTGGGCCGTCCTGCGTCGGGCCGATCTGTTTCATTGAGGTTCCTGAGGGCGAGTACGGTGGATTCATCGGTGGACCGGCGGCGTGTCGTGACGCGGACGGCATGCTCCGCGTGTGGGGGGTCATCGTCGGCTGGCAGCGGGTCGCCGACGACGCCGCAGCAGCGTGCCGTCTGGAGGTGGCCCGGCTCGTCGACCCGGAAACGCTGATGGCGCTGATGGCGCTTGAGGGGGGTGGGGGGAGCTACCGGTTTCAGGGCCCCTACGACGCTCCCCACATCGGACCCGTCGGTGAGGCGATCATCGAGTACCAATCGCCGGCACAGATGAATCTGCTGCGGGCGCTGATTTCGAGCACCGACGTGGACGGCGAGATTGTCACCGAGCGCAACGCCCAACTGCCTATGCGCAGATGTGACTACGCCGTGCTGATCGCGGAATCGGTCCTGATGAAGCGCGGCCAATGGCCGGGCAATCACACGTTCGGTCCCTACTCGTCGTACGAGTACCGCGACGACGCCCGGCGACATGTGATGAAAGTGCTCTACGGCACAGGCAACCTCGCCGACGCGCCGACGTACACCTACGTCACGCCTGACGGAATCGACATCACCGAAGAGCGGCGGGCGTTGACGGTCGCATACTATCCGTAGTTTACGGTGGACCGCGTGGTCGTTGCCATCGTGGGCAGGGCCGGACGATGTTGCAACTTCGCTCGCATACGCGAGATTGGGCTACGTCCGAGTTTGCGCGCGGACCCTGGCGCTGCCCGGCGCCGAGGTCGATGCGAATTCAATCCTCCGGCGACTCGCGCTTGAGAGAAAACACGCTGGCCTCCGGCTGATCAGGCACGATCGTCCCCCTTTGCTTGGTGAACCCCAGTTTCCATAGGCTGATGATCAGCGGGGCGTCCGGCGCGTGCGCCCACTCAAAGCGCCCCTCGGAATCCGTCTGCACCGCAAAACGCAGGAGTTGCATCCCCAGCTTCTGCGCCGCATCGGCCTTGTCGTCGAGCAGGCTGAACGATACACGCACTTCGTCAACCGGCGCGCCAGATTCATCGACGACTCTGCCCGTGGCTCGCCACCCTTCAGGCAGCTTCAGATCGAGTGTCACCCCGGCATCGGAGGCGCCGACGATCTGGAATACCGGGGCGTACTCCGGGCCTATCGCCGCGATGACCACGCTGTGTGCCCCCGGCCCGTGATCGGCATGGGGAAGCACGACTCGGTACAGGCCGTCGGCCCCGGTAGCGTCGCTGACGCGCTGGTCAATGCGGAGCCCATTATTCGATGGCCAGGCAGCATACACCACGGCACCGCCGACGGGTTCGCCCTGCTCGTTGCGCACCCGACCGGCCACCGTCATTCCGGTCGCGGGATTCGGTCGCAACCGGACTTCTGTCGTTGCCTCGGGCGCGGCGGCGGCGTCAAGCCGCGCGTTTGCGGCAGATGCCCGCACGCGCTCGTATCCCGGATAGGCGAAGTCAATAGCCAGCCCACCCTCCACGAGCGCCGCTGGAACGCCGTCGATGCGCCAGCCCCCGTCAGTGGCGGTGACGACGGCGTCGAGGGCGAACGCGTCGCGCAGATCACCGCCGGGCGCGGCGTCCGCGCTGTCCCACATGAGCGCCACCCGCGCCCCGATCAGGGGCTTGCCGCGATCATCCCGAACGAAGCCGCCGAGCGAGTCATGCCGCGCCTTTGGATCGACGGCGGGATAGTGATAGCCGGCATCGATCGCACTGCGGTCGCCGCGCCCGTCGCTACGCGTGGTGCGGTCAACCAGCACGCGATCCTCGTCGGACGGTTCGCGTCGATCCAGACACGGACTGTCTGCGGCGTTGCCGGCCGCGCGCTGGCTCAGATAGTGCGAACCCAGCGGTCCAGCGACGAAGATCGGGTCGGCGTCGGAATTGCCTTGCCCGTCCCATCCGCCGCCAATCGTGCTAAACCGCACCAGGGGCCGACCCTCCTCGACAACGAGGTCACTTGTGTCGTTGCCCCACAGGATGCAACCGATGAAGGTGGGCATCGGCGCGCCGGGGCCGAGCAGGGCGCCGTCTCCCCCGGAAGCGGATCGATTGCGCGAGATGGTGCAATTGGTCAGGACCGGGCTGCTGCCGCCGACACAAACGAGGCCGCCTCCTTTCGACCCCGGATACGTGTTGTTGTCCCACGACCTGGTCGCGTTGCGTACGATGAGGCAGTTGAAGAGTTGGGCATTGCTGCGGGCGCCGAGATAGACGCCTCCGCCTCCCGACTCGCCGGCGAGATTGTCGGTGATGACACAATGCTCGACGCGCGGCCAGCTATCCGTGCACAGCAGGCCGCCGCCCCCCGCAGCGGAAACGTTGCCCGAAATGACGCAACCGGAGATCGTCGGACCGCTACTGCTACAGTGAATCCCGCCACCGCTGAAGAGGCTGGCACCGAGGGACGTGTTTCCGCTGATCACGCAGTCGCGCATAACGCCGTTGCTGCCGACTGAAAAGAACACGCCGCTTCCCGCGCTGGCCGTGTTACCCCGGATCGTGCTTGCAGTGACCGTTGCCTTGCTGGCGTTGAAGTAGATGCCGCCGCCGGGCTGCGCGGCCGTGTTGTCAACGATCGTGCAATGCGTGATCGTGGGCGTGCTGCCGTCGCGGCAGTCGATGCCGCCGCCGCGCCCGTCGGCCACGTTGGCGCGGATGATGGATCGCTCGATCACCGCGGCGCTCGCGCTCAGGTGAATGCCGCCACCGTTGCCGGACGATGCGTCGTCGCCTGAATCACGGGTGTCGCGCTTCGCGACGGCCCGGTTGCCCTCAATCACACAGTCACGAATCGTCGGACTGCTGCCGATGCAGGCGACGGCGCCGCCAACGTCCGCTGCGCCTCCGGTGATCGTGAAGCCCTCAACGACGGATTCGGGCGTCTCGCCACTGTGAAAATAGAAGGCACGTCCCTCGCCTTCGCAGTCAAGGACGCAACCGGCCGCACCATGCTCCGACCGGACCATCAGCCGCTTGCCACGGAAATCCAGGTGCCTGTTCCCGCCGCCCGTATGCACCCCGTCGGCCACCAGAACAATGGCACCCTCGGGGGCCGCGTCGATGGCGGCCTGAATGTTGCCGAAGTCGGCCGGCACGCGCAGTGTCGGCGCATCGGCGTCGCTCTGGCTCGCCAGTCCCGGCAAAACCGTCGCGGCCGCTGCGAACAGCAGCAGGCCGCCTCCGATGGAAAGTTGTGCAGGCCGGCGCAAGCTGGAGTCCATAACCCGACGAATGCGACCCGCCAGCGGGTGCATGGGGGCGGCAAAGCCCAGCGCGCCGCCGATTGGCAGGGCGCCGACAAGCCCGCGCGCCGCGCTGAGAAGGGTCTGGCAGTAGGAATCGCCGTCAGATACCGCGCGCGAGACAACCATGTCGTCGCAGCACTCCTCGCGCACGCGCCGCACTTGCCGACCGAGCAGCCAGGCCAGCGGGTTGAACCACGAGACGGTGCAGACGAGAAGCTGCACCCAGTTCATCACCGTGTCGCCTCGGCGATGGTGAGCAAGCTCGTGGGCGAGCACGGCGTCGACCTGCCGCGGCGACAGCCCTTCCATCACACGAACCGGCAGGACGATCGCGGGCTTCCACACGCCCAGGGCCATGGGGGTGACGTTCTGGTCGGCAAGCAGCAGTCGGGGTGCCGTCGCGACATTCATCCGCCTGCACAGCTCGACGTATCTCGCATGAAATGGACCGCTTTCCGCCAGCGACGCGCTGGCGCGGATGCGGCGAAGCGCCGCCCACTGTCGAGCCGCCCACGCGGCGATGAAACAGACTCCGATGGCGTGGAGCAGCAGACACCACGCTGTCCAGCGCAGGTGTGCCCGCGTCGGGACATCTGTCGCGGCCACTTGATGAGGAGGCGGTGTATTCCCGGGAGACGGACCGGCGGATTGGATCTCCCCTGAACCGGCCGGCCAGAACGTCGGTGCGTTAGCGGCATGCATGACACCGGAAAGTGCGTCAGGGGGAAGGCCGGCGTCCACGGGCGGCACGTCGATCGAAACAGGCGACGTGATCACCCTCGCGGCTGGCGCCCCGACCCCTGCGGCCAGCGAATTCCGCTCGGCGAACGTTCGCCCCGCCCACGTGAACACGCCGGTCGGCGAGGCGGGCACGAACGGCACTACGAATTTGATCATGCCCAGCATCAGCAGCCAGTAGCGCAGCGGTGACGGCCAGCGGCGACCCAGCCGGACGACCAGCAGCAGCACCGCCGCCAGGATCGACGCCTGCCAGGTAAGGTGAAACACGATCGACCACCAGTGATCACCGACCGTGTTGAGCGTTTCAATCAGTGCGTTCGTCATTTTCTGACCCTCTTGCCTGTCTCGCGGCGGCATTGGTCGAGCAGTTTTTCGAGTTGATCCAGTTCATCCGGCGTCGGCGCCCGCGTTTCGAACAGCGAGCTGACCAGCATGACGCCGCTGCCGCCGAAGATCCGGCGGACCAGATCGTCAAGGATGCGGCGGTAAGTCGGCCCGGCCGGTTGGGCCGGCAGATAGATAAAGGCCTTGCCTGTGGCCGCCTTCTGACGCGTCACCAGCCCCTTCTTCAGCAGGCGCTGGAGCAGCGTCACCACCGAGCCATGCGCCATCGGGCGATAGCCGGCTATTCTCTCGCGGACCTGCCGCGCAGTGCATTGCCCGGCGTTCCAGAGGCACGCCAGCACCTCCAGCTCCGCGTCCGGCAGCGCCAACGCAGGCTCGGCCGGATCCGCTGCGGATTTCCTCTTCTTCTTCAAGCCTGGGCATCCCCGACGCGAATCGCCACCGCGCGCCGCCACACGCGGCGCTCCGAGGGGCATCATAAATAGACGGGCGTCTAAATGTCAAGCGAAAAATAGACACTCGTCTTTTTTTACGCTCAGGACGCGCAGCGGTTGCGGAATTGGCGAAGATGTCGAACCGCGGATGAACGCGGATCAGAAGCAGAGCACGCCGAAGAGCCCTCGCTGGAGAAGCCGCTACGAACGGGCTTCCGTGCTTCCCTCTTCCCTTACTCCCTGTCTCCCTCATTCCCTGTCCGCGCCAGCGGACTCACCCCGGCAGCAGCGGCGAGTAGTCGCCGATGTAGCCCTTGTGCTGGAAGAATCGCATCAACTCGTCGATGTTGCGGAAAACGCGGGTGGCGGTCGCGGGGATGAAGGGGGACGGCTCGGCGGACGGCTGCCAGACTACGTACACGTCTTTGGCGGCTTCGTAGGCGTGCTGGAGTTCGCGCTCGACGCCGCTGGAGAGGCCCGCGCGGCCGCCGGGCAGTTCGGGGATGAAGCTGACGATCATGTCGGACTGGTCGATGAGCTTGAAGTCGCGGGCGTAGATCTGGCCGTCGATGTCGGCGGCGCACGCCGTCACCTCGGCGGCGGCGATTTCCAGGTCGCGGCCGTTGACGGTGATCGTGAAGCGGTCCCGCCCGGCCTGCACGGCCGCGCCGGCGTCGAACAGAAGCTGCTTTTCGTCCAGGTCGCCGGGGTCGAAGGTGATGAAATGCTCGGCCAGCGTCGTGCGGAACCGGTCGATCTGCTTCAGCGCATCCGGCATGCTCAGCACGTGCGTCATGGGAAACGACGGGTACACCCGCTTGCGATGCCGCTCGAACATGAGGCGGTAGATCATCAGCGCGGCCGTCTCGAAGTCGCCGGTGGAGATGACGTAGTGGGCCCCGTAGCCGCGCAGGGCCTCGGCGATGGTGGCGGTGACGACGATCTCCTCTTCCCGCCAGACGAGGATGTCCTTGAACGTGTGGCGGATGCCTTCATGCTGGCGCAGCAGCCGCTCGTGGATCGCCTCGACGCTGTCGACGAGCGTGATGTACAGGTCCGCATCAAGCGTGCGCATCTGGTCGTGGTCGTAGGCCTGGAAGAGGCCGTGCCGCCAGCGGAAGGTCGCGTGCGTGTTGACGATCAAGTTCTCGGTCTGACCGGCGAGGGCGAGCACATCCTTGAAGACGCTGCGGCGCAGGTTGTCGAGCCGCCGTTTGGGCAGATCGAGAATGCGTCCGGGGGCGACGTCCGGCGCTTCGGCGTACATCCGGTCGCCGACATGCGCGACGGCGACTTCATGGTGGTGCTCACTCGCCACGGCCGCAACCCGCTCCAGCAGGGGCTTTTTGTCCAGCCCGACCTGACCGGTGACGACGACGCGAACGCCGCCGCGCCGCCGATCGGGGAAGAGTTGTCCGCTGCCGCTGGGCATGACGAGGTTGTATCACGTCGGTGACGAATTGTCCTCGCCGCGATCGCGCAGACCCACAGCAGGCGCCTCGCGGCGGCGAGCGTTTCCCCGCTGGGGCCGCCCGGCTCCAGCGGGGCCGATCGCGCGAAGATTCGCCGTGGCGGGCCGGTGCGACAGGTACCACGCGGGTGCAACGCGGTTCTCCAACAGCCTGCCGGCCGGTCGCATCACGGGCAGTCGGCGCTGCGGCAGGCGTCGGGGCAGCCGGAGGGGCAGACTTCGACGGGGCCGG
>CAZYLK010000219.1:0-8938 GCA_964648365.1 uncultured Phycisphaeraceae bacterium
GTCGTCGTCGGAAGCACGTCATTGAAAGCGTCGAGAAACTGCGGCGAATGCGTCGTGAAGATGATCTGCGATCGCTGCGCCGCATCGGCGGCGAATTCGGCGATGATCGGCAGCATAGACGGGTGCAGGCCGGTCTCCGGCTCGTCGATGGCGATCAGCGGGGCTGCGTCCGGACTGGCCAGGATGGCCAGCAGCAAGAGAAATCGCAGCGTACCGTCGGAGAGGTCCGCCGCGGACTGCTCGCGCTGAAGGCTCTTCCAGCGGATGCGCAGTTGGATTCTCTGGTCCGCTGCTGGTGGGAATACCAGTTCCTCGAAGTCGTCCCCGAACGCGGCCGTCATGGCGGCGTTGATTTCCTGCTTGAACTCGCGGTCGCCGGTGTAGAGCGTGTGGAGGACGCTGATGAGGTTTTGGCCGTCAGCGTCAATCCGCTTCTCGAGACGTGCGACGGCTGCCTGGCGGAGCGACGCGCGTTGGCTCACGTCCATGTCGTGATAGACCGACCACGCCGCCAATTGCCTGCAATACATCCCGATCGACAGGGTGTGGTGGAACCCCAATCCGAGTGACGGCAGAAGCAGCTCGTCTTCGGACACCACTTGCTCTGGAACTGAGAAGGCGGTCCCTTCGTCATTGAATCCAGTCGCCTCCAAGTTTCTCCGGTCAAACCATGTGGTCACGCGCGGACTGAGCGTCTGATCGGCAGGAACAGCGTGGGCGAGCGCCTCTCGGTCAACTCGATATGAACTCCCAGCCCCCATCCGGACGAGCGCAGCCTCATACGTCAGATCACGATCCTGTGACTCACTGTGTACGTCGAGTGACGTAGTGGTTAGTGTCCAGCGAGTCTCGTTCGCACGGCCGTCCCAGAGCAACGGCGAGAATCCTCCCTGCGACTTGATGTGTTTCCCAAGCTGCCCTTTCGCAGCCGCCGAAATGCACTCCAGCAGCCGCAACAGGTTCGACTTCCCCGTCCCGTTCGGCCCGATGATGACGTTCAGATCACCCGGGCGCCACGTAACGTCCTTGAGCGAACGGAAGCCTTCGACGTGCAGTTCGAGAATCTTCACCGGTTCATCCTTCGCCTGGTGTGCGGCCGGCGACCCGACAGGCGACCGGCAAGCGTAACCGGGCCGATGGCGCCCTGCCACCCTCAGTTCTGGCGGCGTACGTGCGGGATGCCAGGATGGCCGCACGAACGCCCCGCGACCCGTCCGCTGAGCCCTGCGCGAGACGAGCCCACCCGCTGCCCTGCAAGGATCCAGACCGCGACAGGCGGCCCCCCCGCTGGCACGCCGTGTGCTGGACGGGACACTTACCACGGGCGGTATAATGGCGGGCAGTGGCACGATCGGCCCCGGGCCGCGTCAGCGGTCGCCTGGGGCGCTCCTCGGACGCGTCGAACAGGGAGACAAATCATGGAATCTCGCGGGTACTGTGGCATTCGGGTCATTGGAAGCTGGTTGGGTATGCTGCTGGCAGCGGCATTGTGGGCAGGGCCGGCGCAGGTTGCGGGTGCCGATGGCGCCGGCGGCGATGCGGCCGCGGGCGGAGGACAATGCCGCTACGTCGCCCGCCGCGTCGCGCCGCGAGGCGGATGCACTGCCTGCCCGGCGCCCGGCGACCTCCTCTGCGCCGACGCGCCCTGCGCCAGCCCGCGTGACTGCGCCCCGCGCCTGAAATTCCATGTTCCCTGCCTCGAAGGCCCCGGCACATGCGGCGTCAGAGGCCGGCGCGAGACGTGTGAGGCGTGCCGTCAGGTGGCCGAATCTTATTTTTTCACGCCCGCCATCGACCATCTGGTGGGAACCAACGGGCCGGACTGGTTTGACGGCGGCTTCGATCCGTACAGCAACATCCAGGCGGAGGATGTTGCAAGAGGACGGCCGGGCGCGGATGTGCTGTCCTTCGACTTGCCCGATCGGTCGGGCGGAACCATCGAGTTCGGCCGCTTCAGCAGTATCGAGTCCTATCAGATCACCAGTTTCGACGCGGACGACTGGTATACGCTCGACCTCCGCCGGGTGCGGGACGTTCGCCGCATCTCCACCATTGGCAGCGTTGGCAGCATCCGGGTTGATCGCCTGCGCGAGATCGTGGATATGGGAATCGAGGGGCTCGCCGACGGGAAGGACCAGTTGCTCTTCGTCTACCCTCGTCGAGCCACCACGGCCGGGACCGACGACGAGTTCACGATCTTCATCGCAAACACCACCGCGGCCAGCGCCACCGTCGAGACCGCCGGCGCGAATGGTCTGGAGACCGTCAACCTCGTCTCGATCGGCGACTCCGCCAACGCACTCTCCGCGCTGAACCAGGTGGGCGGCGAGAGCCTCACCACCGCGAACTTCACCGGAAGCACGCACCTGTCGGTCGAGGTGATGCCCGACTCCGTGCGGTTCTATGACGCCTCGCACAGTAGCGGAATCGCTCTCGGCACAGGCTGGGGGATGCGCGAGCATGAGTCCTTCAGTTCCGGCGACATCGCGTCGCTGATCGGATCGCCCGAGGGCGACTACGTGTTCTTCGCGGACACGCTTGACGAGAACGACTTCGTGGACGATTCACCGAACCTCAGAAGCGGCTTCGACGTGGTGCAGGCGACGCTGTCCGGCGCATACAACCCGCCGGCGCCGTTCCACAACGTCGAGAACTTCCGCTTGAGCGCCACGTCCAACGGCGCCTCCATGAACTTCCGCGGCTTCACCGGCGTCACCCGCTTGACGATCGAGGAGGATGGCGAGCCGCACGGCCTTCGGCTGGTCAACGTGCGCCCGATCCGCGGCACGTTTCCGACGCTGCAGTTCCGTGGCAACAACCAGCAGGCCGGCCAGGCGTACGACACCGTCACCTGTGCCGCCCGCCGCAATCGCGCTGACGACGATACGCTCACCATCGAGGTGGACAACCGCGGCACGTCGCTCAATGCCACCGGCAAGGACAACGTGCACGCGATCGGCAAGGGGCCGCTGACGGCGAAGGGTTTTGAACGGGTCAACATCACAGTCACTGACGGGCCGGCAGTCTTCGCGGGCATGGATCTATCGCGCTTGAGCAGGCTCACGGTGACCGGCTCATCCGACGTCGTGCTCGGTCGCGTGCAGACCGCGGGCGCGACGCTGGAAGAGGTCAACGCGGCCGCCGTCAGCCAGGATTTCGTCGCGGAGTTACACGGACTGGCGGACGGCGCCACGATCACAACCGGCGGAGGTAACGACGCCATCACCATCGGCGATCAAGACACGCCAACCGAACTAACGATAAACCTCGGTGACGGGGATAACGCCTATAACGGTAGCGCCGAGTTTCCGACCGCCGACACCATCGTCGTGGGTATCGGCATGGACGTGATCAACGGCGCAGCCGGCGTCGACGTCATCACGACCGGCGGAGGCACGGACCGGATCGTGTTCGACCAGTTCGACGGCGGTAACGAAAGCCTCGTGACCGACTTCGCCGTCGGCGACGGCGGAGACGTTATGCTGTTCGACGTCGATGCGCTGCAACTGGCGGGTAGCGACGTTTACGTCGGCGCGATCGGCGGTCTCGCCCCGGACAGCTCGAAAGAAATCGTCGTCCTCACGGGCGCAGGCTATCCGACCGACGAAGCCGCCGAAGACGCGGTGGCCGCCCGCGTCACGACCGACGGCCTGGACGTCGTCATCGTCTACTTCAACACGACGGAGGCGGCGACCCGTATCTGCCAGGATCCCGACGCCGGCTTCGACGGCAGCGCAACCATAAAGCTGATCGGAAAGCTGACGAACGTCACCACGCAACTGGAGCATGACGCCCTGGTCGAAGCCAACGTGGAAGGACGTTCGTAACTGCGCTCGCTCGGGCCTGCCACGGTCGTCATCGGCGCGGACATCCGCGCCGAACTGATGACGAGCCGCCAGGGGTGGTGCGCGGACGAATAAGAAACGTCGGCGAGCCGCCCCTGGGACCGCCAGGCTCCAGCCTGGCCTCCCGGCGCCACGACATCGACCTACTGCTGTTCGCTACCGCTGCACCCTCCCATATCGAACACCAGCCCGCTTCCGCCGCTGCCTTCATCCTCGTCGCCGTGGTGCGCCATCACCGCCGCCGGCAGGTGCAGGATCATCACGGCCGCGGCCGTCATCCAGAGCAGTTTCGCAACCAGACGCTTCGTCGTCATCGTTCCATCCCCAGTAACAAAGTCCCAATCGGCGCGCGGCCGCCATCGCCTGGCGACCCGGCCGACCACTCCGACACTATTCCACAGATACCCCGGGCACCACGGCCGTGAGCAGCGCCACGACCAGGTCGGTCGCAAAGACGTTAAACCCGTCCAGCGCGCCGAAGAGCGTCTCCCGGTACACCGCCTCGACGCAACTCGCCGGCAGCGTTCCTATCGTCAGGGCCGCCAGCGCCGCCCACCGCAGTCTGTTCCGCTTTCCGTTCATGCACTCGCCTCGAATTCTGATGTCCGGCGCCGCGGCCGCCCATGCACGGTCGCACACGCGTCCCGGCTCGCACTTCAGACCATCCGCTTCGCAGCCATCCCGGCGGACACCGGCGTCAAAATGAATACCCCACGCTGAACCGCACCGAATAGTCGATCTCCTGATGATCCGCCCAATCCTGAGCCACCGGGATCGGCGCATACACACTGATCGACAGCCGCTCGACCGGCTCGAACGATATCCCCGGCACCAGGTAGAGCAGCTTCGCCCGGTGCCCGCCGACAGTCTCGCCGTTGTCGACGTCCGGCTCGTTGAACTGGGCCAGGATGTCGCCGAACAGCACGATCGGCGGCACGTTCTCGGGCAACGGCGGCGCCCAGGTGCCGCCGAAGCGGATCTGCGTCGAGTCGCCGATCGTGTATTCCTGGCTGCCCTCTTCCGACATGGCGTGCGTCGCCTCGAAGTGAAGCGACGTCCGCCCCCAGTGCCGAGCCACGCCCAGCCCCACCGTCGTCTTCCAGGCGCCGGTCCCCGGCTGGAACTCCACCTCATACTGACGGCCGAGGCGGTCCTCGTTGTTCCGCTCGCCCGTCGGCATGGCGACACCAGCCAGCAGGTAGAACTCGACCGGATCGCGCACCAGCCGCCAGCGCAGGTCGAACTCCACGTCGCCGAACCCGGCCGAGTCCGCATCGTGGTCGCCGATGTAGGCCGGCCGGCTGGTATCAATAAAGATCGACCGCAGATCCCGGTAAGGCAGCGTCAGGCCCGCTTCGAGGTCGTCGGTCACGCCGTAGCTCAGCGACAGGTGGTAAAAGCGCTCCTGCGCGAAGTCGTGCAGATGCCGGTCCTGCTTGCTCAGCAGCACCGCCTCCAGCGGGTCGATCACTTCCCACCGGCGGTACTCGAAGGAGAACTCCGCGTAGAACGAGCCGGCTTCAAGGAAGGAACCGTTATCCGTCCCACGCGGCGCGCCGCTCTTGCACACGTCGCAGGCGCGGGCAACGCCCGTCCCGACGCCTGTGCAAAGCACGATCGCGGCCAACGATGCAACAAGATTCAGCGACCCAAGTCCGGCCACGGACGACCCCAAGCGGCTCGCGCTACGGCATACTCTACAAGCAGGCGCGGAGCGCTTCAAGGGTCCACGGACGGGCCGGGAGCGCGGATTCTCCCCGTGGGCGTGGCGGCCGGCTGTCACTTATAGGGAGGAATACTCGACGGCAGGCCAACGCGCATGAAGAAACGGGCAAACGCCTGCGAGAAGTGTTCAAGATAGGGCGATTGCAGCCGCCATCGGCGCCCGAGCGACGCGGCATGCTCCTTAAGGTAGGCAGCCGGCAGGCTGTAGATCTGGCGGAAGTCAACGACAAGGCTGGCGCGGTTGTCCTCTGGTCGCTCGATGGAGGCGATAAGATGAAGGCCCTCGACCTGCCCCCTTCGAACGCGCTCCCACGCGCCTTTCTGCCGAAACGACGTGTTGACCTGCTCGAAGTCGACGATGGGGTACAACGGACAGAGTGCCACGAACTGCGCCTTGTCGTTTGCGAGGTCGCAACTCTGCGTCAGGATGATGCAGTCTCGTGCATCGACCGGTATGTCGTCAGCCGTCGCCTCGGGTGATCCGAACTCCGGCTGGAAGGCAGGCACGTAACAGTCGGGCAGGAAGTCGCCTTGGGCCAGTGCCGGTCCGCCCGTCTCGGTCCACCAGAATCGAGACTCCGTCGCACTCATTCGGGCTCCAGATCGAAAGCCATCGGCTGGCCCTTGCCGCGCAGCACGTAGCGGCCCCGAACCCGAAACGTCCGCTGGGGCGGTATGGGAACGTAGAAAAACCCGTCTTCAAGATCGCCGCCCGCGGAACCGCCGGCATGCGACGGGGGCGATGCCGCATCGCTCCTGTCACACCAATGCTCGAACGCGGCCTCGAGCGTCTTGTGATACTGGCGACCCTCCATACCCTGCGACGAAACATCGCCCAGATCGACGACGCACGAAGGCCAGGTTTGCATGTGTTCCGATACCGCAGCCATCAGTCGAACAACCTCCTGGCCTTGTCTGTGATGCAGGCCTCGAAGACGGCGTTTTTTCGTTGACGAAACGTCTCGATCAGGGCCCAGCGATCCTCCTCGTCAGACGGGATGGCATCCGTACAGAATACGTCAATGTCAAGCACGACCGACGCGACACCAGGCCGGGACGGTTCGATGATCGCCTGACTGATCAACAGCGATGCGCTGATGTCGTCCTGCGGTATCCGCAGTTGCATGAAATAACCGGCAAGCTCCTGGGGAAGGTCGCTGGACACCTCCGGCACGGTTCGCAGGTACTCTCGCAGTTCTCTGACCGGCATCGGCAGATCAAGCCGGTTCACGAAACGGACTGCGAGGCGGTTGATCCGCACGGGTTCCAGCATCCGGCGATAGGCGTCCCACAACCGGCGCGCTTCGTCCCGGAAGGGCGCCCAGCGACCGTAGGGCGCCAGTCTGTGCATGCTGAATCCGTCCAGTTTGGCCTGGAAGCACTGCCTTCCGTCGGCGCTCGTAAACAGGAACCCCGGCGACTTGGATCGGGCAACCGCGGCTGCGCCGGCACGCTCTGTTTGCCCGTGAAGCTCCGGCGCCGTGCGCGAACGCAGGGTCGGATAGGATGCCTCCAGGCCCGCGTGGACTCGTCCCAAATCTGCCATGCCGGCGCCGGGCGGAAGTTCCACCCGAATGTCGATGATCGCTTCCGTTATCGGGGCATGGGCGTACTGGCGAGTCGGCGCACTCGGATCGCTCCCGGAGCCTGCGACCCGGCCGGGGCTACGCCTGTCGTGCTCACTTTGGCTTGTGTGCATGGCCGCCTACTCCCCGACCGCCTGCCCGCACTGAGCACAAAAGCGCGCCCCCGGCCGCGTGACGGCGCCGCAGCGACGGCAGGCCCGCACGGACCGGCGTGTAAATGTTCCCAGAATGGCGATCGCCGCGACGGCGAAGATGCACACCATCCCGTCGAATCGCACGAACGCCAGCAAGCCTGTGAAAGCCATCCCCATTGTGGGTATTCTAGCCGGGCCAGTGCAACGGATCGAGCGCAATCCCGGACGGCCGCGCGACGCCGCCCGGCGCGGAGAACACCCGCATGATCGCCATCAGAAACATCGGACAACTCGTCGCCGTGCCCCGCGGACCGGTTCCCGGAAGCCGCATGGGCGCCGTCAAACTCGTCGACGACGCGGCCGTCCTCATCGACGGCGAACGCATCGCCTGGACGGGTCGGGCGACGGAGTTCGAGCAGTTCCGCCGCAGCCACAAGGTGACGATCGTCGAAACGATCGACGCAGGCGGTGGATGCGTCCTCCCGGGGCTGATCGACTGCCACACGCACACCGTCTTCGCCGGCACGCGGGAACACGAGTTCGTCATGCGCATCCGCGGGGCGAGCTACGCGGAAATCGCAGAGGCGGGCGGCGGGATACGCACGTCGGTCGAATCCGTGCGTCGGGCCTCGCTGGAAGAACTCGTCGAACTGGCCCGGCCGCGGCTCCGGCGGATGCTGGCCAACGGCGTGACCACCTGCGAGATCAAGAGCGGCTACGGCCTGACGGTCGAAGACGAGATTAAGATGCTCACCGCCGTGGATCGGCTCCGGCCGCAGCAGCCGATCGAGTTGATAGGCACCTATCTGGCCGCCCACACCACGCCGCGTGAGTTCGCCGACCGGCCGGACGAGTATCTCGACGCCGTGCTGGCCCCGGCCGTGCTGGATCGCATCCGCAGCGAGGGCCTGGCCGAGTTCTGCGACGTCTTCACCGAGCGGACCGCCTTCGACGTCGAGCGATCCCGCCGCGTGCTGACCACCTGCGCCGCCCACGGTCTGCGCGGCAAGGTCCACGCCGACCAGATTACGCAGATCGGCGCGACGCGCCTGGCGGCCGAGGTCGGGGCGATATCGGCGGATCACCTGGAGCGCATCGACGACGGCGGCATTGCCGCGCTGAAGGCGGCGGGCACGATCGCCGTAGTCCTGCCGGGTTGTTCATTCTTCCTCGGTGTCGAGCAGGCGCCGGCACGCAAGCTCATCGCGGCCGATCTGCCCGTCGCGCTGGCCACCGACTACAACCCCGGCTCGTCCACCGTCGAATCGCTGCCGCTGTGCATGCACATCGGCTGCACGCAGCTTCGCATGACGCCGCTGGAGTGCATCGTCGCCGCCACCGCCAACGCCGCCGCCGCCGTCGGGCGGCAGGACCGCATCGGCGCCGTCGAGCCGAACATGCAGGCGGACCTGGTGATCCTCGACGTACCCAATCACGCCCGCTGGATGTACGAGCCGGGGCGGAACTGCGTAAGAACGGTACTGAAGCGGGGTCGCGTGGTAGGCGACGTCTTGAATGTCCATTGAACCGTGATCGTCCGCGACACCAGCGCAGCGCCGTGCTTCAACAGCCTGCCCGCCGCATCACGGGCATTCGGCGCTGCGGCAGGCGTCGGGGCAGCCGGAGGGGCAGACTTCGACGGGGCCGG
>CAZYLK010000220.1:0-8911 GCA_964648365.1 uncultured Phycisphaeraceae bacterium
TGCACGTTACATCGTACATCAATCCCAGACGTATCGCTCGTCCCATTCGATCTTGTAGCGCTTCAACCACACGCGCAGTTCGTCTTGAAATGACTGCTCCGCGTGGTGTGCCGCCTGGTTGAGAATGTACTCGATCACGGCCTCGACGTTGGTTTGGCTTACGGAGAACGCGGCATAGCCGGCCTGCCAGTGAAAAGCCGCTGGCAGGCCGCGCGTCTCGTTGATCCACGCGGACGAGGTCGATTTGATCTTTCCAACGGCGACGGCAATCGTGATCGTTCGGCCCAACTGAAAGAGCATGTGGACGTGGTCAGCCACGCCGCCGACGATCATCGATTGGCAACCGAGGTTGTTTGCGGCGCCGCCCAATACCCGAAACAACTCGTCCCGCCATTCGTCGGCCAGCAGCGGCGCGCGACCCTTGGTCGAGAAGATGACGTGGAGGTAGACCTTGGCAAGCGATTGGGGCATGGATTCCTCCAAGAGGGGGCATTGCCGGATCGCCGTTGCGATCAGTACGGGTCGCCTGACAGGCTATCGAGACAATCGGGGTCGAAGCCTGTCCGTCCTTTCCGGGCCTGAAAGGCCGATTCCACCAGCCGAGGCCGAAGGCATGGGAACACGGTCACCGCCACGGCTCGGCCCTGAAGGGGCCGTTCAACACCAACGCAGCGCGGCGTTGAACGACCCCTTCAGGGTCGCGACACCCGGCAATCGTTAACCCAGGGCTTCGCCCTGGGCTGACGGAACGAGCCTTTCAGGCTCGAAGACTCGACGACGTCCCTGCGCCCTCCAGGTTCTCTCAAACCAGGACATCCCTCCATTCTGCCTCTTCCCTGACTCCCTAACTCCCTTGTTCCCTTACTCCCCTCTTCGAGCTACGGCTCACAATGCGGCACACTCTCCTCCCCCGTATACCTCCGCTGAAAATAATCCACGTCGCGCAGGTCCACGTCGCAGTCGTCGTCGAAGTCGAACGTCGCGCATCCGGGGTCGGCGCAATCGCCCGGGCCGCTGAAGCAGTCGGCCATGCCGTCGAGGTCGGTCAGGTTGATGCGGCAATCCCCGTCGCCGTCGCCGAGGACGTTGGCGGTGCCGCCGTTTTTCATGATGAGCACCACGTCGGCGACCTCGTCGATCAGCGCCAGGTCCAGGTCGCCGTCGTTGTCGATGTCCATGGGCAACGCGCAAGACGCCGCCTGGGGCGAGGGGATGGAGCGGTTGAAGGTGAAGTTGCCCTGGCCGTCGTTGATGTAGACGTACCAGTCGCCGGAGTAGCTCGACGTGATCCAGTCCATGTCGTCGTCGCCGTCGATGTCGCCCACGTCGGTCGCCAGAGCAAACGGGTCGGCCGGGTAGCGGCGGGGGGGGGCAAGCTGGCCGTTGCCGTCGCCCATCAGGATCGCGGCCCGGTTCGAGCGGCCGTTGACGACCGCCACGTCCTCGTTTCCGTCGCCATCGACGTCCGTAATCATGATCTGCCACACGGCACCGTCGGCGCTCTGCGGCGTTTGGGCGACGAACCCGCCGTTGCCGTCGGCCAGCACCACGGTGATCTGCTGCGACGACTGCGAACCGGACACCACGTCGAGCAGGCCGTCGTTGTTCATATCCGCGGCCGCGAGGGCGAACTCGCCGGTGCCGCCGCCTTCGATGGGGATGGCCGCGGCAAAGTTGCCGTTGCCGTCATTGCGCAGCAGCGTGAGGTTGCCCGCCCCGCCGGAGTTGGTGTTGATGATGTCGGTATCGCCGTCGCCATCGGCGTCGACCACGGCCACGCCGCGGGGAATGCTGCCCACGGTGATGAGTCGCTGCGGCTCGAACGTCCCGTCGCCGCGGCCGATCAGCACGGAAACGGTGTTGTCGTCGATGTTGACGACACAGGCGTCGGCGAAGCCGTCGGCGTTGAAGTCGGTCGGCTCGGACGGGCTGGCCCGCTGCCGCACGGGATTCGTCGGGCGGAGGAACTCGCCGAAGGTTCCGCTGCGATCGTCGCCGTTCATAAATACGCGCACGTCGGCGGTGATCTCGTTGACAATGCTGATGTCGAGGAAGCCGTCGCGGTCGAGATCGGTGCCGAAGCCGCCGTAGGCCTGCGTCCGCTGCCCCTGGTTGGTGCGGACGATGAGCCGGTCGACCTCGGCCCAGGACATGTCGGCGCGGCGGGCGTGCGTCCAGAACTGCCACGAGTAGCCGCCGCTGCGCAGCGTGTCGCCCTCGGCGCTGGCGACGTCGTGCGAGACGATGACCATCACCTGTTCGCCGGCGCTGAGCGGACGATCCGGAATCAGCGACACGGTGCGGTCGCCGTTGCTGAAGTGAAACCTACCGTCCACCGCGCCGCTCCAGCGGCCGAAGGCCCAGAACGTCCGCCGGGCGACGATGGTGTCGCGATCCACCGGCTGATCGAAGTGAACGCGAATGCGGGTCTCGACCGAAGCCCCCACCGATCGCGGCGCCGGCTCAACGCCGACGACTTTCAGCTTCGCCTGTGCGACCTGCGCGACGGCCGCCGGCAGGATCACGGACATCGACGCCGACAGCGCCGTAAAACCCAACACGACACGACGACCACGGTTCATAGTGCTTCTCCGACCACTTCGTTCCAGGGCAGGCGGGCCCGGACTCCCCGATGGCCGTCATTGTAGCACGCGGGCCGACCGTGAACAAAACACGGGGCTGATTCAGCCCGCGCCGCCCCCGGCACCGCCACGTTCGGGAGTCTTCGGGAGTCGGGGATGCCGCAGCGCCAGGTGGAACGATCGCGGCTGGCGTTGTAGGATCGTCGCATGAACGATTCCCTGAGGCGGCCACCGGCCGCAACCAAAGGGAGTCAGGAAACGGAGAGTGAGGGTATGAGGGAAGACGACTTGCGCTGTCTTTCGTCCCTGACTCCCTGACTCGCCTGTTCCTTCACTGCCCCTCTTCCGAACGTGAGCCACACGTGAAGCCCGGCACGACGCACGACCACACGTCTGATGCCATGTTCCAGCAGGTCTACGGCTGCCTGCTGGATATGGCCCGAATGTGGTTCCAGGGCGAGTCCAGCGAGCACACCCTCCAGCCGACGGCCCTCGTTCATGAAGCGTACGTCCGCCTGACGGAAAGCGGCACCATCCCACGGAATCAGACGCACTTCTTTGCACTCGCGTCGCGCGTCATGCGAGAGATATTAGTGGACCATGCCCGGCGGAAGGGGGCGCTCAAACGCGGGGGGGACCGCCGGCGCATGCCGCTGCGCGAGGACGACTCGGCCACGTTTTCGCCCCAGACGGTGGATATCCTTGCGCTCGAAGAGGCTCTTCTGCGCTTCACTGAGCATCACGCCCGGGCGGCGCGGGTAGTGGAGCTGCGCTTCTTCGGCGGCCTGAGCGTCGACGAAACGGCCGACGTGATCGGCGTATCGCCGCGAACGGTGGATCTGGACTGGCGCTTCGCCCGCGCCTGGCTGCTGCGCGAGGTGCACGGCAGAGACGACGACGCCCGCTGAGCCCCTGCCCGCGCCATGGATCAAAGCCGAGAAAACCGCATCCGGGAACTCTTTGACGGCGCCTATGACCTGCCGCCGTCGAGGCGCGCCGAGTTTCTCGCGCAGGCTTGCCCCGATGATCCGGCGCTGGCGGCGGAGGTGGAGTCGCTGCTGGTCCGCGACGCCGATCCGGACACCACGCTTGATCGACCGCTCCTGTCCGACGAGCAGCGCCGCGGCATCCTTGATGCCGCCCTGGGCGAGGCGTTTCCGGAACTCGAAGGGTCGGTCGGCCCTTATCGCATCATCCGTAAGATCGCCGATGGCGGCATGGGCGCGGTCTTCGAAGCCCGGCAGGAACATCCCGATCGCGTGGTGGCGCTGAAGGTGCTGCGCCCCGCGATGGTGAGCCGCAAGATGCTGCAGCGCTTCGCGCTGGAGGCGGAAGTTCTCGGCCGCCTGCGGCATCCCGGCATCGCACAGATCTACGAAGCCGGCACGGCCGAAACGCGATTCGGACCGTGCCCGTTCTTCGCGATGGAGTATCTGGTCGGCTCGGATATCCTGCGCTATGCCCAAGAGCACAAGCTCGACGTCACGGCCAAGCTCGACTTGATCGCCCGCGTATGCGACGCCGTGCATCACGCCCATCAGCAGGGCATCGTCCATCGCGATCTGAAACCCGACAACATTCTCGTTATCGAGCGTGGCGACCCGAAGGTGCTCGACTTCGGCGTCGCCCGCGCGACGGACATGGACATCTTCACGGCCACCCTGCAAACGTCGAAGGGTCAGCTCATCGGCACCGTGCCCTACATGAGCCCCGAGCAGGCGGCCGGCAATCCGGACGACATCGACATCCGCAGCGACGTGTATGCCATCGGCGTGGTCGCCTACGAACTGCTCTGCGGCGATCTGCCCTATGAAGTTCGCGACAAGCTCATCCACGAAGCGGTCCGCATCATTCAGGACGTACCGCCGCGCCCGCTGGGCCTGAAGAATCGTGCCCTTTGCGGCGATGTCGAGACGATCATCGGCAAGGCCCTGGCGAAGGAGAAAGAGCGTCGCTACGCAGCCGCGTCCGAACTGGCCGCGGACATCCGCCGCTACCTGGCCCACGATCCGATCGTCGCGCGGCAGCCGAGCGTGATGTACCAGTTGCGGCGATTCTCACAGCGCCACCGCGGCATCGTCGCCATGTCGGCCATGACATTGGTCATGCTGCTGGCCGCCATCCTGATCATCTCGAACTTCGCCTGGCACGCCGAGGTGCGACGGATCGAGGCGGAAGAGCAGCGCGGCCTGGCCCAGTCGCGGCTGGTCGAGGCGAACGACGCTCGTGATGAGGCCGAACAACAGCGCGAACTCGCACAGCAGCGACTCATCGCCGCGGAGGCCGCGCGGCTTGAATCGCAGACGGTCAGCGAGTTTCTGCAAACGCTGCTCGCGTCCGGCGACCCGGCCGAAGGAGGCCGCGAGTTGACGGTCCGCGAAGTCCTCGACCGCGCCGCTGATCGGCTCGAACGCGATCTGGCCGGGCAGCCGCGCGTGCGCGGCGTTCTGGAACATACGCTCGCGCAGTCTTATTCGAGCCTCGGCCTGGCTGAACCGGCCATGTCGCACGCCCGCCGGGCGTTCGACTTGCGGCGTGACGCGTTCAGCCTCGCTTCGGTGGAGGCCATCGAAGCCGGCGCTCACCTGGCCGACCTGCTGACACAAGCGGACGATCTGTCCGGCGCCGGCGCGCTGCTCGATGATCTCGACGGCGCGATGAAGGGGCTCAGCGCCGCGACCGGTGAGTTGGAAGCGGCTGATGCCGCCGCGATGCCCCCCCCCAGCGAGCCGCGGGCTTCAGCCCGCGCGGATTCGCCGGACAACGCAACCCCACCGGCCGAGCAGCCGCCGACTGCGGGCCAGAACACGTCAAATCCGGACGATGACGATCGCAGCGCCGCCGCCCGGGTTGCCGAAGGCGCCCCCTCCCCGCAGTCGGACGATCCGATGCTGCCTCTCCGCGCCGAACTCGCCCGGGTCCGCGCCGTCGTGCTGCGCCAGCGGGGCCAATTCCCGGAAGCGGAAACCGCCTACCGCGAAGCCCTCGATGCCGCCCGCCACGCCCATCCCGGCGACCACGCAGACATATCCAAAACGCTCAACGGCCTGGGCCTGCTCCTGCTCGAACGCGGACGCTACGCCGAAGCGCGCGACGCCCTGCAGGAATCGCTCGACATGCGCAGGCGCCTGTTCGGCGAAAATCATCCGTCGCTGGCGACGCCGCTGGTGAACCTGGCCGGCGTGCGGCAGCGGCTGGGCGATCTGCCCGCGGCCGAGGCGCTTTACGATCAGGCTCTGGCCGTGCGACGCGAGGCGCTCGGGCCGGATCACATGCTGGTCGGGCGGACGCTGTTTAACCTGGCGACGCTGCGGCATCAGCAGGGGCGGCTCGACGAGGCGGCCGCGGCCTATGACGAATCCGTCGCGATTCTGCGCGAAAACTATCCGCCCGGTCATTCGTTGCTGATCACCGCCCGCGGCAACTGGGCGGCGCTGAAGCACTCGCAGGGAGACGCCCGCGGCGCGCGGGATCTGACGCTGGAAGTGCTGGACGCCCGCCGCGGCCTGCTCGGCGACGAGCACGTCGACGTCGCCCGCGACCTCAACAACCTCAGCGTCTTTAGCTTCGCCCTGATGGAGTTCGACGCGGCACAGCGCTACGCCCGCGAGTCGCTGACGCAACGGCGCAAGCTCCTCGGCGACGAGCACTCGGCGACGATCATGTCCATGCACGATTTGGCGATGGCCCTGATCGAACTGGGCCGGCCGCAGGAAGCCCACGCTCTGATGAGCGAAGCCCTGGCCGCGGCGCGGAAGACGTTTCCCGAAGGGTCGCTGGCGATCGCGGAGGAACTGCTGGGGCTGGGGTGGGCGAAGACGCAGTGGGCGGTGGCGATTCGCGCGGCCGCGGCGCGCGACGGAGGGGGGGCGACGGACGATTCTAAC
The DNA here is from genome assembly GCA_964648365.1 of uncultured Phycisphaeraceae bacterium. Lineage (GTDB taxonomy): Bacteria > Planctomycetota > Phycisphaerae > UBA1845 > UBA1845 > SURF-32. The sequence goes on from CAZYLK010000220.1 coordinate 6,470, forward strand.
GCCGCGGCCGAGGCCGCTGGCGAGGGTGCGACCGATCCGGGCTATCCGGCCGACGCCGCCACGGCCGATGCGGACGGTGCGTCATCGCCCGAACCGAACAAGTTGGTCACCGACGCCGAAGCCCTCATCCGCGAAGGCATCGAAATCCGCCAGACGCAATTCGCCGAAGACCACTGGCGCCTCGCGGAAGCCCACACCTTCCTCGGCGCCTGCCTGGCGGCCGCGGGACGATACGACGAAGCCGAGCCGATCCTGCGCGCGAGCTTCGAGACGCTGCGGGACGCGCGCGGGATTGGAGACATCAAGACGCAGATGGCACTGCGGGAGTTAATCGTCGTTTGCAAAGCGGCGCAACGGCTGGATGATGCTGACGCGTATCGGCAACTGTCTACATTGCCTTAGCGATTGAATGAGGTGTCCCGTCCATGACACGCGGGGACGGGCGCTGGGGCGCTTCACGGCTCAGCGTCGGACGCCCGCGGCACCACCTGCTCGTCGCAATCCACGCGCTTAGCATGCGTGGTTGCATGTGGCTCAACCTCGAAGACATTCCGGGAGGTACTGACGTAGTCGCCGGCTTCAGGCAACGCGACAGCGGTGTTGTTCTCGGCTAGTGGCGGGTTGCGATCCCAGACGACCTTCAGCCAGTACTCGCCAGGCAATACGCCCTCCCATTCGAAGTCGAGCACTTGATCAGTCACTGAGCCAATAACCCACTCGGTGAACTCGATCCGCATGACGTGTTCGGGGACGTTCTCCACCCATCGTTCAGCGCTGGTGGCTGCTGGAATCAAGTACAACCAAAGTGGTCCGTCGTTCACGGCCGGTTTGCTGGGAAGACCGACGGTTCCCTTGAGTCGTCCCAAGAGGCAATAGCCGCCAAACGAGCCGCAGTCCTCATCGACCAGACCCCGCCACTTCGCCAGGACGCCATCGAGCGCTCGTCGCTCGTCGGAGTAAAAGGTCCAGTACTCACCCCGCTCGCTCGTTGTCCGCGCTAGACTGAACGCGGAGCGCGCAAGCTGGGCTTCGAGCATCTTACGGTCCTCAGGCTGCCGCAGTCTGCCGAGCAGTTCAAATGCGCTCAAACGCCGGTCGAGCCGTTCATCGTTGACCAGCCGAAGAGCCAATTCACGTGCTCTGGCGTTCCAGCGAGCCGTCATCTCCGTAGCGGGCTTGAATTGCTCCCCCGTCGTCAAATCCCAGCACAGCCACTCCGGATGATGGTGGACCCAAAGGCAGAACAGGCCCCGGTCATCGAACTGATCGAAGAAGTCAAAACTGCGTTCGCGCCACCATCGAGAACTGGTCGAGTGCCTGATGCGACTCCCGTTGTGCTTGATCTCGCTCACACCCAGGACGGCCTCGAGCGAGAACCTGGAACGCTGCCCATCCGGTCCGTAGATCGCCACCACACCGTCGCCGTACCCTACGTTAAAGTGGTTGTCGAAGGTCACGACAGACTGCCCGTCGTCGGAGACGCGGGCTTCGATCGGTTTCGTGGGATTGCTCAACCGGCATCGCCACAACAGGCGGCGCTCACCTTCGCTGAGCGAAAAGACCTCCAATCGAGGGGTTGCCTCCGCAGGTTCGAGATCAGAACCGCGAGTGAACGGCGTGATGTGGGCTACGAACTTCCCGTTGTCCGACACAACGTCGAACTCGACCGGCGGGCCCCAGGAATCAGCCCGGGTTCGAACCGCCGGCAGGAAGAGCAACATGCAGCCACAGATGACGCAACACCGAGGTCTTCGCATGTCAGGCTCCCATACCCCCGTCGACCAGCGCCGGTTCAAGCCCACGCAACCCTTGGGTTACGTGAGACTCTCTTACTTCGGCCCGTTCCGACCGATCGTACCCGCGGACAAGAACCCATTCTCAGCGTTCCGGAGAATCCAGGCAGATGCACTCCTGCGCCTCTCGACTCACGCGCCGAATGAGAACGAACTGATTTGGATAATTCCGCCCGACGCGCTGCGCCAGCAACAGTTCGTCGGCGTCGTCGTCGACGGCAGCGCCGCCGTACACAGCGACGAAGCTGTCGTGGCACTTCTCCAGGAGCTGCGGCAGCAGCCGTTCGAACGCCGCGGCCTCGCGATGGAACGCGGCAAGGTGTCCATCGTCGGAAGAAGCAGCGCCGGCGGCGCACATCGAGCCACCGGCTGTCACGTCAACGGGTGGCTGGTTGTGGGCCACTGGCAACTGTGACACAGTGTTTCATCCAATCTCAAGCCGGCGAAGAGCGGCGAGATTCCCGTTTCTGGCGGCTCGCCATCCGCCAGAGGTGAATCGGCCATCGCACTATGCGCTCGCCAATGAGTCTACGCCGAAACAGCGGCGGGGTCTACTGTTTAACACGCTTCCGCTGCGCCACTCCGCGCGAATCTCAGAGCTATTGCCAAATTTCGTTGATGGGCTCGGCTTCAGGCGGCGTCCTTCTCG
>CAZYLK010000221.1:0-8875 GCA_964648365.1 uncultured Phycisphaeraceae bacterium
TCTTCATCAACCAGATCCGCATGAAGATCGGCGTGATGTTCGGCAACCCGGAGACGACGCCGGGCGGGCGGGCGCTGAAGTTCTACAGCTCGGTCCGGCTTGATATCCGCCGGATATCATCGCTGAAGGAAGGCGAGACCGTCACCGGCAGCCACGTGCGGACGAAGGTCGTCAAAAACAAGGTCGCCGCCCCCTTCCGCGAGGCCGAGTTCGACATCATGTTCGACAGTGGCATCAGCCGCGAGGGCGACGTTCTCGACCTCGCCATCGCTGAGAACCTCGTCAGCAAGAGCGGCGCCTGGTTCAGCCTGGGTGAGCTGCGCCTCGGCCAGGGACGCGACAACGCCAAGCAGTTCCTCAAGGACAACCCCGAGCTGATGACGGAACTGACCGACCAGATCCTCCGTCGGCGTGCGCCGCACCTGTTCGTCCAGACGACATCGACGGATGCGCCGGCTGCCGCGGACGCGAAGACGGAGAAGTCGCCCAAGGAGGCTTCCAAGGACGCCGCGCCGAAACAGGCCGCGCCCGATGCCAAGCGCCGCAAGCGGGCCGGGTAATGCCATAAGGCAATGACGCCCTCGGCTGGCAGGGTCATGCTGGAGTGGCTGCTCGAGGATGATGCTCCAGGCGTGCAGTACCTGGCGCGGGAGCGGTTGCTGGGCGAGTCCGCGCGCTCTCGGCGGATGATGTCGCTGCGGCGGCGCTGCAATGAGTACCCGCCCGTCGCGCGCATGCTTGATCGGGTCGACGATGCCATCGCAGCCGGCGATTATGCCAAGTATGAGGGCGCGTACTGGACGCTGATCTTTCTGGCGCACATGCACGCCGACGGGCGCGATGCCCGCGTCGGGAGGCTGGTGGAACACGTGCTGTCGTCGCAACTCGACGCCGGTGGGTTCTCCGCGTCCGGCACGCCCCGTTACGAGATCGTCTGCCTGACCGCCAACGTACTGTGGGCATCCGTCCAGCTTGGTTTCGGCAACGACGAGCGCGTCCTGAGCGGATACCGGCGGCTGGCCGAGCGGATTCTGCCGCACGGCGGCGTGCCGTGCGTGGTGCTGCAGACGTGTCTGCATACCGCGTGCAAAATGACGCTGCCGCAGACGCTGCGATGCATCGCGGCCGCGCCGCCTGGCGCGGTGAAGCGCGACATGAAGCGCCTTCAGGATGTACTCGTGCGGCAGATGCTCGACGTGAGCGTCTACCGGTACGTGCGTCCCGACGTGAGGGAATATCGCCTGGCCATCAAGACGCGCCCGAAGGGCGTGTCGGAGCGGGCGGTTCGCGAACGGTGGATAGCGGAGCACACCTATGACGAAGCAGACCTCGTGCCCAAGCCGGGCTGGCTGCGCTTCGGATTCCCGCGCAGCTACAACCCGGACCTGCTGGAAGGCATGCTTGCACTGGCGGAACTCGACGTGAAACACGACCCTGCGATGGACGACGCGCTCGACGTGATCGAATCCAAGCGGCTGCCCGACGGGCGGTGGAAGCTGGAAGAATCTCTCAACGGGAAGATGCTCGCCGACGTCGAGAAGAAGGGGAAGCCGTCGAAGTGGGTCACGCTTCGAGCGGCGATTGTCTTGCAGAAGTACCGCTCGGAAGACCAGAGTCGGGGAGCGCGTCAGTAAGCGAAGCGAGGCGGTGACGGGTTACCCGTGTTCCCTGCTGCTTTTGAAGGGAGCAGGCAGCCATCGCGGCGGTACGGATAGTTTCCGAACCTGGCGGGCGGGGCGAAGGATCGGATTCGTGCGCCTCCGCGCCACGGCCTCGAAGACGAGACCGTGCCACCACGTGCCACCCGCGCCACGCGGGCCATCAGGGCCACGGGGAGTAGACGTCATCCCTGGCTAAGCCGACTCCGCGATAGAATTGTCGCTTTCTGTCAATCGTGCATGGACGAGGCGCGACGAGGACATCCCGTACGTAGCGAGCCGTAACGGGAGGAATGGATGAAATCCTGTCATGTCCTGCGGTCTTGTTGCACCCTGAGGTGCTGTCATGTTCTGATCGCCGCGCTGCTTGCGTCGTGCGGTCTGGCCGCTCACGCGGGCGTCACGTTTACCTGGGTCAGCGTGGGCGATCCGGGCAACGCGTGCGATCAGAAGAGCTTCGGCTGCTATGGCGATGTGGACTATGCCTTTCGCATCGCGACGCACGAGGTGACCAACGCTCAGTACGTCGAGTTCCTGAACGCCAAGGCCGCCTCCGACCCGCTCGAACTCTACAACACGGGCATGTCCGGCTTCCTGGGCGGCATCACCCGCAGCGGCAGCGCGGGCAGCTACGTCTACAGCACCATGTCCGGGCGTGAGAACATGCCGGTCACCCGCGTGTCGTTCTTCGATGCGCTTCGCTTCGCCAACTGGATGCACAACGGTCAGGGCGACGGCGACACGGAGACCGGGGCGTACACGCTTTTCGGCGGCACGCCCATCCCCGACAACTTAATGGTGCAGCGCAACCAGGGCGCCGTCATCTGGCTCGCCACCGACGCCGAGTGGTACAAGGCGGCTTACTATGACACCGACCTGGGCATCTACTACGACTACCCGGCCGGCAGCGATACGCTGATCGCCTGCACCGCGCCCGGCGGCACACCCAATACGGCCAACTGCGACCGAGCCGTGAACAACTTCACCGTGGTGGGCAGCTATTCCAGCGCCGTCAGCCCGAACGGCACGTCGGACCAGAGCGGCAACGCCTCGGAATGGGTCGATGGCGACGCCGGCATTCTCGAAAACCGCATCATCCGCGGCGGCGCCTACTACACACCACCGCACCGGCTGGACGGAGAGATTCGCGAGTACGACGATCCCTGGTTCGAGAACGCAAGCGTGGGTTTCCGCCTGGCGACGGTGGCCGACGGCCCGATCTGCGGCGACGCCGTGTGCGAAGGCGACGAGACGCCGATCAACTGCCCCGTCGACTGCGGCGACGTCTGCGGCGATGGGAACTGCACCGGCAATGAGACCTTGCAGAACTGCCCGCAGGACTGTGCGTGTGAAACCAACGAGGACTGCGACGACGGGGCGTTCTGCAACGGCGCCGAGACGTGCGTGGACGGCGCCTGTCAGGCCGGCGCGGTTGTGAACTGCAACGACGGCGTCGCGTGTACGATCGACTCGTGCAATGAGGCGGCCGACGTGTGCGATCATGCGCCGCTGGACGCCGCGTGCGACGACGGCGGGTATTGCAACGGCAACGAGTGGTGCGACGCGCAGCTCGGCTGCCAGGCGGGAACGTTCGTCGAGTGCGACGACGGGATCGGCTGCACGACCGACGTGTGCTGGGAGTCGATCGACAAGTGCGTGTACACGCCCAATCACGACGCCTGCGACAACGGCGTCTTCTGCGACGGCGAAGAGGTCTGCGATCCGAATCTCGATTGCCAGCCGGGCGACGACCCGTGCGATGACGGCCAGACCTGCAACGAGGCCGAGGATGAGTGCGAAGGCGGCTGCGCGCCGCGGTGGGGCTCGTGCTCGAAGAACTCGGACTGCTGCTCGAATCGCTGTGCACGATTCTGGGGATTCTGCAGGTAGCGGTCGACGACGCGGGATCAAGCAACGCGGCCGCGAAGGAGTGACCCTTCGCGGCCGCGGCTTTTCAAATCGGAGGCCAATTCCGCCGGACTACTCGTTGCAGGAGTCGCGCTTGCCCTTCAGCTTGCACGTGCCGTTGCCGCCATCCGGACAGGCGACGGTCGCCTTCAGCTTCTTGGCGCAATCCTTCACGTCGTCGCAGTCGTCGCCGCTGGCGTACGTCTCACCCTTGGGCGGGCAGGTCTCGCAGCCGCCCTTGGCCTTGCTCTTCTTCAGCAGATAGTTGCAACCGCTGTCGGTCGAGCCGTTGATCCAGTAGTTGAAGTCCTGGCCGTTGTAAGTCTGGATGCCCGGCGGCTGATCGGGAATGCCGTTGCCGTACGGGTTCGACCAGTAGGCGACCAGCGAGTTGGGATCCAGCACGGTCATCCGCGGGTTGGCCTGGCTCTGATACAGGGCCATCATCCAGTACGTCCCCGAGTTCACCACGGCCGGGGCGCTGAACGGGATGTTGTCGTAGGTCTGCTGGCTGGTCAGCGTGACCTCGCCCGTGGAGGCGACGAGCTTTTCCGGCAGGCCGTTGTCTCCCGACGTGTAGAGCGCGAAGCGCGCATTCGAATCCGACGGGTCGCCGGAGTTCTCGTGCCCGTACATCAGGCCGAAGCTCTCGACCGTGAAGCCGTCCACCGGGATCTCGACTTGCGTGCCGAGCACGTAGTTCGGAGAGTGGCTGGACTGGATCTCGAAGGGCTGAGTGTTACCGTAGGTCTCGGCCCGGGCCGTCGCGGCCGTTGCCAGAGCCAGAACACACGCCAGCGAAAGCGCTCTCGTCATCAGTTTCCTCCTGACCTCGTGTTGCGCGGCCGGCGCTCGGCAAACACTGCCGCGCCTGCCGGTTCCGCGTAAGAGGAGAGTTTACCGATCCGCCGCCACGCGATTCAAGCGCAGCCGGGTTTGTGGGCCTGCGCGGGCCGTGGAGGCCGCTCGGGGCGCCGCACGAGGCGATCCGCGCCGAGTGGTCGGCGCGCGGGCCGCCGGCGACGCCACGCGCGCCGGTGCGTTCGCACGGGACGCGACCAGCCCGCCGGCGCGTCAGCCGCACGACGCGCGCTTGCCCTTGAGCTTGCACAGCCCGTTACGCCCGTCCGGGCAGGCGATCGTGGTGTTCAGCTTCTTTACGCAGTCCCTGACCTTTTCGCATTCATCTCGCGTGTGGTACGACTCGCCGCGGGCGGGGCAGGACTCGCATCCGCCCTTGGACTTGCTCTTCTTGAGCACGTAGCCGCAGCCGCTTTCGATCGTCCCGTTGACCCAGTAGTTGAAGTCCGCCCCTTGGTAATTGATCACCTCAGGGGGATTCGCCGGGAAGCCGTTGCCGTAGGGGTTGGACCAGTACGACACCAGCGAGTTCGGATCGGCCGTTCGGCGCGGGCTGGCGCCGCTTTGATAGAGCGCCATCATCCAGTAGACGCCCGCGTCGACGACGGGTGTACTGGTAAACGGGATCAGGTCAATCGTTGCGACCTCGCTCAGGAATATCTCGCCGGTCGCGGCCACCAGCGTGTCGGGCAGGCTGTCCCGGCCGGAAGTATACAGCGCGAAGCGCGCGTTGGATGCCTGCGGATCGCCGAAGTCTTCATGCCCGTACATCAGGCCGAAACTTTCGAGTCGAAAGTCACCGACAGGGATCACCACCTGCGTGCCCAGCACGTAGCTCGCCCCGTGGTTAGACTGCGTTTCAAACGGTTCGGTGTTGCCATAGGTTTCCGCCCGCACGGCGGGCGTCAGTGCGATCGCCCCCACACCGGCCGCCAAAATCGCCGCTGCTGCTGGTAGCCTCTGCATCGCGTCACCTCCGTTTTTTTTTCGAAACCCGCGCCCCGCCCGCGGCAACCACGCGTCGCCAGGCGGCCGCGTTGCAGGGACAGTCTACCAGATGAGCGCCCGAAGCCCAATGACGACGGGTCGGCGCCGGGCGGTGAGCCCGTGGTGATGGGCGGCGCTTGTCAGGCGAGTCAGCAGGTTCGCGTCGAGCAGAATCACTCCCCATCCATCCGGGTGTAGATCGCCTCGCGCGAGTCATCGACATGGCCTGCATGGGCCATGTACGGCTCCATTTCCGCAAAGAGTTCCTCGACGGTCGCCGGCACGTCCTGCGCGGCCGCGCCCGCTGGCTCGTCAATGAAGACAATCGCCTCGCGCACGTCGCCTTCCAGGCTCACGAGTTGCTGCGCGATCTCCTGCTTTGTTCCAGTAAGCACGCGTGCGGTCATCGGCTGTCCTCGTTGCTCATCATACTTGCCGCTCTGGCCAAAACCCGCGGGCACGCGCGCGTTGAAGACCGCCGCGCGAAATGGCGGCGACTCAGCGCTCCACGTTCCGAGCCGCGCCACGGCCGGCAGATGCACGGGATTATTCGCCGCGACGGGGCGTGTGTCCAACCGGGCCGTTGGATATCGGCCAGCGGGCGCGGGCGGGCGGACGGCCGGAGCGGGCTGGCGGGCTGCCGGGGTGGGCGGGCGACTTGTCGGAGTGGTCTGCCGGATCGCTGGAATGGTCATGCCGCCCCGTGGAGTGATCCAGCGGTCCGACGGGTCGGTTCTGTCAGCCCAGGCCGGAGGCTGCCGGAGGCCTGGGGACGCGGATCGGAAACGTGGACGGCCCTGACGGGGCCGCTCGGCGGCCGTGGTTTGCGCGCCGTGAACGGCGCCTTCAGGGCCGTGGGTCGTTCCGCCCGCTTTCCCGGGCCTTCGGCCTGGGCTGACGAATTGGCCTTTCAGGCCGAAGCACCCGGGGCGCTCGTCCGCCGAAGGGACCGCGCATTGGCGGGGTGCGTCCGTCCCTCTCCGCAGTGCGCGCCTCGCATAACATGTCACGGAGGACTCATCGCCGCTCGATCGTCGCGGGCAAGTGGCGCGGCTGCGAATCGTTGCTGCCTCAGCGCGTGGATCTCACGCCGCGATCTCGCCTTCCGCACTGCTGCCTGTCCGCGAGCCGGTGATGGCTCCGATTTCATACAGCGTATTCTTCAAACCGTCATCATCTGCTTTGCGGAACGCACTTCCAAGTCGATCATTGAAGTCCGGGAGTGTGCGCGCATGGCGTTCGAGAACCGCTGCATCCGACTCAAGAACAACTCTCACCCAAGCGAGTCCCGCGAGGTCGCAATGCGCGAGCATTTGGCCGGCGATGTCCGGTAGGAATGCCGGGTCTTCAGTAATGTCGCCCTCACGGAGTACCGGACCATACAGATCGTAGAAGGCCGCGGCGGCGGGACCGCGTTTGAGTTGGCTCTTCAGCGTCTCGCCCAGTCTGACGGCCAAGCCGTCACGCTGGTTCTTGATGAGAGCATCGACGAAGGGTTTCCAGATGTCGACTCGCTTGGGCGTTACTGTTCCCTGGCAGACCTGCTCCGCGTGATCCCGGAGTGCATCCGCTGCTTCGGTTCCTAGGCCGAAGCTGGCATCCTGATCCTTGAGCTTGACAACGCAGTCGAGCAGCGGAGTCTCTGAACGCAACTCGCGCAACCATGCCTGCTTGTCCAGGCTTGCTATGCTCTCGCGGAGCCAGCCCCGAAACGCCGAATCCTCGAACGCGCCGACGTTGGCCATCTCCGCATACAATCTGGCTGTTTCTTGGCTGAACGTCACTCCCATTACCCGCTCAAGAAGCGAACGATCCTCAACGTGCCCGCGGAGCAGTTCCCGAAACTCCTCCGGCTTTAAAGCGTGGTCAATAATCTGCCAATGGCTTGCAAGTTCGCGAGCTCCCACGAGGTTCCCGATGCACCGCCGGTCGGCAAGCCTACGGATGCAGTAGCGATTGAAGTCAGCCAACTCGGACGACAGGTCCGCCGTAGTCCAGAAGGGTTCAGTGTAGCGATACTGGATCATCAGGTCGCAGAACTGATCGACCGCCTTCTTGTGACGTGTCGGGTCGCGCAGCAGTTGCTGCATATTCTGAAACCCTTGCAGTGATTCGCCGGCAGCATCCGGCGGACCCCCAAGAGACCCAAAAGCAAGCTGCGTGAGTAGGAAAAGCCCGACTGTTTCGGGATCCTTGGGCTTGGCCGTGGCGAACTGGTGCAGCAGACCGCCCTTCGTGACCGCATTGCGTAGGGCCTCCTCCGCTGTTGTCTCAGCACGATGTGTCATGTGCCAGAGAGCGCGGAGTGTCTTCCCGGCCTCGCCTTCGGACAGATTGACTGGATGCTGCAGGCGGGTGCCGCACGGTGACACCACCTTCGTCCACACCACAGGCGTCTCCGTCTGTAGCAGGACATCGATTGCCTGGACCTTGTAGATAGGCCAATCAGATGCATCGCTGGGTGGAGCCAACTCGGCAGCCAACTGCCGTCCATCGATTGTCGGCTTTAGCCACGGCCAGAATCTGCGCGTAGTTTCAGCGTTCTTGAAAAACTCGGCGCTGACGTACGCACACGTGGCAGCGTCACCGCGCACCGTAATCCCCTTCTTGTAGACCTCATCGTGTCCGACACGGTGAAGGGCTTCAACGACGGCAATGGAACCGACCGCCCAAGAATGACGCTTGCGCTCGATGTCTTTAGTGTCGTTCTCTTGCAGGATCGGTTTTGAAACCACCTGCTCGAACAGATGGGAACTTAGCGCTCGGTTCGCTGCCATCTGCAAGATAGCGGCCATGCCTTTACCGATCTGTTCGTCAAGTGGAAGCCATGCTACTTGCTGGCATCGTTCGCAGAATCGGTGGACGCATCCGGACTTCTGAATGGGGGCTGCTTCGGTGCATCCAGATGCAAGTAGTGCAGATGCTGCCGCTGCGAAGACAGTTCGTTCATGTGCGGTCTCCGCGTGAACAGCGGCTAGTGCGATTTCTAGCACCTGCGGGAACCCGGGAGCCGATGAAAGCCGCGACAGTGCTTCTCCGTCGCCTTTAGCGAGGGCTGATTCGATCGGACCTAGCAAGAGCAACTGCCGGGCAGTGGATACGTCGACACCGAAGTAAAGGGCCGCGAGATGATCCTGGACATTCACGTCTAGGAATGCTCGTTGTCCTTCCCTGAAAGCCTGATCTCGAATGGCGTGAACCAAGTTTGCCTGCTGCCGCATTGTGACGAAGAAGGCTACGTGTTTGAGCGGGAAATCGCCCAATCGGAGACTGCAGAGCGCGACGATGTCATTAATGAACCGCTTGATGTCGCGTGGGGTCGGAGGCTGATGACCACGGCAATTAGCGTAGACACGGTAGACGGCGTGGTACTCGGGATAGTCGTGGCCTGGGACAGCCTCTCTGAGCCTAACGAGGCTTCGCCTCAGACCGACAAGGCGTGTGTTGCTCCCTGCCGACCT
>CAZYLK010000222.1:0-8807 GCA_964648365.1 uncultured Phycisphaeraceae bacterium
GCGGGCACCTTGTTGCGGTCGCCCGGCCCGCAGACCAGGTCTACGTGCGGCATTTTCGAGAAGATGCCGTCCGGGTCGCGCTCGGCCATGCAGCCGATGACGCCGACCACCATGTCCGCCCGCTCCTGCTTGGCCCGCTTCAGCGCCCCCAGCCGCGAGAGCACCTTCTGCTCGGCGTGATCCCGCACGCTGCACGTGTTCAGCAGCACCACGTCGGCCGCGGTCATGTCGTCCGTGCGGGCGTACCCCTGCCGCCGAAGCTGCCCCTCGACCAGCTCGCTGTCGAGCACGTTCATCTGGCAGCCCATGGTTTCGAGGTAGAGGAGTTTGGTATCCGTTGCCATTTCGGACTATAACACAGCCGCCGACAACGCGATTCCGTGTGCTGCGTTGCGGTCCCAGCGAAGTGTATCGAAGCGCCGAGCGGGGGACAAATCGCCGGGTGGCGGGGCATCGGTCCTGTCGGGGAACCCCGCGTTGAAAGGCGGGGCTCTGAGTGGGCCGCTACGACGGAGCGCGGCTGGGCGGTGCTCTGGGTGGGTGAAGCGCGGGCCGTGGAGATGACCGGATGGCGGATGCGTTGCAAGCTATGATCGGACATCGCGTCGTGATCGACACGGACGGGCCGATCGTCTATCTCGGCAAGCTGGAGCAGATCACCGACGATGCGTTCACGCTGTCCGAGGCCGATCTGCACGACTGCCGCGACGGCCATGCCAATAAAGAGGTTTACGTGGCGGAGGCCAGTCGCGAGGGCATACAGGTCAACCGCCGCCGGATCGTCGTATTCCGCCGGCACGCCCTGAGCATCTCGCGCATCGAGGACGTGGCGGCGGAGTGAAGAAGGGAGTGAGGGAGTCAGGGAGTCAGGGAATAAGGGAAGAGCAGAAGGGGAAGTCAGGTCCGGGTCGGGAGTGCCACACAGAAAGCGGCCCTGAACGGGGAGCAACGAGTCCCCTCTTCCCTGACTCCCTCACTCCCTCACTCCCTTACTCCCCGGCGACCAAAGGGAGCCAACAGTGCGTGTTCTAGTCGTAGGCGGCGCCGGATATGTCGGCAGTCACAGCGTGAAAGACCTCTGCGCCCACGGCCACAGCGCGGTCGTGCTCGACAACCTGTGCAGCGGGCACCGGCAGGCGGTCGACCCGGGCGCGGAGTTCGTCGAGGGCGACCTGGGCGATCGCGCGCTGCTGGATCGCGTCTTCGGCTCGGCGAAGTTTGACGCGGTGATGCATTTCGCCGCCTTCCTTGACGTCAACGAATCCACCCGGCTGCCGCTGAAGTACTACCGCAACAACGTCGCCAACACCGGCACGCTGCTGGAAGCCATGCACGACGCGGGCGTGCGGCGGTTCGTCTTCAGCTCGACCTGCGCCACCTACGGCGTGGCCGACAGTCCGATCTCGGAAGACGCCGCCCAGAACCCGATCACGGCCTACGGGCGCACCAAGCGGGCGGTCGAATGGATGCTGGAAGACTGCGCCGGCGCCTGGGGCCTGGGCGCGACCGCGCTGCGATACTTCAACGCCTCCGGCGCGGCCGCGGACGGATCGATCGGCGAAGACCACCACCCGGAGATTCACCTGATCCCGCTGGTGTTGCAGGTGGCATCCGGAACCCGGGCCGGCATCAAGCTCTTCGGCACGGACTACCCCACCCCGGACGGCACGTGCATCCGCGACTACATCCACGTCGAGGATCTGGCGGCGGCGCATCGGCTCGCACTGGAATCGCAGGCCGAGGGTGACTACCGGTATTACAATCTCGGTACGGGCATCGGCACAAGCGTCAAGGAACTCGTCGAGGCCGCCCGCCAGGTTACCGGGCACGCCATCCCGGCCGTGCCCGCGCCCCGCCGCGAGGGTGACCCGCCGGAACTGTTCGCCAATCCCGCCAAGGCGAAAGCTGAACTTGGCTGGACGCCGGAGTACACGCAGATCGAGCGGATTGTGGAAACCGCCTGGCAATGGCACCGCAGCCATCCGAACGGATACGCCGATGGAGACGTTCGTCAGTGAGCCGATCGAGCCGGCCGCGGCCGACTCCCGCCCGGGCGCGGCCATCGAGTTCGACACGGCCGCGATGAGCCGCGGCGAGCCGGGCCTGCCCGGCGGCTTCCGGTGGCGCGGTGAGACGTATCTGGTGCGCAGGGTTATCCGTCGCTGGAAGCAGTCCGGCTCGGAGATCGGCCGTGCCAATGGCGAGAAGTATCTGCGGCGGCACTGTTTCGAGCTGGCGATGTCAGACGATTCCGTCTGGAGCGTCTACTTTCTGCGCCTGACGCCGCGCAGCGGCTCTCCACGACGGCGGTGGTTTCTCTATTCGATCGCGCGTTCCGAGTCACCGACCGCAGACGACAGCAGCGGTTGAACGCCTCAGCCTGCGTACCGACTGGCGGATGGCGCACTCGCAACATCCTGTCGCCCAATGCTTTGCACGTCGACGCCGCCGGCGCGGATAAGTCCACTCTAATACTGCTGGTATCGGACGCCGCCGATCGGCTAGCCTCATGGGTGCCAGCGGATTGAAACGAATCCATCGTTTATGAACGTGGCGCCGACGGCAGGCGGTACATCTCGATTCAGCTCGAATTGGAAAAGGAGAAATGCGATGAAGAAAGCACTGTGGATGCTGGTTTTTTCGGCGACGTTGGGCCTTACGCCCGCGGCACGGGCCCAGGACGAGGGCGCCTGCTGCCTTCCGAACGGCGAGTGCCGGATTACAACCGCCGACGTCTGCGAGCGGGCGCAGGGGCGGTTCCATCCGGGCATGAGATGCGAAGACGTCGAGTGTCGCAACAATGTGGAAGGGGCGTGTTGTCTCCAGGACGGCGGCTGTAAAATCACCGATCCGGAAACCTGCTTCCGCGAACTCGGCCGGTTCCATCCCGAGATGGAATGCGAGGAAGTCAACTGCGACGCTCCGATCGGGGGCGCCTGCTGCCTGCCCGGCGGGCGATGCCGCCAAACGAACAACGCGCGCGAGTGCGCGGGCTTCAATGGCGTGTATCATGAGGGCCTGCGTTGCGAGGAAGTCAACTGCCTGATGGGCGAGGAGGGCGCCTGCTGCCTGCCCAACGGCGAGTGCGTCGTCACCACGGCGGAGCGCTGCCGGTTGAGCGAGGGCGAGTTCCACCCGGACGCCCGCTGCGAGAACTTCGAATGCCCGCAGCCCGGCGACGGGGCCTGCTGTCTGCCGAACGGCGAATGCAAGGAGACCAACGAACGCGAATGCGCCGCGGCCGGCGGCAAGTTCCACGAAGGTCTCGGCTGCGACGAGGTGCGCTGCGAACAGCCGCAGGACGGCGCCTGCTGCCTGCCCAACGGCGAATGCCTCCAGACGACCGGCGACCGCTGCCGCGCGCTGGAAGGCGAATTCCACCCCGGTGATTCGTGCAACAACATTCGCTGCGAGCAGCCCGCCCGCGGCGCCTGCTGCGTCCCCGGCGCCCGCTGCACCGAGGTGACGGAGCGCGAGTGCTCCGCCCTCAACGGCCGCTTCTTCGAGGGCATGGGCTGCAACCAGGTCAACTGCGACGGTCCCGTCGAGGGCGCCTGCTGCCTGCCGAACGGCGGTTGCGTGAACACGACCGAGGAGCGCTGCCACAACGAGCAGGGCCGGTTCCATCCGGGCGTCGGCTGTGACGAAATCGAGTGCCGCCCGCAGGACAACGGCTGCCTGTACGTGGTCAAGAAGTCGAAGCCCTACCCGGGTCTGTGCGACGGGCCGTGCCTCCACTGCCCCTATCAGCGCGGCGATCGGCTGTGCCTGGGCGAGTGCCGCACCAAGCAGGACTGCCGCAAGAAGATCAAGACGGCAGTCGATTGCCCGAACGGCGGCATGTGCATCGTCGTGGCGAAGGCCGTGGCGTGCGGTCCGTGCGAGCGGACGTGTGATTGACAGCGGGCAGACGTTTGACCGTGCGTGCAGTGTACGTGCGGCCGGCGGCTGAACCGATCAATGCGGGGAGAGAGACGGGGACGGCCGGCGAAAGCTGGCCGTCCCCAATTTGCTTGATGAAGTGCCACGTCACCTCACCGTTTGAAAAACGGTGCCACAACAGAGCAGCGTCACGCCGCTCTTCCCTTACTCCCCTAAGGCGGCCGATGGCCGCAACCCAAAAGGCCGAATGGGAAGGGAGTGAGGGAGTAAGGGAGTCAGGGAGTGAGGGGAAGAGGAAGAGTTGAACCTCGGGGTCTTTCTTCCCTGACTCCCTCACTTCCTTACTCCCTGATCCCCTTACCACGGCTACGATCGCGGCTCCGCGCGGAGGATGCGCGCAGAATGGCGAGAAGCTCCGCCGTCAGAGACTACGCGGCCGATGGCCGCAACCAAAGAATGAACACAGGGAGTGAGGGAGACGGGAGTCAGGGAGTGAGGGGAAGATGGAAGAACCGTAGTCCCTCTTTCTTCCCTCACTCCCTTACTCCCTCACTCCCTCACTCCCTTCCGCCACGCTACGTCCAGCGGAACCAGCGGACCGCGAGCGTGAAGGTGACGACGGCGACGGCGCTGAGGATCGCCAGCGGCAGCCACATCGACGCCAGCGACGCTCCCTCCAGAATGGCGGCGCGGAGGGCGTCGTTGATGTGCGTCAGCGGCAGCGCCTTGACCACCGGCTGAAGCGCATCCGGAAAGTTCTCAGTGCTGAAAAAAATGCCGGACATCAGCCACATCGGCAGCATGACGAGGTTCATCAGGCCCGAAACGGTTTCGATGCGCTTCGCACGGCAGGCCACGAGCAGGCCGATGCCCGCAAAACACAGACCCCCGACAAACGTCACCACGGCGATCGTGGCGAGCGACCCGCGAATCGGCACGCCGAGAAAATACCAGCCGACCAGCAGCACCACCGCCATCTCAGGGATCGTGAAGATCATCCGCGCGCCGATCAGCGACCCGAGAAAGTGGGTCCGCTTCATCGGCGTGGCTGTAAACCGCTTCAGCAGCTTGCGAATGCGCATGTCGACCGATACGAAACCCACGCCCCACAGGCCGTTGCCCATCAGCCCCAGTCCCAGCAGCCCGGGCAGAAGGAAGTCGATGTAACGCGAGCCTGGTTCGCTGACGCGGCGTTCCGAGGTGACGGTCACGTCCGTCCGCCCGGCGGCGCGTTGCAGGCAGTCGTCCACCTGCGTTCTGGCCAGCAGGCTGTTGGGCCGCATCGGGTCGAAGTGATAGACGATTGATCCATCTTCCGATACGCCGACCGCGACGGCGCAGCGGGCCAGCGTCAGGCGGCGCATGGCCGCATCGCCCGGCTGGATCGACGCCTCGAAGCCAGGCTCGGTCTGCACTTCAGACAGCGCGCTCAGCACGCGCTCCGCGCCGGGTCCGTCAATGACGTCGACGACGATCACTTCGGGAGGCCGCGTGCGGAACGCGATCCCAAGCGAGACCGCCAGGATCAGCGGGAATCCGTAGGACCAGAAAACGGCCGCAGGCTCGCGAAGAAACGAGCGAAAGCGGAACAGCATCAACTGTACGAATGCGTTATTCACCGTCGTCGTGAAGGTGCCGGCCGGTCAGGCTCACAAAGACGTCCTCCAGGCTGGCGTGGCGCGTGGTGAGATGTTTGAGCGGCGCGGCCGCGGCGTCCAGATGCCGCATCAACGCCGGCAACGCGACGTGCGGCAGATCCACGGCCAGCAGCACCGACGGACCGTCAAGGGTGACGCTGCGCACCCCGGCGACTTCAGCGAGCCGGGTTACATCCGGCGCCGGCCGGCCGTCTTCCAGAGCGAACTCGATCACATGTCCCCCGCCCAGCGTGTGGATCAGTTCATCCGGCGTCCCCAGCGCGATGACGCGGCCGTGATCGACGATCGCGACGCGATCGCACAGGCGGTGCGCCTCGTCCATGTAATGCGTCGTGACAAGCACCGTGCGTCCCCGGCGGCGCTGGTCGCGGATGATCTCCCACACGTCACGCCGGGCTTGCGGATCCAGGCCGGTGGTGGGTTCATCTAGAAAAAGCAGTTCCGGATCGCCGACCAGCGCGCACGCCACGGCCAGCCGCTGCTTCTGCCCGCCGGACAAGTGTTCGACGTACGATCGGCTCTTCTCGGTCAGGCCCACGCGCTCGACGACCTCCTCCGGGGGCGGGCCGTTGCGGTAAAAGCTGCGGAACAGCCGCACCGTCTCCAGCGCCGTCAGCTTGTCCTCCAGGCGCGTTTCCTGCAGCGAAATGCCGATGCGTTGCCGCAATTCCCCGTCGTGCCGGCCCCACTGCAGGCCGAGCACCTCGACCTCGCCGCTGGTGGGCGGCAGCAACCCTTCGAGGATCTCCACCGTGGTCGTCTTGCCCGCGCCGTTCGGACCGAGCAGGCCGAAGCACTCGCCGACGCGCACGCTCAGATCGAGCCCGCGCAGCGCGTGCACCGGATCCTTGCGCCGCTGCGTGTAATGCTTGTGGACGCCGCGGCACTGGATGGCCGAGACGCCGTGGGCCCGTTCACGGAGCGGAGGGGGGGGCAGCGGGGACGAAGCTGCATCGATGGGGCTCTGGACCACGCCTCCCTGCCTTCCCTCTCAGATGCTACTTCCGCGTACCCTCGTCAAAGTCGAGTTCATTGTCGTGGAAGGTCGGAACGCCTTCCTCACGGAACTTTTCCATGTCCGGCGGTTCGGGAAATGCCTTATTTCGATCCCAGGGCGGCGTTTGTTTCGCGCAGAGTTCGTCCAGGTAGGGCACGATGCGATCCCACGCGACCTTTTTGGGTACGCTTTTTACGGCCAGTCGATCCCACAGCCGCGCCTTGTAGATGGGCGCATTGGTCTCGTCCATCATGTACGCCGCGAGCTGATCGCCCATCATGACGTTAAACGGTTGCAGCTTACGGCGGTCGACGCGGTCGATCGCTATCACCTCAGCATGATACTCGCGCCAGAACTCCATCGCGTTGCGGGCCGAGGTGCGGGCGGACTGGACGTTGCCCAGCGCCAGGTCGCGGAACGCCTTGGCGATGAACTTGCCGATCAACATGCTCGCCTGCCGGTAGGTCTGCATCTGCTCCTTGAGGTTGCCGATGGCGAAATCCCGCAGCGGCTGCATGTACCGCTCCTGCGGCTGCCCGTCCGGATGGGGGTTGTTGACCCGCAGCCAACGGTAGTATTCCTCCGCCTTCGCGAGATTGGCCTGCCCGCCTTCGAGCCAGAGCAACTGGACCCAGTTGTGCATGTCGGTGATGAATCCGGACCAGTAGTTCGGCCCCGGTGTGCCTTCGATAAAGTCCGGCCGGTCGCCGAACTGCTCCTTGCCGTACTTCATGTAGGCGTCGTGACAGTACGGGATGAAGCGGATGTCCGGCGTAAAGTCGATGTGCGACTGAAACGGATCCTCGAAGTTCGGCGTCAGCACCATGTGGCCGCGGGAGTATCCCTCGCGCAGGGCGAAGAAAATGAAGCGGACGGTGTTCATTTCGTCGTTGGGATTCGTATTAAAAAACCCCTTGGCCTGCACGTCGCCACGGGCGGACCAGTAGAGCGAGTGTGCCCAGGCGGTCCGCCAGTCGATCGGCCCGAACTGCTCCATGAGCTCGACCATGAATGCCGGGTCCATGTGATAGTCGTTGGCCAGCGTAATGTGGCGTACGGTCGCCAGCAGGTCGGCGAGAGCGGCCTCGTGGGCCGGGTCGCGCAGCAGCGCGTTCTGCTCCTGCAAGTTGATCTGCTCGGTGGTCACCTCGCTGCCTTCCGCGACGAGTTGCTCGGCGGTCAACTCGGGGCGGAGGTAGCGCGCCGCGTGGTCCAGCAGCCGCCGGTCGGGCGTCAGCCCGAGTTCGGTCAGGCGGGCGGCCAGGGCCTCGGCCTCTGGGTTTTCCGCGTACAGATCGGCCAGATTCAGCGGCGCCCCGGCGATGCGCCGGATCGGCGCGATGGTGTCCTCGGTGGTCAACGCCACCACGGGCGCGCCGAGCACGCGCTCCATCTCGCAGCCCCAGGCGCGCTTGTAATTGATGTGCTGGTCGTCGAGAAAGTCGCCGATCTTGTGCCAGAAGATGAACGCCAGGCTCTTGTAGAGCGACACGTTGCGCGGGTTGTAAGGGATGCCCTGATCGCGCAGCAGTTCCATGCCGTTCTTGACCCACTTCCAGCGGGCCTCGGGCGTGTAGTAGTTGACCGAGATGTTATACGCCATGTTCCAGGCGTTGAAATCCCACACCGTCGGGAAGCGCGGCTGCAACCGGCACAGGAGCGACGCAAGCTGATAGGACTCGTAGTCCTTTCCCTCTTCTTTCAACCGCTCCGCACGGATGAACGCCCAGTCGATCGCCAGCGCCCGGAACGTGCCCAGCTTGCCGAGCAGTTCGATGTCCGGCGGAAGCCCCGCAAACTGCTCCGGGTCGAGGATGAGCTGCTGCTCCGCGCGCACCTTATTCATGGGCGTCAGCAGAAACCCCGCGCCGACCAGACACAACACCGCCAGCATCAACGATCCGGCGATGATCAGGCGGTCTTTCCGCTGCGCCGCCTGGCGGGCGTCGAGATACTCCGGCATCGCGAGCCGCTGCAGTGTTGTCATACCGAAATCTCCGCCACCTCACGGCGGTAGAACAGGCTAATCGCCAGCCCCAGCGCCAGATAGGCCGCCGCCAGCCAGAACCAGCGCCAGCGCCCGACCTGCCGCGCGGCGGCGCGGCGCGGAACATCGGTGGATGCCGGCGGCGGCTGACTCATGCGCACTATTGTGCCGCGGCCGCGTTCGCGCCGGGGCCGCGGCGGCGCGCCTCGATCTGCTCGCCCATCGCGCGATAGGCCTCCGCCAGATCCTGATCCGGCGCATGCTCGGCGCGCTGCGCGTCGAA
>CAZYLK010000223.1:0-8758 GCA_964648365.1 uncultured Phycisphaeraceae bacterium
GCCATCAGCGTGTTCCTTTGAATTGTCTCACCGTGTGGCACCTGTGACACCGGTTCTCAACCGGTGGTCCAGTGTGGCACCGGTTTTCAACCGGTGGGTCTTAATCGCACGCGTGGTCCACACCTTCGCAACCCAGGCATGACTCCGGGGGCTCTGAGCGCCGGCGCTCACCCGCGGACGCGACGAGTCTTCCGCCCCGGACGCGCACTGATCACACCCGCCGACGATTGCAGCGCCCGCGCGAATCCGAACCAAACTGTAAAGGTTGTTCCCTCGACGCCTTTCGGCCGCGCTCCGGCGGCGAACCGGCCCCTGGGTCTGCTTCGATCAGAAGCTGGGAGGGGTGTGACTTGCAGCCGGGCACGCGCCACGGACAGACACCCGCCACTTCTCGGCTGGCATAATTATACCTGTCCCCGGCCTACCGGCGTCAATCCTCTTCGGCGCCCGAGGCGCCGCCGCCAGACTCCACGCGAGGCCCGACCCGCGGCGGCGACATATCAGGCTCCAGGTCGACGCCCAGCCCGTCGGCGATGCGGTTGATGTAGTTGAAGTACGCGACGACCTGCGTCAGGTCGTGGATGGCGCGATCGTCGTATCCGCTCGCGCGCAGCGATTCCGCGTCCGCGGGGGTCATGGCCTGTGGCGTTCGCGTCAGTTTCACCGCGAAGTCGAGCGCCGCCCGCTCTGCCGGGGAGAGGCTGGCGGTCCGATAGTCGGTGGCGATGGCTGAGACGAATGACTCCACCGCGGATGCCTGACCCTGTGCGCCCAAACCCGTCCCGCCGGCGATCGCGCCTTCTTTTTCGATCTCCGACCGGAGATCCGCCGCGTGGGCCAGCGTTCAGTAGTGGCACTCGTTCGCCCGCGAGACAACCGTCGCGACCATCTCCCGCAATCGCCGGGTCAGCGGCGACGGCCCGTGCATCACGGCCGTGTACAGCCCCATGCTGGCGTCCAGAATGCCCGGGTTGACGCTCTGTATCTTGAGTATCTGAAAGACTTTACCTGCGCGACGGAGTGCGGCGGCGTAGATCCGGGCCAGCGGACCGTCCGCCTCCGCCTCGCCCACGGTCTTGATAAAGGACATGGCCAATCCTCCTGCCTCCGGCACCCTCCTGCTCGTCCGGATTGGTGCGGACCCATATCCTACCCCCTGAAAACGCCGGGAGCGAAATTCGTACTGGACGTGGAGCGGCCGTTCGAGTACAATCAGGGCCAGAGAGAGGTCGAGGCGGACGTGCCCTGCGCGTTCGCCACATCGGGAGAGAGAGACGACTGGGGTCGGTCTGCCCATCGTTGGGCGGTGCCGAGGAGAAAGAAGCATCTTCCTTAGCGCGGTTGCGCCGTTGCCGGTTTGTGCGCGCTCACTGCGTTCCCCCACGCGTTCTCTCCCTTGATCCGGGAGAGCGCAAATGACTGGACATGTCCTTCCCCACGGGCGCCGCCTGAAGATCGGGCTCGCCATGCTGGCTTTGGCGAGCATCGCGCGTTCGGCGCCGGCTGAGCAGTTCACGCTGGCCGACCTGCTCGACAATCCGGATGCGACGTTCCGATCGCACGACGGTCGGATCGAATTCTCCGACTTTGAACTGACGACGCGCTCCGGCGCCGGGGCGTTTCCGTCGAACGAGTCCGTGCGGGTACTGCCCACGGCCGCGGCCACGGGCGGGTTCATGCTGGAAGGTCCGTTTCAGGCGCTCAATGGCGTGAATCTGGCGGGCACGTTGTCGTTTACGGCCCGGACCGTCGAGGGTCTGGGGTTTGATCGCGCCTGGCTGCGGCTTGGCACGCCTTCCGCATACGGGTTTTCCGCGTCGCGTTCGCAGCCTTCTGAGGCGGCGTTCGTCAGCCTGGTCGAGACGTTGCGCGCCATCGAGGGCGAGGCCCAGCATCGACTGACCACCATGCATGACGCGACCGGCGACGGGTCGGTCTTCGTGTCTTCGCCACTGAATCCGGATCTGTTCGGTTCGGAGCTGCGCATCTCTCAGGATCTGGAAATGCAGAGTGTGCGCGGGCAGGGACCGAGCGTTTCGATTCTCTCGTCGTATATCTTCGGGCTGACCGTCGTGCCCGAACCGGGAACGGCGTTGCTCCTGCTTGCGGCGGGGGGCCTGTGCCTGACCAGGCTCCGTCGTCGCCGAATGGCCTGACCCGGCGTCTCGGCGCACGAAAAAACCCCGGCACGAATGGAATGCCGGGGCTCTGAATGCGTGTCCTGCCTCTCTTCCCGCCGTGCCTCGGTGCCTCGGTGCCTCCGTGCCTTCGTGCCTTCCTCTTACGACCTCGGATGCGCATCATCGTAGGCGGTCTTGAGCCGCTGCGTGGTCAAATGCGTGTAGACCTGCGTCGTGGAGAGTGACTGGTGTCCCAGCATCTCCTGGACGCTGCGCAGGTCGGCGCCGTTGTCCAGCATGTGCGTCGCGAAACTGTGCCGCAGGGTGTGCGGGCTGATCGACGGATCGAGTCCGCACTCGGCAAGATACTTGTCGAGCTTGCGGCGCACGCTGCGCGTGCTCAGGCGCTGCCCGTGCTTGTTGACGAACAGGGCCTGCTGATGGAACGATCCGGAGCGTGGATCGGCGCGGCGCATTTCGGTGTACCGCTTCACGGCGTTCAGCGCGGTCAGGCCGATGGGGGAGACGCGCTGCTTCTTGCCCTTGCCGCGCACACGGATGGCCTGGCCGACGAAATCGATGTCATCGACGTTCAGATCCACCAGTTCGCTGACGCGGATGCCGGTGGAATACACGACTTCAAGCATGGCCCGGTCGCGAGCGCCCAGCAGCGTGCCGTCGTCCGGCGTCGAGAGCAGCTTGTTGATCTGCTCGACGGTCAGGCACTTGGGCAGGCGCTTTTCCTGCTTGGGCGTCTTGATCGTCGCCAGCGGATGGGTCGCGACGTAGCCTCGCCGTTGGCAGAACTTGTAGAAGCTCCGCAGCGTCGCAAGTTTGCGGGCCGTGGTGGACTTCGAGTAGCTCTGCGTGCCGAGGAACGCCAGGAATTCCTTCACGCGATCGGTCGAGACGGCGAGCAGTCGCTCGCGCAGCGCCGGCGCCTCCATCACCACGGCGCCCGCCGATGACCGATGGCCTCCGCCGGAGGCCCCCAGGGCGGCGGCGCCCGCAGGAACGGTGAAATTCTGCCGGCCCGCCGCCGCGGCTTCGTCGCCATTCAGAAAGGCGCAGAACTGGTGAAGGTCCGCGGCGTAACACTTCGCCGTATGAGGCGAGAAATGCCGTTCAAATTTCAGATAATTGAGAAATTCTTCAATCAACGGATTCTCGGTCATGACTGCCTGTTACACTTCGGCGAAGGTCACTTGATTCTGGCTGGGTCGTCGCCTTCGACGGGGCCGCGAGCCCGCTCATCCATGCAGTTTCACCAACTGGTCGAGCTCCGTCTCCAACCGACGTCCCATCTGATAGCTCAGAATGGCCGCATCGAACCAATCGAGTCCGCTGTCCGCGTCATCGGCCATGCGCGCCAGCGTATCGATCACGTCCGCTTCCTGCCCCCCCCGATAGCGAAAGACAAAGCGCTCCTTGCCCTTCGAAAGCGTAAGCTGCCGAACCACGTTCCCCCTCCTGGCGACTTTCTCCGTCTTATTGTTCGGCAATTCCATTCTCCGATTCCTGATTCCGGCCGCGGATCAGCGCATCCAGCGTCTCGTGACAGCAGAAACGGATGAACTCCTGCTGGCTGACCAGCACCCGCCGCCAGCCGTAGGGATTATCGTCCCCGCTCCGGCTCGAGGCGAACCGCCGCGCCGCCGCCACCACGTCCTCGTGGCCGCCGTCGAACGTACGCTGCACGCGCGCCAGCGGATCCCCCGGACGACGACCGGGCGGGTCGACCGCCAGCGCCGCCTGTCGCGACTGGGCTACCGGATCCAACCGGCGCCATCCCGACCGCGGCGTGCCGTACAACTGGGCATCCAGCCCGATCGACGGCGGGTCATAGGGGTCGTACTCCGTGACCGCAAAGACCAGAATCGCGTCCGCCGCCAGCGCCTCGCGGATGTCCCACGCATGAGACACCGATTGTACGCCGTCGGCACGCTGCGCTTGCAACACTGCCAGAACCCGGCTGACCGGGATGACCTCGACGCCTTCGACGTAGGTCAACTCGGACGCCATCAGGTCGGCGAACCGGTCCGGATCGAACGCCGTCGATCCGCTCAGGTTCACCGCCGGGGCCACGGCGATGCTCATCGGGCCGAATGTCGGATTCTCGATCCAACCCGGTCCCGAGGGCTGCGATCGACATCCGATCGACGCCGCCACACCGGCCGACATCCAGACGCCTACCCCCCCCCAGAAGCGGCCGATCCGTGCCTCACAGTGCATCCCTGCCTCGCAATCCATTGCGCGCACGGCGGGTCCGGCATCCCTGCATCTGCATCAAGGCTGCGTTACCAGCCCTGAAATCCCGCCAGGCAACCATTTTATCGTCAATCGCCGGCGCGGGCTTAACGTCCGTCGTCACCCCGCGTCGACGTCACCTTCACCGGCGCATTCGCACGCACGTCGCTGTCCGGCTCAGCCGGGCTTGCGGCGATCTTGCCGCCCGCGGGCGCCGGTGACGCAGCGGGCAGCGCCAGTGACCAGATGTTCTCGTGACCTTCACGGTTGGACGTGAAATAGACGCGCCCATCCGCTGAGATCACCGGTCCGTGATTCGCATCGAAGCCATCCGTGAGGCGCACGCGCGAACTGCCGTCCGCGTCCACCACCCAGATGTCCGCCAGATCCGGTGAGCCGGATCCCACCGGCCCCGGCACGGCAGACGCCACGGCCGTGTACGCGATTCGCGTCCCGTCCGGGCTCCACGTGGGTAGAATCATCGCGTAATCCGCGCCAAATGCAATTTCCGTCGGGTGCCGCGGCTCGCCGTTGACCAGGGTCACGGTCCAGACGCTGAACCAGCGCGACCCGCGTTCCCGGGCTCGCTGGTAGAGAATGGTCTCGCCGGCCGGGGACCACTCCGGGAACACCCCGTATCCGATGAACGTCCTCTGCCCGCCCGCGACGGCGTCCACCACCCACAGTTCCCACTGTCCGCCGCCGACCGGCTGGCTGCAATAGACAAGCTGGCGCCCGTCCGGCGACCAGCTCGGGTGGATGTCGTGGCTGGCCCCTCCGGTCACCTGGACCGGCTGCGACCCGTCAACGTCGATGACCCAGATGTCCCAGTTTCCGGACCGGTCGCTGGCGAAGGCGATCCGGCGGTCGTCCGGGCTGAACGCGGGCTGAACGTCGGACGACGGATCGCTGGTCAACTGCGTCACCGCCAGGCCGTCGGTTGCTTTGACGTACAGATCCGGCGAGCGGCTATGCCGGGTCGAGCAGAACGCCATTCGGCGCCCGGTCGAATCGAGATCCGGGTCGTAATCCGCGCCCTCTTCGACAAACGTGTGCCGGGTCAGCGAATGCTGCGCCCGCGACTGGTACTGCCCCAGGTCGCGCGTTGGCAGCTCGCCGAACAGCGTGATCTGGCGGTCGCGGGCGGAGGTCAGCATCGGTCGCGGCGGCGGCGGCGCCCACGCGGTCTGCGGCTGCCGGGCGGAGCAGCCGAGGTGGATCCCCAGTGTCAGTCCGATCGGAAACACGGCCAGGGCCGCTCTTAACATGTTGTTTTTCATGGATTTGCGCCTCAGGACGGTACGGTGCTCCCCGTACGCCCCGCCCTCGGCCGGAACCGGTGCGACCGTTGCGGGAACGCGTGCGTGACGTGATCCCTGAAGGCGGGACGATCGCTGAAACATCGGCAGGCGATCCAGAAGGGTCGAGTATCATCCACGAAACGAAGATGTCCGATAAAAACCGCTTCCTGATTATCGGCTGATTCTCTCGCCGCCATTCACTTCGCCTGGCCCATTTGTGATCGCGCCAGGGCGTTCCCGGCGTCTTTTTTTTGCAGAACTGATTTACGCCCGATATTCGCCGATTGCGCTTCACCTCCGACGGCGGGGTCTGGCCGGCGGCGCGGAGGAGCGCCGCGGAAGGGACGAAACTCGACTCGTACGGCACGACGCCTCCGGCCCATCCTGGCTCAAAAAGGAGAAACGCATGAAGGCAGTGCGGACGGTGTTGGTTGCGGCGGCGGTCCTGGCGACGGGTTTGTCGGCGTCGGGGCAGGAAGGCAATGGCTTTCCCGGCGGCATGTTCATCTTCCATGTGACCGGCGACCAGGTTGTGCCCCCGAGCGGCAGCGAAGCGGTCGCGACGTGCTTCGGCATTCTGGAGAACGGCAATCGGACGTTCAGCATCGGCTGCACGCACAACGTCGCGCAGGTTCGCAGCGCGTCGATTCACCGGGCTGAGAAAGGCGATGTCGGCCCGGCCCTGTTCACCTTCAACAGCGCGGTGAGCCCCATGCGCGGGCAGTGGAGCGTCACGCCCGAATTGGTGACCGCCATGCATGACGGGGAGCTCTACGTGGTGATCGAGTCACAGGACTTCCGCAACGGCGAAGTTCGCGGCCAGATCGTCGAAGGCGTCAGCGCGTTCCACTTCATCCTGGACGGCTCCCAGGTGGTGCCCCCGAACCCCATTCAGAACCAGGGCTTTTGCGTCGGTCGCGTCAACGGGGACGAAACCAAGCTGTCGCTCTCGTGTACGCACGACGTGGCATCGGCCTCGGCCGCGGCGATCAAGGCCGGCCTGCGGGGCGTCAATGGACCGGTTCTGTTCGACGTGAACAACCCCGGCAACCCCATCGAGGAAGCCTTTGAGATTTCGGAAGACGACCTCGCGCTGATTCGCAGCGATGGTCTGTACGTGGACGTCAGCTCGTCGGCCTATCCCGATGGGCAGATTCGCGGGCAGTTGATCCATCACGGCGAGTGCAACAGCAAGGAAAAGTCCAAAGCCTCGTGCAAGAACGGCAAGCTGAAGTCTCAGGTGAAAAAGTACGCCTGGCTCGACCCGCTCGACTTCTGCTACGACGGCGAGAACTGCGTCTACTCGCGTACCAATGGTCGTGGAAAGGCCAAGATGAAGTGGAAGAATGTGCCCGCCGGAGATCACCTCGTGTCGACGCACTATTCCTGCGGCGAGACGAAGTACTTCATGGTGCGGTGCGACTAACCAAGAGGCGTCTGAGCACTCCGCCTCTGACCGGGACGGGGCGGCGTGGGCCGACAACCGCGGCTCATGCCGACCCTGTCCCGACCTCCGCGAGAGGATCGCGATGACACGAAACGGTGCAGCTACCCTCCTTGGAATCATCGTGCTTGCGGCCGTACTCATCGCGACGCCGCAGCCGTGCGCGGCGGCGGCGAATGCGTCAGCGCCGTCGTCGGCGAAGGCGCGCTCCGGCCCACGCAGGCAGGGGTGCTGTAAACCGAAGATCCGCTCGATCAGTTACAGGAATCAGGGATCGATCCGGCTGATCGTCAAGTTCCGCTCCCTGGTCTACCTTCACGTTATCTACGTCGATGACGCGCACGGCCGGCAGATGGTACTGAAGCACAGTCCACAACGTCGCCGTGAGCGGATCCTGCTCGAGAACGCCGTCGACTGCGGCGCAGCGCCGCACGAGGTCACCATCTGGTGTATGGACCACAGGTCGTGCAGGACGACTCGAGATGTTCAGGGCACGTGCCGTTGAGGTTGGCGCCGAAGGAGCGGGAAACGCATCGTTTCCTGCGATGCTCCCGATCATCGGTCGCAGGATTCCGGCGAACCGAGGAAGATCCGCGATACGGGGGATGAACGGGGTGAATGGTCGGCGTGGGCGGACACGACAGGTCTTGCCCATGCCGCGCCATTCTTGTAGGATCGATGTTCGCGTCGGGAAATGGGCCGGCCAGGACATTCAGCGACCTCCGTCAACGCCAAGGCATCGCGCATCGCGCCGGCCCGTCATGGCGCTGCATCTGCACGATCCCCGTGGCGTGGAGGGTGCGCGCGACGAGGCCACCGTCGTCGCTCACCCGCCAGGCCTTACCGTCGGTGCAAGCGAGCCAGCCGTGCTCGGCATGACATTGTGAATGGACACGCTCCTGAGCGAAAGGAACTGATCCATGCGTACGTGCAGAATACTTGGATTTTTCGTCTTGATGGCAGCGGTCCCTGCCACGGCACGGGCTGCGGCCGTGGACGATCGCCCGGACGAACACGACGATCGAATCGTGCGGACGTGGATCACGGACTCCGGCCACGAGATTACGATTACGGAGGTGCTGGACTACACGCCGCGGCGGCAGGGGCGCGGCGGCGACGCGCAGGGCTGCTGCAAACCCAGGATCGACAAGCGGAGCACCTACTACCTGGCCGACGGCACGCTCCATGCCGAGGCCGACGTTTATCCCGATCGCGAGCAGGTGTTCATCCTGTTTGATAAGGACAAAAGCGAGCTGTTTCGTCACACACTGATCGTCAGCGGCAGGCGGGTTGTCGTCGAGGTCGCGGGCGTCTCGTGCGACGACGCCCCGCACCGCGTCCGGTTCTGGTGTACGGAATATCGGCAGTGTCACAAGACCAAGGGCGTGCGTGGCGAATGCTCGTGATGCGAAGGCAGCGGCCCGTGCTCTACGGGGGCCGAGGACGGTGCAGGTTCATCGCAGTTTAGAGGAGATTCACTCATGAAAACACTCGTAAGAATTCTGAGCAGCGCGGTACTGCTGGGTGCCGCGCATCAGGCCTGTGTCGCGGCCGCGGTCGATGTGACTGTCCCGGCTTTGACGGAAAGCGCGATGGCGAAGGCGCCGCACTATCCGGACGCGCAGGGTTGCTGTCGGCCGAACTGT
>CAZYLK010000224.1:0-8731 GCA_964648365.1 uncultured Phycisphaeraceae bacterium
CGCGGCCTCTGCCTCGACTGCGGATACAATCTCGCCGGCAACACGACCGGCCGCTGCCCGGAGTGCGGAAACACGGTCAGACCTGCCATCAGCGGCCAAGATGCGATAAGCGCCCATCGCCCGCGCCGGTAAGCTCCAGCGACACTTGATTGGAACCCGACCCGCGTTGCGTCTACATGTCGATTCGGGCGATCACGAAGAAGAGGTTCACGCCCGCGAGCGGCAGCGGGCCGGGCTCGTGCCGGCCGCGCGGTGACCAGCGTGACGCCGGGGCAGCGCGGCGCACCGATCGGGCGGGTACACTCGCCCGCGATGCAGCCGAAAGACCGTCGAACTCGACTGGCCAGCGCCAATGTCGCCCGTGGACGGATGTTCATGAAATCCGAGATGGGCTGGCTGCCGGGCTGCCCGGTCCGCTCTACAGAGGGCGTCGTCGAGTGGCTCCACGTTCCGCGCGAGGGCGGCCGCGAACTCTCGATCACGCGCCTCGACCGCCATGCCATCCACGGAGCCACGAATACCTGGTCCCGGCTCGTCAACCGCTTTCCGCGCGTGTTGCCCCACCTCGTCGACGACGTACCGCTGTGGAAGTCGTCCTTGCCGCGCCTCCTCGGCCGGCTCAAAGAGGCGATTCACGATGGCAAGCCGCTGCCCCGTTCGCTGCTGGATGAGGCGAGCGCCTTTGCCCCCGCGGACGTACGATCCGCACGCCGTACCGTCACCGGCGATCCGAGAGTACGCGCGTTCGTCGAGGCTCAGACGTGGCTGACGTACCTTTACCCAGTTGAGTTCGGTGCGGCGGTGTCCTGGGCGAGGGCCAACGCCGCGCTCATCGACGACGTCGCCCGGCGCCATGAGCTGCGTGCAGTCTTGGCGATGTACGAACTGCATCGCCGTGACACGGCCCGGCGCGTGCGGCCGCTGGTAGAGTTTCTCGCCCATCCGCAAGTCGCGACCTGTCCGGCGCAAGGAGCCACGGCATATATCGAGCAGCTCCGAGCGCGCGTCACGGCGCTCAAACGTCGCCTGCCGCCACAGCCGCTTCCCACCCGACCCCCCGGAGACGTTGGCGAGCACGTCTGCGGATTCCTGGCGTGGCTGGCGGGGCAGGATCGGGGGCCGCGGCGGCGGGCCCTGGAGATGTGCTCGTGGCTGCTCTCGCCGGCGCTGCTCGAAGCACGGCAGGCATGGTGGACCGACGCGGAATCGCTCGCGCTGAAGATCGCGCGCGCCCGACGCGACTTCCAGCACGAACACCACCGGCGCGTGATCGATAAGTTCATCGCGCGAGTTGTGAAACTGGAAGGCGCGGCGCCCGCCCCGCTGAACGTGCCGCTGCTGTTGCAGTACATCCAGCGGACGTCGCTTGGCGTCAACGAACACCTGCACAAGTCTCTTGTCGGCGCGCTGCCCCGGATGCCGATCGTCCACAGCGGCAAGCTGGCCCGGGCCAGCTTCGTTCACGAGTGCTTAACGTTGATCGATGACGGGCGGCGCGAGAGCGTCGCGCTTGTGTCGGAGCTTGCCGCGCACCTGAAACGTGGCGCCGATCTCTGGCGCGCCTGGGTCGAGCCGCAGCGGATATGGCACAAGCGATCGTGGGGACTGATCTTCACCGTATGCATGGACGAGTTCCCGCCCGCACGACGCAGGCAGTTGTTCCAGGCCATCGAATGGTACGCACGATCCAATGAGGGCGAGCTGACGCCGTCGATCGGCGGGTTGCTCGCGACGCTGGTGGCCGCTCCGGGATCCGCCGAGGACGCGTGCGAGCGACTGACGGCGCTGCAGGCTGCCAACGACAAGCTGGACTACTTGAACGAAGACGCCGCGGAAGCGGCGGCGAACCTGTCGGAGGACGCGGCCGGTTTCGCGGCAGTGTACCAGGCGCTCTCGGCACGCGACGCGTTTGGCGACCACGACCGCGAGGCGCTGATGGCGGCCCAGCACACGCTGGCACGCGCCGGCTGGGGGCACTTACTTCGCGACACGATCGTCGACGGCCGCGCGGCGGACCTTTCGACGCTGATCACACGCCTGACCGCCTGCCATCCGCTCAAGTGCAACCCGTCCCTTCCATCCGCGCCCGAGCAACCAGAATCGCCCGACTGGGCGTCCACCTATCCGCCTCCGCTCCGCGCTTCCGCCGCCGCGCTCAACGCGCTCGACTCGGCCGCTCAAGCGAAGTGCGACCGGATTCTCAAGGGAATCATCCACGATCCCGCCCGGCTGGATGACGAGATCGACGCACTTCAACAGCTCGCGTCCGCGCGCCCGCAAGACGATCGGCTTCGGACTCGACTCGCGCGGCTGCGACAACAGCGCGCCGTCCCGACGACGCCGTCTGCCAAACAGATTCGCAAGGCCGTCGCGCGCATTGATCGTGCGACACGCTCGGCGGCTGTTCGACAGCTCGAAGCGTGGTCGCGCAGCGCGTTGGCAGCGGCGGTGTCCGCGCAGTTCGGATCCGTTGATGAATCCTCGCCCCTGCTCGACGATCGGCACATCCGTGCACTTTCGGCTGCGCTGAACCTGGGAGACAACCACAAGCGGCTGGCGATGCAGCTCTTCCGCCGGCGATGCGGCGATCCGCCGTGGCGGCCGCTCGAGCACGAGGCGAATCAAGCGTTCGCCGCCCGCATGGCGGACCGGGGTCTGTCGCTGGATCCGTGGCTCGACGCCGCATCCTGCGAATGGGGGGTCGGTGATGCGAATCGGCTGACGGTCGGCTTCGAAGATGATCCGCTTGAGATCTTCCAGATGGGGGCGCCGTTCGGCACTTGTCTGACGCCGGGCGATTTCAACTTCTTCTCGACGCTCGCCAACGCCGCCGACATCAACAAGCGTGTGCTGTACGCGCGCGACGACGCCGGCCGCATCGAGGGGCGATGCCTGTTTGCACTCAGCGACGGCGGGGGCCTGTTGGTGTTCCATGCCTACTGCACGAACAACAGTCTGCCGTTCGGCCAGTACGTTGCCACGCTGGCCGTGGATCTCGCCCGGCGAATGAACACGGTCGTCGTCAAGAGCGGCCATGTTTCCTGCCTTGTATCCGACGATTGGTATGACGACGGCGCGAAGGACATCGCCGAACGCTTCGAGGCGCTGCGCGAGGGATCATCCTTCCGGGCGCATCTCGACTCCATCGAGCCGGCAGCGATCCGCATGGAGGTGGAGCGCGCATTCGCGCCGGTTCCGCTAAACGGGCTGACGCTTTCGCTGTTGCTCGAACTCGACGAGTTTGTCCGGCGGCCGTCATTGCTACCGCCGCTGGCGGGCGAGTTGGAGCAAGCCGAAGGCCTTGCGGCGTGGCTGTGGCATCGCGTCGTCCGCCTTGCCTATGAGGCCGGTGACGACGCACTCGCGCGCCGCGTGTTCCATCGCCACCTCATTCCTGTCATCCGAAACCGCAAGCGCCAGGACGGCTGGTGCTACGGCGAGTCAGCCCAGGTTATCGCGCATCTCGACCCGACCGTGGCAATCCGCCTAGTTCGCCAGACGCGCTCGCGTGGCATTCGTCGTGACGAGGACGAGCCGGAACCAGCCCGGCGTCGCATCCTTGGTTTGGCCCTCAGACGCCTCGGGCGAGAACGGCGGGCCCGCGTGCTGCTCGGAAAAGAGGACACGACGTAGCCCTGACGTCTGGTGCACGAAGAAGATCGGAAAGGGCTTTTAGTTCACGCCGCTCGGGGCGTTCTTGGAGTCTGCACGGACGCCTTGCTGGGGGGCGCAGCCGATCCTGCACCTGCAACCGTGCGTCTGGCCGCATTCGCATGCGAGCGCACGATCGCCTGCCGCGCAATCATAACACGGGGCGACGGCCCGCCGGACGTGCGGGAAGAGTATGTCGTTCGTGAACTCAGCCTTCCCTTCTGGTTCGTCCTCGCCGCGTTCGGCGGCTACCCCGGATACGCGATGATCTATCGTCGCGTGGTCATGCACCGCCGCCGCCGCAACCAGTGCACGGCCTGTGGATACAACCTGACGGGCCTGACGTCGGATCGGTGTCCCGAGTGTGGAGAAGCCGCATCATAAAAGCGACCCATCGAATCCTGACCTTCGCCGCCCTCGTCACCGGGCTCGTCTGCGCCGACAGTTGCCGGCCGCGGTTCAGCCGCAGCCCGCGCAACTCACTGGCAAGCGACTGCCATTCGGTCGGCTGGCGGTACCGTTACGAACTTCCCGACGACGCCCGGCTGGGTGAGAAATGCACGCTCACCCTTGGCGCGTCGGGCGGGTTCTTCTTCGCAGACATCGACGCGTATGTGAGCCACGGCCGCACGTTCCAGGAGGAGGAGGTCCGGCTTGTCCTGCTACGGTACTCACGGGGAGGCGTCTGCAGCGAGTGCAGCCCGGGCAGTCACCCGGAGATGCTCGAAACGCACTATCCGGTCCAGACAGGCGTTCTCATCCCTCTCTGGGCGCTGACCCTCGTCTTCGGCTTCTTCCCAACCATCTGCTGGATCCGCCGACGGCGCCGCGAACGCGCCCGCCGCAAGCGCGGCCTCTGCCCCGCCTGCGGTTACAATCTCGCCGGCAACACCAGCGGCGCGTGCCCGGAATGCGGCACGGCGCGATTACCGTCTCAGGAGACCCTCCACGATCACGCGACCGAACCGACGCCTTGATGCCTCGTCGCGACGGCTGCTGCTCGCACTGCCCCTGATCCTCGCGTCCGGATGCGTCACGCAGCGAACGTACGAGTTCAACGCCGGCGCGGCCGAGCAGTTTCAATGGGACGGCCGCGTTCGCGTCACCGTCGACGACCGGCCCGTCATCAGGCCCCTGCTCACAACGACGATGGAGCCGCAGATCAGCCGCGTCGAGCTGGTCGGCAGCCACGACCGCAACGTCGTTGTGGACCTGACCCGCGTCGACGATGCCCGCGTGCCGCTCGCCCGGGTGCAGGATGTCGGCTACGCCCCGGACCAGATCCTTGCCGGCATGGAGATCAAGCCGTTCCGCGGCACGGTGATGATTGCGACGAATCCGACCTCGCCCGACCCCGCCGAAATGCAGCAATGCATGGAGATCATCTCGGACGTCCATTCGCGACGATTCGACGAGTTAGCGGCGAACGAACTGGTCGCCGCGTGCTTTGTAGCCGCGACGCAGGTGGAGACGCGCTATGAGCTTGACGCAAACACGATCGTCCGCATCCGCGCTTCCGGCCCGGACCGACGGCTGCTGCACGTCATCGTCGAAGATCGGACCGGACAGGTCGTACACGAATACGCCCCGCTCGACCTGACCGTCACCGAGGCCGCTGCCGCCCGCCGCCACGGGGCCAACGAACGCTGACACGCGCCGGCTTGACCTCGTTCGCACGGCGCGACCCAGCGAGCACGTGCGCCGTCATGCCGACGAAGTTGCAAGCACGTGCATGGCCAGGCGCAGCGCCGCGCCCGCGTCACCGACCTGCCCGTTGAGCTGCGCGCGATAGGCCGCGTCCAGCGCCCGCCTGAATCCCGGACCGGGCTGATAGCCCGCCGCGATCAGGTCGTCGCCCGCCACCAGCGGCGGCGGCGCCGCCTCCGCCGGATCCCACGCCAGGATCCGCGCCGCCAGCGCCTCGAAGGCCGCCGCGCCCGCCCCAGTTTCCGTCGAACCGCCCGCCCCCCCGGCCGCGCGCTCCGCCCGGGCTAGGTCAATGAGCAACGCCCGATCCGGATCCGCGGCCGTCGTGCGAACGTCCGCCTCCTCCCACGCATCCGGCGCGCGCAGGCGCGGTAAACCGCGAAGCAGATTCCGGGTCCGATCGGCGCACTCGTTACTGAGCCGCAGCGATTCCGCAAGCCCCGTCACGTCGCCCGCGGAGCGATCGCTGATCAGCGCCGCCAGCGCCAGCGGCGCCTCGACGGCACGCGGCGGCAGGTGCTCCAGCAGCGACCGCGCGTGACGCGCCTGATCGACCGTCCAGTCCCACCCCTCCGCCAGGTGACGGTGCAGGCCGGCCGCGGTCAGCAGTTCCCACCCCCGGGCGCGACAAGGGTCGGTGATGATCTTCTCCAGTTCCATCCAGACGCGCTCGGCGCTGATCCGCCGCAGGCTGGCGGCCTCAGCCCGAATCGCCGCCAGCGTTTCAACCTCG
The DNA here is from genome assembly GCA_964648365.1 of uncultured Phycisphaeraceae bacterium. Classification (GTDB taxonomy): domain Bacteria; phylum Planctomycetota; class Phycisphaerae; order UBA1845; family UBA1845; genus SURF-32. The sequence goes on from CAZYLK010000224.1 coordinate 6,092, forward strand.
ATGTCGAAGCCCAGACGGCTGGCAAAACGAATCGCCCGCAGCAGCCGCAAGTGATCCTCGCGAAATCGTTCGACCGGCGCGCCGATGGTGCGGATGACACCCGCCTTCAGGTCCGCCCGCCCGCCGACGTAGTCGATGACTTCGCCCGTCGCCGGGTCGAGGAACATTCCGTTGATGGTGAAGTCGCGCCGCAGCGCATCCTGCCGCGCGTCGGCGAACTCGACGCGATCGGGGCGGCGGCCGTCGGAATAGGAATGATCCGTGCGGAACGTCGCCACCTCCACGTCGTGCCGGTAGATCCGTACGAGAATCACGCCGAACTGACGCCCGACGGCCCGGCAGCGACGGAACAGCCGCTGAACCTCGCCCGGCAGCGCGCTGGTCGCCACGTCGTAATCCTTCGGCTCCGCGCCCAGCAGCATATCCCGCACGCACCCACCGGCGAACAGCGCCTCGTGACCCGCCTTGCGGAGCATCTCGGCGACCTTGACGGCGGCCTCGCGGATCGTGTGAATGGTGCTAGTCATCGCGGCAGAAAAGGGTCAGGCCGTTCGAGCCGATGACGGACCGCTTGTGGATCCGCCAGCCGGCGCAGGCGTCGTCAGGGTACTCGACTTTGCCTTCGTGATGGAGCATGACGACGGCGTCGGCCGCGACGCCCTCGCGATGACGTGCGAGGAACCGGCCCACGTGGCCGTCCGGCGACACGTCCCGTGCCGACTCGTAGGGCGGATCGAGCAGGATCAGATCGAGGCGCGCCCCGCCCACGCCGGTCATCGCGGCCGCCCAGGCGTCGTAGCGTTGAATCTGCGCCTGGGCGCCGACGCTGAGCGCTTTGAGGTTCTCCTCCAGCGCCTTCAGCGCGGCCGGGTCACGTTCGAAGAACCGACACGTCGCGGCGCCGCGCGACAGCGCCTCCAGCCCCATCGAGCCGCCCCCCGCGAAGACATCCGCCACGTGCAGGCCGGGCAGTTCGCCCGGGGTGCCGTGATAGGCGCCCAGCATGTTGAAAATGGACTCGCGGACGCGGTCCGGCACCGGCCGGGTCACGCCGCCGCGCGGCCACGCCAGTCGCCGACTCCGCCATTTCCCCGCCACGATGCGCACAGCGCGTTGCTCCGCATGATTTCAGAGCCCCGGCCTTCATGCCGGGGTTCTTCCCGAGGCGCCACAACGCACGAAGGCGTTTGACCCGATTCGCACGACTTTTATAATCCGCCGGGTCTTTGCGAAAGGCAAGAATTGGCCAGGTCGCTCGATATCGCCGGCTCCGTACTCTGCGAACACTGCACGGCCGCCTGCTGCCGCTACATTGCCCTGCCCATCGACAAGCCGCGCACCCTGCGCGACTACGACGACATCCGCTGGTACGTCATGCACGAAGGCGTCAGCGTCTTCGTCGAGGAGGGCGACTGGTACGTGCAGTTTCAGGCCCGCTGCAAAAACCTCCGGCCCGACAACCTCTGCGGCGTCTACGAGACCCGACCGAAGATCTGCCGCGAGTACGAAGCGCACGAATGCGACTACGCCGGCGGCGCCTACACCTACGACCTGATCTTCACCCACGCCAGCCAGGTCGAAGCGTACGCCCGTAAAAAAACCGGCACGGAACTGGGCGAACCGAAGCCGCCCAAGCGGCATCACCGCATCGGCGCCGGCGCGCGGCACGCCGAGGGATAGTGGCTGACCGATGGCTTTTCGAGTTCAACCCGCCCGTCGCCTGCCTCGGCTCGCCGCGGCCGCGGTCCTTTCCATCGTGGCGATGATCGCCAGCGGCTGCGCCACCGCCTCGCTGGCCACCAGCACGGGCCCACGCACCGACGGCCAATGGTCGGTGGCCGCGCGGCAGGTGGCGCAGGTGGGCGAGACCGTTCACTTCGACGTCGTCCTGCTTGATCCGTGGCGGCCGTTCCAGAAAACGCCGATCAGCCCGATCGGCATGGCGGACTACGCGGTGCTCCGCTTCGCGGATGTCCGTATCGAGGCCGACTTCGACGACCGCGGCCACTTCCCGTTCACCTATCGGTTTGACGGCGTTGCGCGGGGGACGACGCTGCGGATCACGGCCGACGTGTATCAGCAGTACGGCCGGCGGGACTACATGCGCGTACTGGATCAGTGGGTCCGCAGCGAGAGCCCGTCAGAAGTCGAGGACCGGCGAGTCGCATCCGACGTCGTTCATCTGGAATTCACTCAGCCCGTGTTCGAGTTCCGGCTGGCGGCGGCCTCGCGCGCGTGGCGCTTCGAAACCGCCCGCATCGACATCCGCCTGACCGACGGGGTCACGCGAACGGTCCTTCCCCACGCGGGCGGCCGCCTCAACGTGAACGGCCCGGACGCCGCCGGCGCGGTCGTGCTCAGCTACGAACCGGCCGCCGATGAAGCCAACGCGATCGGCACGACCACGGCCACGCTGACGATCGAGGACGCGGCCGGACACGTTCATCGGGTGGAAGCGACGGCGCAGACGCCTTAGAAGAAGGGAGTGAGGGAGTAAGGGAGTGAGGGAGTGAGGGAAGAAGGGAGGCAGGCACGGAGGCACAAAGGCACGAAGGCACGGAGGGAAGAAGCCACGGAGCCACGAAGGGGAAGAGGGTGCGTGACAGTTCCGGCGGGCACGCTCCAACGTGGCACGGCCTT
>CAZYLK010000225.1:0-8648 GCA_964648365.1 uncultured Phycisphaeraceae bacterium
CGTGCCACGTTCGAGCGCGTCCACCGGGTCTGGCACGCACCTGGCGAGGCTTCCGGGCTCTGCCTAACCGCCGGTGAACGCACGCTGGAACGCGCCGGCGTCGCGCAGATCGACCCGTCCGTTGCCGTCGAAATCGAAAATGGCACACGAGTAATCGCCCGGGCAAGCGTCCGGTCCGGCAAGGCACGCGACGAACCCGTCCAGGTCGGCCAGGTCCACGTCGCCGTCGCCCTCGCCGTCGCCCTTGATCGTGTCGAACTCGACCACGAAGTGCGCACTTTCGGTGCCGCCGTTGCCGCGCAGGATGCCGGAGCCGAGCACCATCTGTCCGCCATTGTTCATTGACGGCCAACCCTGGAAGGTGTTCAGCTCGCCGCCCAGCGGCGTGGGATCGTCATCCGCGGCCGTGACGATCGTCTCGCCCGACGGCGTGATCAGCACCTGGAGGCTGCGTTCACGGTTGTCATCTTCGCGCACGACGCACCAGATCAGCAGGTTGCCGCAGTCGTCGAAGGCGCGCATCGGATTGCGCGACACGGCCAGGTAGCGCACCTCGCCGTTGCCGATGCGATCAAGAAACACCACCGCCTTGCGCCAGTTCCCCGGCCGGCCCACCATCCAACCGGAGTTGCCTTCGCCGCCGAGATTGATGTCCGTAAAGAAGGCGAGTTCGCCCGCGTTGTTGAGGATCGGATGCCAGAAGTTCAGGAACGTGCCGCCGATCGGCGACGGCTGCCCGCGCCAGACCGCCCATTCATGCACGCCGTTGCGCGAGATGAACAGGCCCTGCCCCCCGCGCCCGCCGGCAACGATGGAAAAGAACGCGATGTCGCCGGCATCGTTGATATCAGGAACGGCGCCGACGGGCATCTTCGTGCCGTCGCCGAAGTTGCTCGACTCGAACGCGAGAATCTGAAGCGTCCCACCCCCCGGCGCCGGCTCCCCCGCCGAAACCACCTTGGACACCACGCCGTCTTCCCACTTGAATATCTGGGCGACCGTCGAGCCCTCGTTGTAGGCCAGAAAAACGACCTGTCGATGGTTGTTGATGGAGCCCGGCCCGACCATGCCGATGCGCCCGCCCATCGGCGACGGATCGCCCACGGCCGCGAGCTTGATAATGTCATCTTCGGCCCGACGGTAGAGAAACAGGCCGCGCGAGGTCGGCCCGTCCACCACGTCCGCCAGGAACATCACGTCTCCGGCGTCATTGACCGCGGGAATGAAGTAGGTGCCGCGAAAGAAGCCGGTAAACGTCCCGCCCACCGGCGTCGGGTCGCCGCAGTGCGTTCCCGGATCGCCGGTCCCGCCGCCGGAGCCGCAGCCGAGCGCGATGGCGCGCAGCCCGTCGTCATCCGCCAGGAAGATACCCTGGTTGCGGGACACGCCCTCGATAAATGCGGAGAAGGCCACCGTCCCCCGTGCGTCGATGGATGCGCCGTCGCCGTACGCAACAGGGTTTAACTCGCCGCCCTCAGGCCCGGGCTGCTTGTGCCAGGCCCGGGCGGTGAATCGAAACGGCACGTCGGGCGCCGCGGCGCCCGGTTCGGCAGAGACGCGCCCCGGCTCGCCGTCGGGGCCGGGCAGCCAGATGTCATCCGCCACGCGAACGTGCGTCTGCCCCGCCGCGACGGCGACGCCCGCGAACACCACGACGCATAGACAACAGAACCGGTTCACCATTGGCGCATCCCCTTGAAACCCCGCCTGCGCTGGCCGCAGGACAATGGCCTCATCATACCCGGCGCCGATCCGGGCGCGTAACGCAGACGCACGCAATGCCGCAAGCCTGGCGTTCCCGGACGTGGATGTGACGAGTTCTTACGACTCGAACGGTGGATCAGGCATTCAGCGCGGTTGCGAGGACGCGCAGCAGATCATCCTCGGTCAGGATGCCGGCGAGCCGGACGTTCTGCACCACCGGCAGGCTGCCGATCCGCCGGTCGATCATCCGTTGCGCCGCTTCCGCCAGGGTAGCGCCCGGATCGATGGTGATGACTTCCGTGTGCATGATCTCGGCAAGATGGTCATCCAGGGGCACGTAGATGTGGTTTTCCTCGGCCGTTCCCGCGTCGATGGCGGCCCGCCCCAGCGCCAGCCGGACGTCGCGATCCGACACGATACCGATGAGGCGGTCGCCCTCTACCACCGGGACGTGCCGGATGCGCTTGTGCCGCATCAACCGCTGCGCGGCCGCCAGCGTATCCGTCGGCCCCAGCGAATAGACGTTGGCCAGCATGTGATCGCGAACCTTCTCGAAGCGCCAGGCCGGCCGGGTAACGCGGAAGTGATCGTCGACGTAGAGTTTGAGCAAGTCGAACCGGCTGACGATACCCGCGGGACGGTCGTGGTTGGCGAGCGGCACCGCGTGAATGTCGTGTTCCAGCATGACGCTGATCGCTTCTTCGATCCCGGCGGTGGCCGGCAGGGAGTACACCGGCGCCGAGGCGATCTGGGCCACCTGCGTCGGCCCGACGTAGCCGGGCGCGTGGCCGCCACCGATCCGCTCCCGTCGCGGCAACCAGCCCACGGACTGCATCAGGTCGCGTTCGGAGACCATTCCCACGAGGTGACCGCCGTCCGTCACCGGGAGGTGGTGAATGCCGTGCTCCTCCATCAGCGCGATGGCCTTATCGGTGGAATCGTTGCAGTCCAAAGTCACGACGCGGGTGTCGCCGATGTCGATGAGTCTGCGGGTCATGGTCGGGCCTTTCCTGCTGTCCGGTGCGGCCGGGGGCACGGGGTAGATCGGCATCCGGCGGAGCCGGCCCGACTCCGGAGACGCCGCGCCGCTCCCCGTGATTCTACGCGACATACCGGTGGCTCGGCGAACCCCGACCGAAGCGCGGTCGCAGGCGGGTGCGTGAGGCTCTCGACGGCTCAGTCCGCAAGTCGGCCGAGCGGAACGGCGGCACCACGGGGCACCACGGCCTCGAAGACGAGACCGTGCCACGCCGCAGTGCCGGCGAGTGCCAGCGCATGCCAGGCCGCAAGTGCCGGCGAGTGCCAGCTGCCGATGTTGTCACGCACCCGCGGCAGGCGCACCCGGCGCCTTGAGGACGCCGGAAGCCGCCATGCGTGGCCGCCCGGCCGGGTGCAGCCCGACCGCCGGCCGAGCCAAGCGGATGCACCCGCGTGTTCCGCCGCCGGCACTCCGCGGCTAGTATCCGCATCGGCCCGTGCACCGAAGGCGAAAGCGTCGCGGCCGCCCGAACGACAGGAGGTCATCTTGCCCGACAAGCCGCCGCTGGAACCCCTGAGCCTCACCGTTTTCTTCCCCTGCTACAACGAAGAGGCGAACGTCGAGCGCGTCACGCTGGCGGCACTGAAGATGTGCCGGCGCGTCGCGGCGGACTTCGAGGTCATCATCGTCAACGACGGCAGCCGTGACCGCACGGGCGAGATCGCCGATCGGCTCGCGGCCGAACACGCCGAGGTCCGCGCGGTTCACAACAATCCGAATCTCGGCTACGGCGGCGCATTGCAGCGCGGATTTCGCGAGGCCCGCAAGAACTGGGTCTTCTACACCGACGGCGACGGGCAGTTCGACTTCGAGGAGATCGACGCCCTCCTGCCGTTGCTTCGCGATCACGACATCGCCAGCGCCTATCGACTGAACCGGCAGGAGGGATTCGTACGGCGGATGAACGGCAAGGTCTGGACGACGCTCGTGAACGTCCTGTTCGGCCTGTGGCTGCGCGACATCGACTGCGCCTTCAAGATGTACCCACGCAAACTGTTCGATCGGATCGAGATGAAGTCGATGGGCGCGCTGATCGACACCGAGATCCTCGCCCGCGCCCGCTACCTGGGCTGTACCATCGGCCAGGTCGGCGTCCATCACTACCCGCGCACCGCGGGCAACTCGACCGGCGCGAACCTTCGCGTCATCCTGCGGGCCTTCAAGGAACTGTTCATCCTCCGTGGCCAGATCCGCCGCACCTCGCGTCGCGACGAGACCCCACGCTGACGTGGACGCGCAGCGCTGGAACGGCGTTACCCGTCAGCCGATGAAGTCGATCTGGCCTACCGCCGGCACCAGCCCAGCCGCGTGTCCCTGCCGCAGCAACTCACGCACGGCTTCGCGGCCGGTCTCGCCGTAATCGACCGTCCAGTCGTTGACGTACATCCCCACGAACTCGTCGGCGAGCTCTCGTCCCATGTCGCGGGCGTATTGCAGGGCGTGCTCGACGGCCTCGGCACGATGGGCGAGGCTGAACTGGATGCTCTCTTTCAGCACGGCTGTGATCGACTCCATGTCGGGACGTCCGTGGTCGCGGCGGATGCAGTTGCCGCCCAGCGGCAGCGGCAGATCCGTGCGATCCTGCCACCAGGCGCCGAGGTCGATCACGTTGTGCAACCGATGGTTCTGAAAGGTCAACTGTCCCTCGTGGATGATCAGGCCCGCGTCGGCCCGCCCGGCGGCGACGTGGTCCAGGATCTGATCGAACATCACCACCTCGTGCCGGAACTCCCCCTTCCCCAGGAGCAGATTCAGCGCCAGGAACGCCGTGGTCATCTCGCCGGGAACTGCAATCAGCTTCCCGCGCAGCTCGCCCGGGGACATGGGCTCGCGCGCCACGACCAGGGGACCGTAGCCGTCGCCCATGCTCGAACCGCAGGCGGTCAGCGCGTACCGGTCGGCGACGTAGGGATAGGCATGGATGCTGATGGCCGTGATGTCGAGTTCCCCCCGCCGGGCGCGCTCGTTGAGCGTCTGGATGTCCTGCAGGACGTGCTCAAACGCCCAACCGCGCCCGTCCACCCGGCCGGTCGCCAGGCCGTAGAACATGAAGGCGTCGTCGGGGTCGGGGCTGTGGCCCAATGTTAACGTCTGGTTAACGGTTCGGGGGGTCATTTCGGCTCCTCTCGGCTGGTCGATCCAATGGGAGGGCAGTATACTCCGCCCGCCTCGCGCGGACACCTCGCGTGTTGCGTCGGCCGGCAGCCCGCGAATGGCGGAGGAGCGGAACCTTCAACAACCCCGTACGGACCTGATCGTTCGAGCCATGCGGATCCAACTGACCGACGCCAAAGCCGATTCCACCCGCCAGTTCGAGTACCACGACGCGGCCGTGTCGATCGGTTCGGATAGTGCCAATCTGCTGCAACTGCCCAGCATGGACATCCCCGCGTATCTGGCCATGCTGATGCCCTCCAAGCAGAGCGGCGCCGAGGTCTGGACGTACGTCCCCGTCGATCCGGCGGGCGGCGCCACCATCGACGAGGCCCGCATCGAAGGCCCGCACGTCATCGAGGAAGGCGACGAGATCAAGGTCGACCGCTTCGTGCTCCGCTTCGAGCTGGAGGCGGATGTCGAGGTCGAACTGCCGGAAGCGGGCAACGTCGATGAACTGCTGAAGATCAAGCAGTACCCGCTGCCCCCGCGTGCGGAGACCATGCGGGCGGAATCGTACATCCAGATTCCGCTGCACCGCTTCACGCCTCTGACCGCCTTCCTGATGCAGGTGCCGGGCCTGACGGATTTTGTCCGCCTGCTGGAGGTCACGCTCCATTCGCTGCGTGAGCAGCTCGGCGCCCGGCGCGTCTGGATGGGCATCCGCCGCACGACGACCGGCCGGCTCGAATTCGTCGACGGGCGCACCGTCGAGGGCAAGCATCCGGGCGAGCCGCCGATGCTGGAGACGTTCAGCTACCGCTGCCTCTCGCGCCGCCAATACATCCGCATTCCGCGGCCGACCGACACGTCGCTGCGTTCCCAGATGGCCATACCCATCACCGGCGTGCACGGAACGTACGGCCTGATCTACGCCGATACCGCTCGGGGCGAGCATCGGCTGGACGCGGTCGACATGGACGTGATGACCGTGGTGGCATCCGCGATGGCGATTCAGATCGAAACGATCGCCGGCGGCCAGCAAGCGCACCAGGGGAAAGTGGAAGAGGGCAAAGGGGCATTCCTCCGCGAGGTACAGAGCCGGCTGGATCCGACGAACGTACCGGTCTGGCCGCAGCTTCAGATCGCCGCGTACGCCAGGCCGGGCACGGAGCGCACGGGCGACATCTACGACATGACCCGGCTGCCCAACGGCCTGGCCAGCATCATGCTCGGTCGCGTAACCGCGGAAGCCACACGGGCGGCCATGGCCATGATCGAAATACGCAGCGCCTTCCGGATCGCCTCGCTCCACGCCGACCCCGCCCACATCCAGCTCAAGGCGCTGAACTGGCTGCTGCACGACGACCGCGTGCCGTGCCGCTTCGACGGCGTCATTCTGGTGATCAACCCGAAATCCGGAGCGGTCGAGTACGCGACCGCCGGGGACGCCGACGCCGTCGTCATCACGGGGGCGGGCGAGGGGCAGCCGCTGGGTGGAAAGCCCAACCCGCCGGTGGGTCCACAGAAGTCGGCTTCGTTCGAGCGGCACTCGCTGCGCATTCCGGAGGGCGCCTCCCTCGTTCTCTTCAGCCCCGGCTGCGCCAGCGCCCGCAGTGTTGAGGGCGACGTTCTCGGACGCGAGCGGTTTGTCGAAGCCCTGTGCGACGGCTTCGGCCTGACCGCCGCCCGGGCGCTGGACGGCGTACTCTCCGACCTGCAAGGATTTGTAAAGAGTGGCGAGGCGCCGGACGATATCACGATACTCTATATGCACCGCGTCACCGCATCGTAACATCGCGAGCAGACGCCCGTCGTCCTGGTAGAGGCTGAGTTGTCGGCCTCCTGGCCGCGCCGTATAGTATCCAATGGACTGCTCCGGGCGGCGCGTCCGGTTTTGTTGCTCGCCCCGCAGTTCGGGTCGGCTGGGATCGCAGGTTTCGAGGGGGTTTCAATTGCAGCACCGATGGGCAAGGCTGGCGACGCTCGCGATGCCGTTGGCGCTGTCCGGCTGCGCGCTCAACGAGGCGCCGACCGAGGTCGATGACGGCCGCCTGGCGCGACTCGCCGAGGTGGCTTCCGCGTCGAACCGCTGCCTCACCCCCGAGGACGAAGTTGCCCTGGCCGATGAATTATTCAACCAGATCAACCAGGCTCGGACCGTGGCGGGGTTGCCGCCCGTGCGTCGAGCGGCGCTGCTCGATCGGGTGGCCGGCGACTACGCCTGCCGGATGGTCCGGGAGCGCTTTTTTGCCCATCTCGACCCGACCGACGGGGCCGGCCCGGGCCAGCGCGCCATGAACGCCGGCTATCGCTTCTACGCCGTCGGCGAGAATCTGGCTGCAGGTCAGCAGTCCGCGGAAGACGCGATGGCCGCCTGGATGGCCAGCGCGACTCATCGCGAGATCATCCTCGGCCCCAACTGGACCGAGGTCGGCATCGGCGTCCGCGTCGGCGGGCCCTACCGGACCTACTGGGTGCAGGAGTTCGGCGAGCCGGTAGACGAAGCGCTCGCCCTCGCCGGCGGTTAGTGCCCCGCGGCACGCCCGGTGCCGCCGTCCTCCCTCGCGTATCGCCGCGCCGACCCCCCTTCGAGTCTGCCCCACACAGAGGATGCGCCGTTGCGCCGGCCACCCCCGCGGCCGCGGGTGGAACCTCGCACCAGTTCATCGAGCGGCCTCCGCGCGTGGCCCCGGCCGGTGTGCCACTCCGACGGCGACCGGCGTGGTCGTGTAAACTTGCGCGATCCCCGCCGGCGCGTTAGGATGACCCGACCGGAGAGGTTGATTTCCGCTTGCGGCATGGAGCCATACTCGAATGGAAACCCGAATCGAACGCGACAGCATGGGAGACATGACCGTCCCGGCGACGGCCTACTGGGGCGCACAGACGCAACGGGCCGTGCTCAACTTTCCGATCAGCGGCTACCGCCTGCCGAGGCCGTTCGTGCGGGCGATGGGCCTGATCAAACGGGCCGCGGCCAAGGCCAACCAGGATCTGGGCAAGCTGGACGGCAAGACCGCCGACCTCATCCGCCGCGCGGCCGACGAGGTCATCAACGGTACGCTGGACGACCACTTCGTGCTGGATGTCTTCCAGACCGGCAGCGGCACCAGCACCAACATGAACGCCAACGAGGTCATCTCGAACCGGGCCATCGAACTGGCCGGCGGGAAGATCGGCTCGCGCGACCCGGTCCACCCGAATGACCACGTCAACATGGGCCAGTCGTCGAACGACGTCATTCCGACGGCCATCCACGTGGCCGCAGCCGAGGCGATCTGGCGCGAACTGATCCCGGCGCTGACGGACCTGGCCGGGCAGCTCAAGGCCAAGGCCGCGGCATTCGACGAAATTGTCAAGATCGGCCGGACGCACCTGCAGGATGCCACGCCCGTGCGGCTGGGGCAGGAGTTCGCCGGGTACGCCCGGCAGGCGGAACTGGCCGGACTGCGCGCGAATAAGGCGGTGCGAGCGCTGCGCGAATTGCCGATCGGCGGCACGGCCGTGGGAACGGGGATCAACACGCATCCCGAGTTCGCCGCCCGCGTCTGCACCGAGCTGTCGACCGCCACCGGCATCGAGTTTGTCGAGGCGGAAGATCACTTCGAGGCCCAGGCGGCCAAGGACGCGGTGTGCGAGGTCAGCGGCCAACTCAAAACGATCGCCGTGGGGCTGGCCAAGATCGCCAACGACATCCGCCTGCTGGGCAGCGGCCCGCGCTGCGGCATCGGCGAGATCGCCCTGCCCTCGACGCAGCCGGGCAGCAGCATCATGCCCGGCAAGGTCAACCCGGTGATGTGCGAGATGG
>CAZYLK010000226.1:0-8640 GCA_964648365.1 uncultured Phycisphaeraceae bacterium
AGAGTACGCCACCTTTTTGCCGACCGCCATCAACGAAATTCGGTTATACCTCCGCTTTCGCGCGATCCATGCGAATGTCGCGCGAACCCGGCGGTGCCTCGGTCGTACCTCCCTGTGGTGAGCATTGTTCGCGCGCTGGAAGGAGCGACAAAGGCGAGCCGTGGAGAAGCGGCAATTGGAGACGACGCAATGGCGCGCCACCAGCCCGCGCTACCGCTCCCCGGCTGCGCCGCGCCGGCGTTGACGGGGGTTCGCGCTTTCGCGCCGGCGAGACTCGTCACCCGCTCGCGATTCTGGTATGATGCGACGGCGCCGTCGGACGGGTCCGCCGTGCGGCGCAGCCGGACCAGGGGGGTTTGGCGTCCGGCCCGACACTTTTCGCCGATCAGCGACCTCGACACGGGAGCGGGGCGCAATGCATGTTCGTTATCATCTCATTCTTCATTCGGAGGTTCGATCCATGTTCAGAGTTCGGCGACTCGCCGGGTTCGCAATGGCTGCGTCGCTGACGGCGACGGCGGCGTTTGCGGACGTGATCCATGTTCCCGGAGACCAGCCGTCGCTGGCGGCCGCAGTGAAGGTGGCCGCGGATGGCGACGAGATCGTCCTGGCCGACGGCGTGTGGAGCGACGGCAATTTCGGGCTGACGTTGCGCGGCAAGGCGCTGACGCTGCGTTCGGCGAACGGACCGGCGGCCTGCATCATCGACTGCCGCTACGCGGCCCGCTGGCTCGACATCAAGGGCGAAGCGACGGCCGGCACGGTGATTCAGGGCCTGACGATTCATGCCGCCGGGGCGTTCGGGCTGCGCGGCGAAAAAACGAACGTCACGATCCGCGACTGCATCTTCACGAAGTGCCACTACCCGTGCGTTCAGCTCATCAACTGCACGGGCGTGATCACCGACACGAGGGTCGTCGGGGCCTTCTCCGGCAGCGTGCGCGAGACCAACCTCACCCGCGCCGTCACCGCGGACGGAGACATCTCCGTGGCGCGATGCACGTTCGAGGCCAATCAGGGCGGCGCGCTGGGGCTGGAGGGTTCGCGGGCGGTCGTTGAGGCGTCCGTCTTTCGGGGCAATAAGGGATCGGTCACCGGCGGCGGGCTCGCTGTCAGTAGTGAAAGTACGCTGATCCGTGACTGCGCGTTTTCCGACAACGAATCTGATGATGGAGCGGCCCTCTTCTGCTCGAACCGCGACGGTTCCCTCGTCATGGAGCGATGCCGCTTTCTTGCGAACCGGGCTCTGGTGCCGCTGCCGTCCGGCGGCCATATCGTCCGAATCGCCGCCCGCGAAGTGAGTGTTGTCGACTGTGATTTTTCCCAGAACGATGGATACGCCGCGGGACTGGAGGGGCGGGTCACCGTCACGGGCTGCAACTTCACCAGCAACAGCGGAGTCGGCCTGTACGTCCACAGCGGCGACCGCTTTACCGGTTCGCACCTGACGGCGGTGAAGAATCAGCGAAGCGGCCTCGTTCTCAATTCCAGAGTGGAGTTCGCCCACATTACGGACTCCGTGTTCAAGGCGAACGGCCACAGCGGCAATGACGATGCCGGTAGCGGAATCCGCGTGTATGCAGAAGACGCCCTGCTGGAGCGCTGCCTCTTCGAAGGCAATCGCGGCGCGTCCGGCGGCGGAATCTCCGGTGGCGGGCGGTTTGAACTTCGCGATTGCATCCTGCGCGAGAATCTGGCCAGCAATCGTGGAGGCGCCGTCACCGGCGGAACGGTACGCCTGGTCAACTCGACGCTCACCGGCAACCACGCCGGCGCCCACGGCGGCGCTGCGTCGTGCGGTCGCCTCGAAGTCGCCGGTTGCGTGTTCCGTGGCAACACCGCCGAGGGCGGCGGCGGAGCGCTGTACCTCAACAACGGGCAGATCCACTGCACCAACTCGGTCATGTATGGCAACGCCGCCGCGTCCGAATCGGGCGGGGCGCTGTTCGTCGAAGCGGGGCTGGTGACTCTGCACAACAGCATCTTGTGGGATAACGATGCCCCGGTTGGACCGCAGATCGGATTCGGCCGCACGGCCACGCTGACGGCGACGTTCAACGACGTGATGGGCGGCCGCGAAGGCATCTGGGCGCCGCAGGGTGACTTCCGCATCCACTGGCGAGAGAGCAACCTCGACGTGGACCCGCGCTTCACGGACGCCGAAGCCGGCGACTTCCGGCTGATGCCCGGATCGCCCTGCATCGACGCGGGCAACAACCGCGCGATCCCGGACTTCGTCGCCACCGACGCCGACGGGCGCGTCCGCTTCCACGACGACCCGGACACGCCCGACACCGGCCGCGGCACGCCCCCGCTGGCCGACATCGGCGCGTACGAGTTCGCCGCGCCGCCGGTCTGCACCGACGCCGAAACGCTGCGCGCCCGCTGCACGCCGGTCGAGAACGGCTTCGCCGTCACGGCGAAGGTGCGCGGCGCCCGCCCGGGCGCGCGGGTAACGCTGACGGCCGAGGGCAGCGTCGATGAGCCGGTCGTGCGACAGATCAACACCGGCGGCCGCGCCCGCGCCGTCTTCCACGTCGAGACCGAAGGACCGGTCGCGGTTCATCTGATCGAATGCGATATTCGCATCGGGACGCGGTGCAAGTCATAATCTCATTCCGTCTTCCGAAGGAGGCATTGGCAATGCAAGCACTGAATAAGAGGATCATCAGCACGACGTTAACCCTGGCGTGCGTCGCAACGGCGGCGCGGGCCGAGGTCATTCACGTTCCCGGCGACTACCCCTCGCTGCGCGCGGCTATCAAAGCAGCAGCGGATGGCGATAAGATCGTCCTCGCCAATGGCGTGTGGGCCGGAAATGCCAATCTCGGGCTGACACTGAACCGAAAGTCGCTGATCATCCGATCGCAGCACGGCCCCGAACACTGCATCATTGACGGGGACGAGGGTGACGGCTGGCTACGCATGGAAGGAGAGGCGACAGCGGGTACGCTCATCGAAGGGTTGACCTTTCGCCACGTCGCCAACTACACGATCTGGGCAACCGACACGGCACTGACGGTGCGGAATTGTGTCTTCTCAAAATGCGATGGACCCAACCTCTGGTTGCGCAACGTCCGCGGAACGGTCAGGACAACCGCATTCTTCGGTGCCTCCCCTTCCGAACGCGACAATCCCCCGTCCAACGTCGTTTACGGAGTTGACTCTGACCTGTCTATCGCTGAATGCCGCTTTGAGGCCAACAGCGTTGAGGGCGCCGCCATCTTCGTGGCTGGGGAGAAGCTGATCATCGAAGACAGCGCGTTCCTGACGAATTCCGCTCCGCATAGCAGCGCTGCAGTGTGGTCAAGGGCTGCCGTACTGAGCATAAGTCGTTGCGACTTCACCAACAACGACGGCGCTGACGGTACGGCGATCTACGCGGAGCGCGTCCGGTCCGGAGACGTGAGTATTGAGAACTGCCGCTTCGTCGGCAATCGCACGCGCGGTGAGCCGCCGGGCGGTGGCTACGTCGTTCGCATTGACGCCGACACGACGCGGGTCTCGGACTGCGAATTCACCGCCAACCAGGGCTATGGCATTGGCGTCAGGGGCGACCTCGAGGCGACTCGCTGCACGTTTACCAGCAACACGGGGGCGGGGCTGGTCACCGAGAACTGCGAGCGGGTCGCTCTATCGCATCTGGCGGCGCACAAGAACGGGCGGGCGGGCCTTCTGCTCAGTGGGCGGTACTTTGCGATGGTGACCGATTCTCAATTCACCGCCAATGGCAGCGATTCGCCATTTGGCAGCGGAGTCAGAACCGGCGCAAACGCCGTTCTTGAGCGGTGCCTGATCGAGGACAACTACGCAGTTGACGGCGGCGGAATCAGGGGCGACGTCGTGCTGCGCGATTGTATCGTGCGCAACAACACCGCCTCCAATATCGGCGGTGCGGTTTCCGGAAACGAAGTACGCATCATCAACTGTCTGATCAGCGGCAACCGCGCCGGTCTGTACGGCGGCGCGGTCTCCAGCCGCGAGTTTGAGTCGTCGGGCAACCTCTTCGTCGGGAACACTGCGGGCCTCGCAGGCGGAGCGCTGCACGCGCCGTACGGCACGCTGAACTGCACGAACAGCGTCATCTATGGCAACATTGCGGAATCAGGCTCCGGGGGCGGCGTGTTCTTCCAGGGCGGACAAGGCGCTTTGAGCAATAATGTCCTGTGGGCCAACGAGGCGCCGCACGGTGCGCAGATCAGCGTGGACCTCGGGCTGCTCAGCGGTTCGTTTAACAACAGTCAGGGCGGCAGGCGCGCCATCTGGGCGCGGTTCGGACGCCAGTCGATCCTGTCGTGGAACCGCACCAACATCGACGCCGATCCGCTGTTCGTGAACCCTGACGCAGGCGACTATCGGCCTCAGGCAGGCTCGCCCTGCATCGACGCGGCCGACAACCGGGCCGTGCCGGAGTTCGTCGCGGCCGATCCGGACGGTAATCTCCGCTTCCACGACGACCCGAACACGCCGGACACCGGCCGCGGCCGCGGCGCCATCGTGGACATCGGCGCGTACGAGTTCGATGCGCCGCCCGCGTGCAACGGCACTGAGCGCCTGCGGGCGAAGTGCGTGGCGATCGACGGCGGCTTCGCGATCGAAGCAATGATCCGCGACGGCCGCCCGGGAGCGCGGTTGACTCTGGAATCGGACGCAAACCCGGTCGAACCGGAGGTCGTTCGCTTGAACGCGCGAGGCCGCGGGCGGGCGTCGTTCCCGGTCGAGGATGCCCAGTCGGTGCATATCCGTGCGGTCGAGTGCAATCTTGTTACCGAAACGAAGTGCAGATAGCTCACGTTTCTTAACCCAACCCAGCGGAGCTTGATCATGTTAGTGAACGCCACACGGCTCGCAGGCGCGGTACTCGCTATCCTGACACTAATCGCCCCCACACGGGCCGAGGTCATTCACGTACCGCGCGACTACCCCACGCTTGGGGCCGCGCTCGACGCGGCCGCCCACGGAGATGAGGTCGTCCTCGCGGACGGCGTCTGGACCGGCGAGGGAAACCTGGAACTCGAACTCAAACGCAAGGCGCTAACCATTCGCTCGGAGAACGGCCCCCGGCACTGCGTCATTGACGGCGGCGGCGAGGCCGACTGGCTGCGCATCGACGGCCACGGGACGGACGGCTCGGTGATCGAGGGGCTGACCATCCGAGGGACTGGGCGCAGCGGGTTGGTCCTCGCCAGCACGCGCAGCGAGATCCGCAACTGCGTCTTCACAAAGTCCGAGGCGCCGGCGGTCGTCTTTTTTGACGTCCGCGGCCTGGTCACCGACTCGACGTTCGAGGGCGTGACGGAAGTGGATCGGGAGAGCACGGATCACGGCGCCATCTATGGCGTTGACGTTGACTTGACCATTCGCTCCTGTCGCTTCATATCCAACCTCACCGAAGGCGCAACGCTTTATGGAAGGCAGGCCCTCGTTGAAGATTGCACCTTCCAGGGCAACCAGACCAACCGATCCGGCGCCGGACTGGCATTGCGCGTGGAAGCGGTCGCAGTTCGCCGATGCGAGTTCGTGGAAAACGCCGGCTCCGACGGCGCTGCGATCTTCCTCGAACGTTCCAGCGCCAGAACTGCCCAAATCGAGCATTGCAGCTTTTCGGGCAATCGAAGCTCCGGACTGCCCTACCCGTATACCGTCGTGGTAGAGGCTGACGAGACGCTGCTGGCTGATTGTGACTTCAGCGGCAACAACGGCTATGGCATGGTCGTGCGAGGGGACGAACTGCATGCAGCGCGTTGCACGTTTACGGGCAACACGGGTGGCGGGCTGGTCGCGGGCGTCGTGGAACGGGCTTCAATCTCTGACATCACAGCCATCAAGAACGGTCGCGCTGGACTGGTCGTCGGAGCCACCGAGTATGCGAAGGTCAGCGATTCCGTCTTCCGCGGCAACGGCCCGGGCGAGTACGGAAGCGGCGTGCGAACGGCTTCCGACAACGTCGTGCTCGAGCGATGCATCATCGAGGGCAACCGCGCGGAGGATGGCGGCGGCGTTCGAGGCAACACGGAACTTCGCGACTGCATCGTACGGGGCAATCACGCCTCATATCGCGGTGGAGGCGTCTTCGGCGACCGCATTCGCATCATCAACTCCGTCATCGCCGACAACACCGCCGTCGGCAACGGCGGCGGCGTCTATGCGGAGTCGGTAGCGGCGGCCGGCAGCCAGATCATCGGCAATGTCTCGCAGGCCGGCGCGGGTGGTATTGACACCCTGCACGAATTGGTCGCGACCAACTGTGTGGTGGCCGGGAACTTCGCAGGTCAGTGGTCCGGCGGCGGGGTCTTCGTCACCTCCGGCACGGCGACTCTCAGCAACTGCATCCTCTGGCACAACACCGCCCCCCGCGGGGCGCAGCTCGGCGTGGGCCTGACGGCCAGCCTCGTCGCCGCGTTCAACAACGTCGAGGGAGGACGCAAAGGCGTCTGGCGACCGGAGAATCAGGTCAACTTCACGTGGAAGCGTTCTAACATCGACGCCGATCCGCTCTTCGTGAACCCTGACGCGGGCGACTATCGGCTTCAAGCCGGTTCGCCCTGCATCGACGCGGCCGACAACCGGGCCGTGCCGGAGTTCGTGGCCGCCGACCCGGACAGACATTTCCGCTTCCACGACGATCCGAACACGCCCGACACCGGCCGCGGCCGCGGGGCCATCGTGGATATGGGCGCGTTCGAGTTCGACGCGCCTGCCTCGTGCATCGGCGAGGAGCGCCTGCGGGCCAGGTGCGTGCCGATCGACGACGGATTTGCCATCAAGGCGATCCTCGACGACGGCCGGGCGGACGCGCGTTTGACGCTCGAATCCGACACGAACCCGACCGAGCCACAAGTGATCCACCTGAACGGTCGGGGTCGCGGCAAAGCACTGTTCCAGGCGGACGATCCGCAATCCGTGCGCGTCCGCGCCCTCGAGTGCAACCTCGTCGCTGAGACGAAGTGCCGATAGTTCACTTCTTTTTGCCATCACAAGGAGCTTGATCATGTCTGGAAGAACCCGTCAAGCGATGGTCGCGGCGCTGGCCGCATGGACCTTGACAACGGCTGTGCGGGCGGAGGTCATCCACGTCCCTCGCGACCAGCCGACTCTGCGAGCAGCGATCAAGTCCGCCGAGGACAAGGACAAGATCGTCCTCGCCGACGGCGTGTGGACGGAGCACGGCAACCTGAACCTGACGCTCGACAACAAGCAGTTGACGATCCGATCGCTCAACGGCCCCGAGCGGTGCATCATCGACGGTGACGGAACCTCCGCGTTCCTGGAGGTTTTTGACTATCGCACGGAAGGAACGGTGATCGAGGGATTCACGTTCCGGAACCTCGCCGCGCCCGGGGTACATGGCGAATTGACAAGCGTCACCCTACTGAACTGCGTCTTTGAGAAATGCCGCGGACCGAACCTTCGCCTGGACCATGCCCGGGCTACAGTCCGTGATTCGTCGTTCCTGGGCGGGACGCAGCCGCGGCAGCACTTCGCCGCCGGCATCGGCGCCGAGGAATCCGAACTCGACGTGGTTTCATGCCGATTCGAGAACAACGCCGGGCAGGGCATCAGTGCCTCGGGCCGGCGCATCGCGGTCGTGGACTCCGTCTTCAAGGGGAACGTCGTGCCGGCAGAGACCGGCGCGCTCGGCGTTGTGTACGAACAGATACTCATTCGGGGCTGCGAGTTCATCGAAAACACTGGAGGGGTGGGAGCCGGCGCGAAGCTGCTGAGCCGCAGTTCCGGCGAGGTGACCGTCGAAGACTGCCGCTTTGTCTCGAACAGAACCCCCGGCGAACCCACGTACGATTCCGCCGCGCTGGTCGTCAGTGCCGGCCACACGGTACTCGCCGACTCTCACTTTATTGGCAATTCGGGCTACGGCGCAAAGGTAACCAGCGACATCGTGGCGCGTGATTGCACTTTTGACAGCCAGTCGCTCGGGGGCCTGAGAGCGGCCGGCGGCGACGTCGCGTCGATCAGCTCGATCACCGCAACGAAGAACGGGGGGCACGGGCTGATTCTGTCCAGCTTCGATTCCGCTCGCGTCGCCGACTCCGTTTTTCGCGGAAACGGCAACGTCGAGCAGGACGGCGGAGGAATCTGGGCTTCAGGCCGTCCCGTGATCGAGCGCTGCCTCATGGAGGACAACGTCGCCCGCGGCGGCGGTGGCGCCTACGGCGAAGTCATCCTCCGCGACTGCACGCTGCGCGGCAACATGGCGGCGCAGAACGGCGGCGCCGTGCTGGGCAACAAGGTTCGGATCATCAACTCCCTGCTCGTCGGCAACCGGGCGGGCGTCTACGGCGGCGGCGCGTCGGGGCGCAGGCTGGAAACGTCGGGCTCCGTGTTTCTGGCGAACGTCGCGGGCGCCAGCGGCGGCGCGATCCACGCCACCTATGATCGTTCCGATTGCGTGAATTGCGTGCTCTACGGCAACGTGGCTGAGTCGGGTTCCGGCGGCGGCCTGTATCTCGATGGGGCCCGCGGTGAAATCTACAACAACATTCTGTGGGCCAACGAAGCGCCGCAGGGGCCGCAGATCGGCGTGGAATACGGCCTCCTGTCGGGCGCGTTCAACACGGCCGAGGGCGGCCGAAAGGCGATCTGGGGACGATTCGGACGCCAGTCCATCCTCTCGTGGAACCA
>CAZYLK010000227.1:0-8590 GCA_964648365.1 uncultured Phycisphaeraceae bacterium
GCTGCAATGCAAAAATCATCCTGACACCCTGTTCCACGGCATGCGCGCCAGCACGCTCGCCAGGCCGCAGGTGCCGCTGATCCCCGCGAACATCAGCCCGGCGCCGACGCCGCCGGAAAGGAGCAGGAACCACGGGCTGACGGTCGCCCCGAGGATCGTGCCGGCCACTACAAGCCCGCCTGCCGTGATCTGGACCTGACGAAGAATGCTGATGTGCGGACCGCGGCCAAACTCGACAGGCAGTCCCGCGGCTTTCCACGCCTCCAGGCCGCCCTCCAGCAGCCATACGTCGCTTCGACCGGCGCGGACCAGGTGTCCGGCCGCTTCCGCGGCGCGCTTGCCGCTACGACAGCAAAGCACGACCCGCGGCCCGTCACCGGCGGGGACGGCCGTCGGATCGAACCGCGACAGCGGCACCGGCCGCGCGCCCGCGATGCGTTCCGCCGCGTGTTCATCCGCTTCGCGGACGTCCACGACCACCGCGCTGCGTTCATCCAGCCAGCTTTTGAGCGTCCCCGGATCGACGTGTGCGTGCGTTCCTGCCATGGATGCTTCTCACGATAGGGCCGGCGGCGCCACCGCCGCGGCGACGGTCGCCGCGCGGGGAGTCCGCATGCGCGTAGGGAAACCGTAGCAATCCCGATGCCAGTTGTCGCCCGGGCAACCGGGATCACCCGCTGTCGTACCGCGCGACCCTTCTCAGCCCGGCCGCAGCCGCTCCGCCACAGCCGTCTGGCCGGCCTCCGTGGCGAGGTCGTATGCCGTCTTGCCGTTGTCGGCGGTCAGGTGCCGCGAGGCGCCCGCGGCCAGGAGCAGATCGACCACGTCGAGCAACCCGTTTTTTGCCGCCGCCTGCAGCGCCGTCCAGCCTGCCTGCTGCCGCGCGTCGACGTCAGCCCCGCCGCGAACGAGCATCTCCACGATTTGTGCGGAGCGACCGGCCAAGGCGCTGTGCAGCGGGCGTACGCGGGTTGTGTTGTCCGCGACGCGGTTCACGTCCGCGCCGGCTTCGAGCAGCAGTCGCACCACGTCGGGAGCATTGAAAAACGCCGCCAGATGCAGGGCGCCCATGCCGTCCGCCGCCGGTCCGTTCGGATCGACGCCGGCCGCGATCAGTTCGCGCACGCGATCAGCCCGGTTCAGCGCGGCCGCCTCGAACAGCGGCAGCGGCGCGGCGCACGCCGCGAGCAGCGCGACCAGTTCCCGCCGCTGGAAGTAGAGCGCCGTCATCAGCACGGTCAGCCCGCCGTCGCCGGTGGAGAGGGCAAGGTCCGGCCGTTCCGCAAGCAGCGCCCGCAGCGCCGGGGCGTCATCGTTCCGGATTGCGTTGATCGCGCGGTGCGTGGCGTCCATAATGGTGGGCTCCATTGTGTGGGGATCGCGTTCCATTGATTAGCTGCGCTAACTAAATAAGATTACGACATGCCCGGATCGAAGTCAACCCCGGCGGCCCGCCGGACCGAACCCTCCCCGCCCCGCGCGCCCGTCAGGCGGCGCCGATCGACCGACCGGCCGGCGCGCATGGCGCCGGCGGAGGAACTCGCCGATCGCCTTCACTCCGCCGCCATTCACCTTTTACGCCGCCTGCGACGGGTCGACGAACAGACGGGCCTGACCGGTCCGCAGGCGTCGGCGCTGTCCGTCCTCGTGTTCGGCGGGCCGCAGCGGCTCGGTGATCTGGCCGCGGCTGAGCAGGTTCGCCCGCCCACCATGACGCGGCTGGTGCGAGACATGGAGCAGGCCAGGCTGGTGGTCCGGCGCTGCGACCCGCGGGACAAGCGTGTCGCGTTCATCCATCCCACGGCCCGCGGCCGGCGGCTCCTGATCGAAGGGCGCGGGCGACGGGTCAGGCTGCTGGCGGGGCAGATCGAACGACTGCCCGAAGCCGATCGGGCGGCCCTGCGGCGCGGGGTCGAGGCGCTGGACCGGATGATGACCGCCACGACAGGCGGGTAGGGGGCTGCCCGCGACATCGACAAAGCGGGGGTTGAGGCTGTGGCTGGGGACGCCACCGTGCCGGCCGGACCGGCCCGCGACACGACAACGGGAGAAGCTGACAACTAAATACGCCCCCCGGTCACGGGGAAATCCTATCATGGGTGGGCGGTCTTGACGCGCAGTAGGCCACGTCGAAACGACGCGTGGTCAACGTTGACCTGACCGCACCGCAGGGCGGACGCCAAGCGGATTCCGTCGACGCACGATTCAAGACCGCGGCTGTGGAGGACACGGCCGCCGGCAGTTGAGAGAAGGAAAGGAAGCAACAGAACCCGATGACGAAGCTCTATCTCCCGGCCGTACTGACGATCATGGCCCTCGCGGCGCCGGCGCCCGCCCAGTTCGCCGACTTCGACGACCTTGCCGAAGGGTTTTACGACCAGGAATTGACCGTCGGCGGGATCCGGTTCTACGACATCAATAACGTGGACTACCGCACGCCCGGCGAGAACGGCTGGCCCGAACCCGGTGAGTTCGTTCCCTATCCGCCCGAGGTTCTGGACGAAATCGTCATCGAGAACGCCACCGTACTCGAGGACGTTTATCCCGACTCCATCTCCGTGCCCAACATGCTGACCTGGGGCATCGCCCTGGTGCCCGGCCCGAACCTGTCGCTGGGGCGACTGGTGACGATGACCATGGAAACGGGCAAGATCGAAACCTCGGTCAGCTTCGACGTGATTTTCTACGACGAGCCGGTCTGGGAGAACATCGAGGTCACGCTGGATGCGCTGCGCGGCGAACAGGTCGTCGCGACGCAGTCGTTCGAGGTTCATCTGCACGACCCGGAACATCCGCGCGGCAGCATCGACTTCCGCAGAATGAGCATCTCCGGCGTCGAGTTCGACCGGGTGCGTGTATACGCCCACTATCAGGAGACGTACACGACGTTGCGCGGCGTGATCGACAACGTCGAGTTCGGCGGCGGCGGCATTCCGTGCGACGACGTCCGCAAGCTGACGGCCGCGTGCAACGGCCGCGGCAAGGTGAAGGGTAAGGTCAAGCTCCGCACCCGCGATCACGACGGGCAGTCCGTCACGGTTCAGATCGACTCCGACGCGGTCGAAGTGCCCATCCGCGGCCGCAAGGCGAAGTTCAAGGAATGCTGCTACGATGGCGACGTGCAGGTTCGCCTGGTCGACCCGGCGGGGTGTGTCGAGCCGTTGAACATCCGCTGCGGCGGGTAGCGGCGGCACCGGGGCGTGGGGCTGCCTTCGGCGCGCCCGTCGGCGCGTCTGTGCCCGTCTCGGGAAGCTGGTTTAACAGGTGCAACGATGCGGCTGCCTCGATGTGTCGTCCCTGCGGCGGTGGCCGGTGCGCTGGTCGTGCCGGCTGCGTCTGCACAGGAAGACCTCCTCGAAAAGCTCAAGCAGCTTCGCATCCGCCATACCACGGCGAACTACGAACTGGCGGGCACGATCACGCAGCCGCGGCTGGAGCATTTCGGCGAGGCGTTGGAGTTCATTCATCGCGAGTACTCGGCGGGGTTTGATCGGCTGCTCGGCTCGGCGGGCGGCGCAGGATCAGCCGAAGGAGGAGCGTCCGGACCGGCCGCGAACGGACCGACCCGGCAGGGAGGCCGCGCGCCTACGCCGCGGCGACCGCCGACCCGTCCCATGCCCGGCGGCGCCCGGCCGGACGGGGCATCGCAGGACGCCGACCCGGACGGCGAGGCCACCGGCCGGCACCGCGTCATCCTGTTCGCCACCGCCGATGAATACGATCGCTTCACCCGCGCCTTCGTCGGCGGCGCGGAGTTTACGACCGGCATGTACGTCCCGGCCGGCAAGCTGCTGCTGGTGCTGGACGACGGCGAGGCCGACCAGACGTATGAAACGCTGTTTCACGAGGCGTTTCATCAGTTTCTCGATCGTCACGTCCCGCACGCGCCGATGTGGCTGAACGAGGGGCTGGCGACGCACTACGGCCACGCCCGCCCAACCGGCAAAGGGCTGAAGTTCATCCGGTCGAACCGGCTCGATCTGCTCAAGGCGGTGCTCGCGGACCGGCGAGCCATCCCGCTCTTCGACGTGGTCACTGCGGACCGGGCGGCGTTCTACGACACAACACCCATTCCGGTCACCGGCTACACGGACGTGCCGCGGGCCGCGCTCTACTATGCCGAGGCGTCCACTCTGGTGCAGATGCTGATCGCCGATGCCGAGGGGCTGCGTCGTTTGCAGGATTACATTCGCGAACTGGCCGCCAGCGACGGCAGCCGCAACGCCGAGATCACCGCAAAATACTTCGACCGGGCGACGTGCGAGCGGCTCTCCAGCGCGTGGGCGACGTTTGTGGATCGGCAGTGACGTGGCAAGCCACAGCGACGGGGTGGGTTCGTCACGGAGCCGCACAGCCGCCCGCGGCAACCGCCCTGCTTCACGGAGCGCATTGATGACGACGCAAGAGCACGGCTGCAATCACTCGACCTGGTTCGCTCGTCGATACGAGACGTCGCGGGTCGTCGCCGTCCATCCCATGCGTGACGCGTCCGCCGTCGCAAGTCTGAATTCGCTCGGGTGCGAGAGGTGCAGTTCTCCATCTACGAACGATGCGGCGATCAGGTCAACGGCGCCTGATCCGAATCCGCGGATGGGCGCGTCCAATTGCAGCGCGCCGTCGCCGTCGTAATCGCCGAACCTGTAGATGTGTCGCCCGTCTCCGGGTTCGATCTCCACGAAATACCGCCCGCTCTCCAGACGTTCGACCCGCATGCGCCAGACGTATGGACCGGATTGCGCGACCCAAGAGCCGGCGATGTCAGTCAGCTCGCGCCCGCGTGTCTCCGGCGTGCCCGCTCCTGCAACACTGGCGTCGAGCGCTTCCGAATGGGCGCCGCGCGACGCCGGAGGTTCGGTGTGCGAGTCATGTCTGAGTGCGCCGGCGTCTAGATGCGGAGCCGTCCGGCAGCCGGCGGCGACCGTCAGCAACAATGACACCAGAACCGCCCATCGCGAATCCCACATGGCCTGTTGCTCCCTGTGTCTGTGCGGACGGAGTGTCGGCACGCTTTCCGCTCTCCTGAGCCAGCGAGTGTTCGAGATTACCGCACGATCCACTGCCCATACAACTCCGGCCGTCGATCGCGCATGAACAGCTTGCGCCCCGTCGAGCCCGCGCAGCGTCCCAGGTCGCAATCGCCGAACAGGATGGCCTCCTCCAGGCGCGGCGCCTGCGCGATCATCGCGCCGTCCGGATCGACGATGAACGATTCGCCCGCGAAATCCAGTGCGCCCTCGCGGCCGACGCGGTTGCACAGCGATGCGAAGTAGCCGTTCTGAAACGCGGCCACGCGAACTTCGGCTTCGTAGAGTCCGTCCGGCCACTCGCCGACGGTGCCGGCCTGCGGGATCACCACCAGTTCCGCCCCGGCCAGACCCAGCGCCCGCATGTACTCGGGAAAGTGGCGGTCATAGCAGATCGCCACGCCCACGCGGCCGGCGGCCGTCTCGTAGACCGGCGCGCCGCGATCGCCCGGGTCGTAGTAGTCACGCTCGTGAAACCAGGCGAAGTCCGTGATGTGGACCATCCGCGTCACACCCAGGAGCCGCCCGTCGGCGTCGAAGACGGGCGAACTGTCGAAGCATCGCCCGTCGCCCGCGTCTTCATACATGTTGAAGACGGTGACGAGCTTGTGCTCGGCCGCGGCCGCGGCGATGCGGTCGGCCGTCGGTCCCGGAAGAGGCTCGGCCGGCGGCTTCGGGCGTCCGTCCCGGCGATGCTGCGGGAAAAAGGACGTCAGCGCCAGTTCGGCGAAGGCAACCAGCTTTGCCCCCCCCGCGGCGGCAAGGGCCATCTGTGCGACGGCATGGTCCAGGCTGGTCGCGAGGTCATCGCGCGGCCGCATCTGAATGAGGGCGATTCGCATAGCGGGCGTCTCCCGGCGGGGCGATCGACTATGTTATCCGGCGTGCGTCAAGACGGCGAGCGCCCGCCGCGGTCCATAAAGCCCCGCCCGCGGCGCCGATACGGCCGGGCCGGTTGTTTCGGACGTTCCGGTTGTCCGATTGGTAACGGTTGCGCAAAGCCGTCCGGAGGCAACGCCGATACGCATCACGGGCGTTGTCACCGTCGCCGTGCCGCCCTTTTCGGACCCCGTCTGGATGAGCAGTTCCCGAGACGTCCTGACCACCGGCGACGTAGCGCGTATCTGCAAGGTCGCGCCGCGCACGGTCGCCAAATGGTTCGACCAGGGGGAACTGCGGGGCTACCGCATCCCGGGCAGCAAGGACCGCCGCATCCCGCGGGCGCAGCTCATCCGCTTCATGCGGCAGCACAACATTCCGCTGGACGGCATAGAAACAGGTCAGACGCGCGTGCTGCTGGTCGACACGGACGCGGTGTGGCTGCGCGACGTAGCCACTCAACTCGAAGATCACGACCACTTCGAAGTGCTGACGGCCGCGGGCGCATTCGAAGCGGGGTGCCTGGTCGCAGGTCAGAAGCCGCACGTGCTGGTTTTCGACCCGGACGCGCCGGGCATGGACGCGGCCGACATCGGACGACTCGCCCGCACCACCAAGGATATGGACCAGGTGCGACTGATCGCCGCCAGCAGGGGCCTGACCGACGCCACGGCCGAACGGCTCCGGCAGGCGGGGATTGCCGGCGCGCTGAAAAAACCGTTCTCCATCGCGGATCTGGTTCGCAGCATCGAGTCATGCCTCGTTTGACCCGGCCCGGCTAGCCCAATCGGGCCCGCGCGTGATTCTCGCCTGCAGCGCGATTCCAGTGAACAACGAGAGCGCACGGATCAGATGTCCGTTCAAGAAACTTGACTCTAGCACGTCCGATAACCCAACTGCGTGTTAGATATCGCCCGCGAGCGTGACGTACGAGTGGGGGTGGTTCAACCGTGCGATCTGCCCGCGACCGCCCCGACGAGGCCGCATGGTGCGGCCCGGCCGCCGAGTCTCGACGAGGAGTAAGGTAATGAAGACCATCGCATGCGTAATCGGCTTCCTGTTGCTGGCCCCGGTGGTGTCGATCGCTTCGGGGGCGGACAATTGTCCGCAGCGAGAATACGGCTGGACCAACGCTGTCGGCGGTGAGAAGTATGAGGATGCCGAGGGAATCGCGGTCGATGACGACGGCAACGTCTACGTGTCGGGTGAGTTCTTTGACGAATGCGATTTCGACCCTGGCCCCCGTCGTGACCGGAGGCGGTCCAAGGGGGACCGCTCCGACATCTACATCACGAGCTATGGTCCAGACGGTTCGTACCGCTGGACCGCTGCCATGGGCGGGAAGGGCTTCGACTACGGTCACTCTGTGGCGATGACCCTGGGGGGAGATGTGGCGGTCACCGGAGCTTTTAGCGAGACAGTGGACTTCGATCCCAGCCGGGGGGGCAAGGATAGACACAAGGCCAAAGGCGACCGCGCTGTGTTTGTCACTGTTCTGGATACCGATGGTTCGTACCGTTGGACAAGAACCTTCGGAGGCCCGGGATCTGCACTTGCTTGGAGCATAGCTGTTGACCCTGAAGGCAACATGCTCCTCACCGGGGATTTCTCCGAAACCGCGGACTTCGATCCCAGCCGCGGTGTTGATCGGCACACGTCCGAGGGTTCGGCAGATGTTTTCGTGACCAAGCTGGGACGCAACGGTTCTTATCGTTGGACTCGAACCTGGGGCGGATCCCAGGTTCCCGGGGACTCCGGCTGGGACATCGCAGCCGACGCTGAGGGAAATGTGATCGTCACCGGAGTGTTCCATGGTACGGTCGATTTCGATCCCGGCGAGGGCGAAGACCGGCGCGTTTCGAAAGGCGATAGCGATTTTTTTGTCACCAAACTCGGTCCGGACGGCTCATACCATTGGACTTACGCCGTGGGTGGCGCATCCGCAGACATGGGGCTTGATTTAACGACTGACAATGCAGGCAATGTCTTCGCAACGGGCTACTTTGCGGGCCCTGTGGACTTTGATCCGGAGGGCGAAGGCGACGTCCGTGACGGTCGCGGAGCGTTTGTAGTCAAACTCGACGAGCTTGGGTCCGTCAACTGGGTTCGCACGACGCAGGGCGCGTCCGCCTATGGCCACGGCATCGCTGTAGACGAAAGCCGAGATCTGTTGGTCGTTTCCGGGGGCTTTTACGGAAGTGTCGATTTGGACCCGACTCCTGGGGAGGACTGGCATACGTCCAATGGCGATGGGGACTTGTTCATCATGAGGCTGACGCCGGATGGTGATTACCAGTTTACCGACTCGTTCGGAGGGTCCGAGCGCGACCTTCACAGGGAAGCGGTGATCGATCCTGAGGGAAACGTGCTGACATGTGGTCACCATCTGTCGGTCAGCGTAGACTTCGACCCAACCACCGGTCTCGACGAACGATGGTCGAACGGTCAGTACGACTTTTTCGTCACCAAGCACTACTGCGGCTCGTGTGAAGCAGTTGAGCGGCATTTCCTGACAGTAAGGACGAACCGCACGCTCAAAGCCGAGGTCCGCGCTTTGGTCCCCGGCGGCGGGGTGACCGTCGAATGCGCCCCCACCGACCCGCCCGGCGAGCCGATCGAAACAAACGTCAAGATCAACAACGACAACACCGGCAAGTACAAGCTCAAGAAGCTCGCCAAAGGCGAGT
>CAZYLK010000228.1:0-8493 GCA_964648365.1 uncultured Phycisphaeraceae bacterium
AGGTGGCGATCAACGCTTCGCTCACCGGCCACCTGGTGTTCAGCACGCTGCACACGAACGACTCGCCCACGGCCACCACGCGACTGCTCGACATGGGCGTGGAGCCGTTCCTCGTGTCCAGTTCGGTCAGCGGCGTGCTGGCCCAGCGCCTCGTGCGCCGCATCTGCGCCGACTGCCGCGTCGAGTACAAGCCGGACCCGCTCGATCTTCCGCCGGACTTTCCGACGGACCGGTGTGAAGTCGTCTACCGCGGGGAGGGGTGCCGTGAGTGCCGCCATACCGGCTATCGGGGGCGACTGGGCATCTTCGAACTGCTGGTGATCAACGACGACATCCGCGAGATGATCGTCCAGCGGAAGAGTGCCGGCCTGATCGGCAAGCGCGCCCGTCAGGACGGCTACAAGCTCATGCGCGAGGACGGTTGGGAGAAGGTCGAAGAGGGCATGACCACCGTCGAGGAAGTCGTCCGCGTCACGCACATCGGCGCGACCTAGCCGGTCGCGGGTTGACCGCCGCCCGATCGGCCGCGACAGTGCGCGCTCCATGACGCGCGAACAGCACGACGTCTCCGGCCTGGTCGATGATCTGCTTTTGCGGGCATTGCGCCGCCGGGCCAGCGACGTCCATTTTGACCCCACCGATACCGACCTGCTCGTCCGCATTCGGGTCGACGGGCAATTACTTGATCTGGAACGGATTCCCGCCCGACTCGGTCCGAATGTCATCACGCGACTGAAGGTACTCGGATCGCTGCTGACCTACCGGATGGACATTCCGCAGGAGGGCGGGCTGGCCTGGCGACCGGGGGCCGCGGGCGCCGCCAAGTCGGACGTTCCAGCGCGCGCCTCAGCCCCAACCGTGCCCTTGGACGACGTGAGCGACCTCCGCGTGGCGACGTTTCCAACCGTTCGTGGCGAGCGGGCGGTGGTGCGCGTCTTCACGCGGCAATCGGGTCTTCAATCGCTCGACGACCTGGGTCTTGTGGCGGAGCAGGTCGCTGCGCTGCGGGCGGTCGTCCGGCAACCCGCCGGGCTGATCGTGTTCACGGGCCCGGCCGGCAGCGGCAAGTCCACCACGATGTACGCGCTGATCCGCGACTGCCTGGCGCGGTTTCCCGAACGCAGCGTGGTGACGCTGGAGGATCCGGTCGAGCAGCGCATCGACCGGGTGACGCAGATTCAGATTCACCCGCATGGCGAACTCAGCTACGAGCGCTGCCTGCGATCGCTGTTGCGGCAGGACATTCAGGTCGTTCTCATTGGCGAGATTCGGGACGCGCGCACGGCCGCGGTGACGATCGAGGCCGCGTTGACGGGCCATCTGATTCTGACCACGGTCCACAGCAGTGATCCCGCGGAGACGGTGTTGCGGCTGCTGGAGATGGGTATCCCGGCGTATCAGCTTGTCAGCACGCTGGCGCTGGTCTGTGCTCAGCGTTTGCTGCGCCGGCGGTGCGGGGCCTGTCCACCAGCGCCCGACGTCTGCGCGCGATGCCTCGGAACCGGGTATGCCGGGCGGACCGCCATCGCCCAGATGGTGTCGATCACCGATGAGCTACGGCCGATGGTGCGGGGCCATCCGTCCGCCGCGGAGTTGCGTGCGGCGATGGCCAGGCAGGCGCCCCCGCTGGCCGCGCAAGCTGGGTTGGCCGTGAGGGCGGGTGTGACGACGGTCGAGGAGGTCGAGCGTGTTCTGGGGGCAAGTGTGGGAAGGGCTTTCAGCCCGTGATTGCTCCGGTTGCAAACGTGTGCCACCGTCGATCACCTGTTACAAACCGGTGCCACAGGTGCCACATGGTGCCACCGGAGCCACACCGGGCGCTAACGGGAGCCGGGCTTGCCCGTCTGAACCGGTGATGGTGACGACAACACCGGTCGGGGGTTGATGGATGATCGCATTTCAATATCGGGCCCGCTGTGCGAGCGGGGCGATGATGTCGGGCGTTCTGGAGGCGAACGACGAGGCCGAAGCGGCGCGCCAGTTGGGCGAGATGGGGTTGTCGGAGGTGGCCGTGAGCCGCTCGCCCGCCCGCGTCGGACGACCCATCGGCTCCGATGACTTCCTGTTCTTCAACGAGCAACTGGCGTCGCTCGCCCACAGCGGCATCTGTCTGGACGAAGGGCTGCGGCAGCTTGCACGGGACATCGACTCGCCCAGGTTGAAACGCACGATTGAGCAGATCGCGACGGACTTGCAGAGCGGACAGCCGCTCGACCAGGCGCTGAGTCGTCATTCGGCGATGCTGCCCGGCCGGTATTCCCGCGTGGTTCATGCCGGCCTGGCCAGCGGGCAACTCGCGCCGACACTGCTCAATCTGTCCAGCCATCTGCGGCTGATGGCGCAGACGCGGCAGCTTGTGGCGCGGACGCTGACGTATCCCGCGATCGTGCTGGTGGTGGCGTGCCTGATCTTCATGCTGGTGATCTGGTACGTCGTCCCGCAGTTCGAAACGATCTTCCATGACTTCGAAGTCGATCTGCCCCCCATTACGAAAGCATTCATGGCGCTGGGTCGTGCCGCGCCGTCAATTGCCGTCGGAGGGGGGGCGGTCGTGATCGTCGGCCTGATGATGTGGTTCGGGAGCGGCCTTTCGGCTGGCGGCCGGGCGGCGCGCGAGATGCTTCTGCTCTCGCTGCCGCTGATCGGCACGCTCATGCGCGATTCGCTGCGGGCGCGGTTCCTGCGGGCGCTGGCGTACGGGGTCGGCAGCGGGATGCCCTTACCTGAGTCGATCCGGCTGGGGGCCGACGCGACCGGCAGCGCCTGGGCGGCGCGGGACGCGGAGGCCGTGGCCCGGCGCGTCGAGGCGGGAGACTCCAGCCAGGTCGCGTGCGAGCACAGCCGCGTCGTTCCCGCGCTGGTCGGATACTCGGTGCAGGTCGGTGGAGATCGGGAGGACACACAGCGGGCGCTGTCGCGGCTGGCCCAGGCGTACGCCGTTCGGGCCACGCAGACACAGATGCGCATTCAGACTTGGTTGATGCCGGCGCTCGTGGTCTTCATGGGCGTGTTCATCGGTCTGCTGATCGTCGCGATCTTCCTGCCGCTGATGAACCTCATCGAGTCGGTCTCCGGCTGACGGCGCCATGAACGGGAGTGCACCACTGTTGCTCGCTCAAACGCTCATCGCGATTCCTGTCGGGCTGGCCGTTCTGATGCTCGCCCTTGCGATCGTATGGGCCGCGTGGCACTCGATCGCGACGCTCTGGGGGACGGTCTGCTGGGCGCTGTCCGGGGAAGGGGGCAGTCTTCACGTCGAAGGGTTCCGCACGGGCGGCGCACGGCAACGACGCACGCTGGAGTTGCACCGCGTGATCACACACGTCGGGCTGGCCATCAAGGCGAAACTGCCGCTGGCGCCCGCGCTCAAGAGTGCCGCCAGCGGCGAAGCCCGTCGCGTTCGCAACATGCTCGAAGGCCTGGCCGAGTATCTGGAAGCCGGCGGAACGCTCTCCCGCGGGTTCCAGACCGCTATCCCCGGCTGTCCGGCCTTGGTGGTGGCGCTGCTGGAGCACGGCGAGGAATCCGGCCAGGTGCCTGCCGTCGTCGAGAACATCGACGCGATGTATGCCGACCGCATCCTTGATCCGAGCGACACCGTTCGCAGCGGCCGGCCGGCGGTCTGGATCGCCCTGGTCACGATGATGGTGGCCTGCGCGACCGTCGGCGGGGTTCTGACGTGGGTCATTCCGAAGTTTCGAGACATCTTCGATGACTTCGACGTGGAGATTCCCGGGATCACGGAGACGCTCGTCACGATCTATCCGGCGGCGCTGATGTCGCTTGTGGTCCTCCTGGGGCTGACTTTGATCGCCGCCGCGATTCTGTCGTTCGAAGGGCTGGCGCGAACCCGCGGCCGGCCCGGACTGCTGGCGCGCGGGGTCGCGTGGGTGCGATGGCTTCTGCCGGCGACGCGGCGGATCGACTTCGGGGGGGGCATGGCGCTGGTGGCGTCTCAACTGGCCATGCTGCTGAAGGCCGGCCTGCCGCTGGACGGGCTGCGCGGCCTCGCAACCCTTCTGTCTCCGGCCAACTATTTGTGGTGGCGGGTCGAGGCGTTTGAACAGGCGCTGCGCGCCGGCCGCGCGCCCGACGATGCCGCCCGGCAGGCGGAACTGGGCACGGTGATGGTGTCGGCGCTTACCATGATCGCCCGCGGCGAGCCGGTGGACTCCGTGCTGGGTCACGCGGTCGAGTACTACGAGGCGATCGCCCGGCGCTGGCGGAGCGCCGTCGCGGCCGTGATCGAACCGGCGGCGACGCTGCTGGCCGCGGGCGTCGTGCTGTTCGTCATGCTGGCGCTGTTCGTGCCCCTGGTGGCGCTGATCAACGGCGTCCTGGAGACGATGTGATGTCACTACGCACACCGCACCCGCGCCGTGGGAAGGGCATGATACTCGCGGAAGCCTGCGTGGCGCTGGCGCTGATCGCGACGATCGTGGCCCTGTCGTCTACGCTGCTGATCCGCTACAGCCTGGCGACGGACTACTACCTCAATTGCCGCCGCGTCCAGTTGGGCGTGGAATCTCAGATTGACCGCCTGCGCGCGGGCGCCCTGGCAGCAGGCGAGTTCCCTTTCACGGATGACGGCGGCATTACGTACACGCTCTCCAGAATGGAGACGCCGGAGGCCTGGCAACCTCTGACCGCCGTCGTCGTGGTCGGCGAGTTCGCGGCCAAGCATGGGAGGATCGTTCGCGTCGAAGCGCGCACCATGATCCCGACCGCGGGGGGGGAGGGAGACTGACCATGCAGGAGCGTCGACGAAAAGCGGTTGTGATCGTGGAGATGCTGACGATGGTCATGGTGATTCTGATCACCGGCGGCCTGGTCATGCTCTCCCTCGAGGCGCTGCTGGAGGCACATGACCGAGTCGCCGATCGCTCCAACCGGTATGCCACCATCAGCGATCTTCTGACCACGCTGCGTGCGGATGTCCGGCAGGCGGACACGGCCGAATTCGGCACGGCAACAACGGACGATGGAGCGCAGCAGGTTCTGACGCTGCGCCGTGCGGACGGTGACGTGGTGTATCGCACGTCGGGGCA
Organism: uncultured Phycisphaeraceae bacterium; assembly: GCA_964648365.1. Lineage (GTDB taxonomy): Bacteria > Planctomycetota > Phycisphaerae > UBA1845 > UBA1845 > SURF-32. The sequence goes on from CAZYLK010000228.1 coordinate 5,049, forward strand.
TCGGGTCACGCGATCAAGCGGCGCGGCGAACGGCGCCTTCTGCGAGTGGGACGATCCGGATCTGACCGTGCGATGGCCGGATGCGTCAGCGCCCGCCGGCAAGCTGGTCCGGATGGTCCTGACGTGGAATCCCACACGGCCGCACGACACCGCGCCCGTCGTTGAATTCGACATCACGATCGCAACGGCCGGCGAGCGGCGGGAAAGGACGGCGGACGATGAATGATCTGCAGGCGACAGGACCGGCTCCGCGCGGCGCCGTCGCGGCGAGGTCGCGCATCGGAGGCGGGTGCAGCGTCGCCGGGAGACAGGACGGGAACTTCGGCCTGGCCCGCCGGCGTCGATCCCGCGGACTGGTGCTGATCGTTGTGCTCGTCTGCATGACGCTGGCGGGGTCGCTGGTGGTGCTGATCAGCGGCAGCCTCGCCGGTTACGCGACGACGGTCCGTCAGGAACGCATCGAGATGACGATGCGCCAGCTCATCGACAGCGGGCGCGTCTGGGCCGAGGCGCGGCCGCGGCGCGATCTCGACGCCGGAACGATCACGCTCGACGCCGGGCCGTTGGCGCTGCCGGATTCGCAGGCGACTGTGGAAATCGGCGTCGCCGGGTCAGGTGCGGCGCGGGAGCTTCGGATCACCGCCATCCTGACGCGCGACGGCGATGCGCCGCTGCGCCGGACGAGCCGGTTTCGGCTGGAGGGGTAAGTCGGTACGGCGGCGGCGCGGCGCGGGTGGGGAAATCTGCATCCGCGCGCACGCTCCCGACGGCGCGACCGCAAGCGACCGCGATTCTCGATGAAGGAGGCTGCGCGAATATCGTCCTTGTCTCCCAACCGTACGGCATCCGCGTTCATCTACGGTCGATGTCCGCCCGCCTGTCGATCGTTACGGCGAAGAGAAATGAACCGCAGATGAACGCGGATGAACGCGGATGAGAAAAGACACGGCCGCGAACCGGCGTCCGGATCGCGGCCGTGGGCTTGTATGGTGAATCAGAGTCGTTCGAGCCAGTTAACGCCGGAGGTAACTACGGACAATCCACGATGATCGGCTCCAGGCAGCCGTCTGGCTCGATCAGGCTGACAGTCTGCGGGCCGTTAAAGCAGCACGTGTACAGCGTCGCCTTCTTGCCGTGAACGGCGACGTCGAACTTCAGCCGCTCGCCGACGCCCATCTGGACCGTCCGGCCGTCCCAACTGGCGTTCTTGAACTTCACGATCGCTTTGATCGTCCCGCTGCCCTTGCACTTGCCTTTCATCTTCTTGATGACGTCGCAGGCACAGATCAGTTCGCAACCGAGGCCCTCGCCCATGAACTCGCCGCCGCGCTGCAGGCAGTCGCGCTCCAGGGTGATCTCGCACTCCGAGTTGGTGATGCAGCAGGCGCCCGGCTGCGGGCAGTCGAACGTGCCGCACTCTTTGCCGAAGTTCCAGCGTCCGCCTTCGTCCACGCAATCCGTCCGCATGAGGTCATCGCAGCCTCCGTCCGCGAAGCAGCAGGCGGCCGGCTCGGGACTGCCGCTGCAGGCGACCACGGCCTCATAGGCGTTGACGCGGCCGGCGCCGTAGACGTTGTCGAGCCCGGGCTCGCCCAGGTCGACCGCGGTATCCATCAGGCACTGCTTGATCTGTTCCGGATCCAGGTTCGGGTTGTTCTCGATCATCAGCGCGACCGCACCGGTGACGTGGGGCGTGGCCATGGACGTGCCGCTCATCTGCGTATAGCCGCTGCAGTTGCGACTGGACGTTGTGTTGACGCCCGGCGCCGACACGTCCGGCTTGATCATGCCCGGAGGATAGGGCCAGTCGTTGTAGGGCGGCACGCTCTGCCAGGTGACCGGTCCGCGGCTGCTGAAGTTCGCGATCACGTCGTTGCAATCGGTCGCGCCAACGGTGATCACCTCGGGCACGTCGCCCGGCGTGCGGACGTGGTCGAACGGCGGACAGCAGGTGCCCTCGTTGCCGGCCGCGATGACCGGCGCGGTGCCCATCGACATGGCGTTGAGGCAGTTGTCGCGCCAGGTCGCACGGACCGGGTTGCGGTTGTGCGGCCAGCCCAGGCTCATGTTCCACGCGTGGGCGCCGTTGTCGGCGGCATACTGCATGGCGTTCCAGACCATCACTTCGTCGGAGAACGAACCGCTGACGCGGCAGACCATCAAGTCGCAGTCCGGCGCCATGCCCGTCTCAGTGCCGCCCGCGCCGTCGCCTGCGATCGTTCCGCCCGTGTGCGTGCCGTGGCCGTGGAAGTCGGTCGGGTTGTTGTTGTTCTCGTGAAAGTTCCAGCCATACGTGTCGTCGATGAAGCCGTTGTTGTCATCGTCGATGTTGTTGTTCGGAATCTCGCCGGGGTTGGTCCAGATCTGATTGGACAGGTCCGGATGCTCGCGGCAGGTGCCGGAGTCGATGTTGGCGATCAGGGCGCCGCGGCCGGTGATGCCGAGTTCGTTCCAGACGCGCGGGGCGGCCATGAGGCTGACGCCGCACTCGACCTCGGCAACGTCGCCGCCCTGCTCGGCCTCGGGATCGTCGTACACGTCGATCATCGGGTTGTGCGCCAGCAGTGCCACGTCCGCACGGGCGGCCAGCGCCGCCGCGACAGCGGGCGTCACATCGGCGGCCACGACGCTGGTCAGCCAGAGCGTGCGGATGCGGGCCGCGTCGCCCGCGGCCTCCGCGTCGCGAAGGTAGTTGAGGATGTCTGCCTGCGAGCGGGCGGCGTTCGCCTTGAGCATGTCCGCGACGACCTGGCGGCGGACGTTACGATCGGCGTTGCCCCAGCGGGCTTCCTCGATTCTGTCGCGCGACACCTGGTCGCGCATGATCGCCTTGACGGGAACCAAGGCGGTCTCGTCGGCTTCGGTGAGCACGCGGTAGAGATCGCCGTGCATCTTCGCGGCGGCGTCGGCACTGAGCACCTGAGCGTGTCCCGCCGTACACAGAGCGAGCATCAGCACGCCTGCAACCGTCACAGATCTGATCATGGACATCCTCCTAAAGTCGAGAAAGAAACAGGGCATCCCCCCAGAAAGCCGGTCGACCGCGCGGCCCCCCCGCGGGCCGACCAGTTTGCCCAGTATACCAGATCCGGCCCTGCGGCGGAACCCTCGGTGTGGACGAGCGTGGAGGAGCGTGGAGGAGCGGACGGGCTGGACAATCGGGCGATTCGGGAACGCAACGTGCTGGATCGCGCCAGGCAGGCCAACTCGACGCCGGTCGGCAACGGTCGATCGCGCCGGATGCACTTGCGGCAGGCGTCGTTCGGATCGCGCCGCGGGCGGGAAGCGCCCGCGGCGCGACATGAACGGACGCCGTCGCTGACGCGGCCGCGGCTGGCAGAGGACGCGCGGGTCCATTATGCTGCCCCCCGCAGCATCGCGCCCGCCTTGCCGGGCGTAAGACCCGAAGCCAACTACAGCGGAGCGCGGCATGCAGAACAGCGGT
>CAZYLK010000229.1:0-8486 GCA_964648365.1 uncultured Phycisphaeraceae bacterium
GAGTTGCAAGTCACCGCCACGGCCGCCGACGGCTCCAAAAAGACCTTCACCGCCATCTGCCGCATCGACACCCCCGTCGAGGTGGACTACTACCGCAACGGCGGCATCTTGCAGACGGTGTTGCGGAAGTTGGCGAAGTAGGCCGGAGACGAGACGGTATCGCGCGGGCGCAAAATCGCCGTGCCCGGTCACGCGCCAGTGCCGAGCCGCGTGGCTTCAGCCCGCGCGGAGTTTTGGAGCCGTGACCCGGCTACCCATCGCGAGCGGTGAGTGACCAGGCCGACGATGCCTTTCCATTACCTCCGCCTTGATCGCGCCACAACCCGCCACTTTCCTCAGCGGAGCCGCCGGGCCGACAGCCACGCAGTATGACCAAACTGGACCGACGCCGCGAACGCGATAACATGTGCGCAGGAAACCTGCGCGACTGTCGTGGACAGTCATGGGAGGCTGTCATGCTCGTCAGGCTCTACGGACGAAACTTCCGTTCACTCAAGGGCGACTTCGACCTGTCGCTGGTGGCCGCGGACTTAAAGCGCGAGGACGATCGCGACCGCGGCGTTTTCGAAGCGCCGATTCAGGGGCTGCCGGAACCGCTCCGTCTGCTGCGGGCGATCGCGATCTTCGGGCCGAACGCCTCGGGAAAATCGACGGTCTTGATGGCCGGTCGCGCCCTGCGGTGGCTGGCAACAGAATCCAGCATTCGATCGAAGCCGGGCGCGGCCATCCTGACGTACGAGCCGTTCCTGCTGGACAAGAAGTCGCGAACCGCCCCGATTACACTGGGTTGTGACGTCGTCAACGACGCCCAACTCCTCAGATATGAGATCACATACGGCGCCGATGCGATCGAGACCGAGAAGCTCAGCCGCCTCAGCGTTGATGACGAGTTCGTACTTATCGATCGGAAGTCCCCGAGTATCGTCCGCGGAGAGTTGATTGAGAAGAGCGAGGCAAATCGGCTGTATGTGAAGGAAATGCAGCCCAATGTGACCGTGCTCTCAAAACTGGCACAGCACGGCCCGCATCAGGGCGCCGAATCCGCCCAGCCATTCTACAGGTGTATTCAGGCTGCGCTCCATTATGTGGATTATGCACACACGGCGGGAATGGATATGAGAGGCCATCCATCGCAAGAACGCTTCGCGGACGATGCCCAGTACCGCAGGTGGATCATGAAACACCTGTTGCACGAAGCGGACGTCGGCATTTGTGATGTTCGCGCGACGACCAGCGGCCTTGGCGAGTCAGAGGCGCGGTCCGCACCGTCCGGACAAACGAGCTTGAGGTTAACGGAGAGGGCGGTCGAGGTTTCATTCGTCCATTCGGGAGCATCCAGACAGCCAGTGGACTTCTCCGACGAGTCGGCGGGAACCCGAAAGCTGTTTAACATTGGCGATGACTGGTGGAAGCTGGGGAACGAACCAATCACGCTCCTGGCCGACGAACTGGGAGCAAGTCTCCATCCGCGGTTGCTCGATCGACTCATTCGCAGCGTCAACGACGCGCCCGCGACCGGGATGCGATCTCAGCTCATCTTCGCCACTCACGAAACGGGGCTGCTGGAGAGTCGGGACGGTCTCCCGCCGGCGCTACGTCGCGACCAGATCTATTTCACCCGGAAAGACGCGAAAGGCGTTTCCGAGCTGTATTCGCTGGCCGAGTTCAAGGACGAAGCGCGGCCCGTGCATAACATCCGGAAGCGGTACTTGTCGGGTCTCTATGGGGCCATCCCATCCGTGGAGGGGCTGTCGTTGTGAGCCGCGGCGGGAAAAAGCAGGTATCGCCGAAGGTCATTGCGTTGCAGGAGCTTCTGCGGCGAAAACGCGGTGTGCGCGATCTGCAGAAGAGGTTCCTGATCGTCTGCGAAGATGGCAAATCCGCACCAGGCTATTTCAAGTCATTGAAGCGGCACGAGAACCTGTCGGCAGCCAGCATCGCGGTCGTGGGCAGTGATGGGAATACGCAGCCGATTCAGGTCGTCCAGGAGGCAATCAGGCGAAAGAAGGCGGCAGCGAGCCGCAGCAGCGGTACCGTCCCGTTCGATCAGGTATGGTGTACCATCGACGGCGATTACGGCGACGCCATTGCGAACGCTCGGACGAGCGCCCGGGCCCATGGTGTGCGGATTGCCGTTTCAACCATGTGCTTCGAGTACTGGATTCTGCTGCACTTCGCGGAACACAGCGCCCCCGCCGTGAATTGCGACGCGGTTGTCCACGAGCTGAGGCAGCGGCACCTCCCGCACTACACGAAGGGCCGCTGTGATTTCTCCGCCATCGTACCCTATGCCCGCGCGGCGAGTGCTCGCGCGGCACGGCTGCGTCGCCTGAGTGAGCTTCCGGAGAAGCAGAACCCGTGCAGCGACGTGTACTTGCTCATCGATGCCATACTCGCGGCTATTCCCTCCGATGCGGCTATGCCGCAGGGACGCGCGCTGCATCACGACGGCACAGGTGCGTGACGGCGTGTAAACGTAATGGCCGAATGACCGACTGACGAGCGACGTCAGCCAATCCAGGGCTGCGCCCTGGGCTGAGGGAACGAGCCCGTCAGGCTCGCGGCCGCTGTCGCGCCACGCTGGCGTGCGTCGCGGTCACTCGGGCGGCTAGTAGGCCGGGCACGCGGTTGCATGGTTGATCCGGCGGGCAGCCGAACACGCGGTAGATGCACGCACGCGCCGCGGCAGCACCACCCCGCGAGTTTCCCCGGCGACGCCCATTCGCTATAATGCACGCCGCAACGGGGGACGGACTTGCTATGCCCAATGCGCCGACGCGGGCCGATTCGGCGGGTCCGGGGGTTGGTCGACTGTTCCAGGAGGGGGAAAGCCGCCGGTGATCCGGGCTGCGCTGCTCCCGCCGATTGATTTCAGGAGAAGGTCTATGACGCAGATAAGGTTCTCGATGATCGCGGTGGCGATGGGGTGCGCGGTGCTGGTATCCGCGGCCGTCGCCGACGAACTGCCGCTTGACCCCGGTAAGCAGATCATCCACTACACGTCTAACTCCAACGACGGCTACAGTTCATTCCGCGGGATGGTCTTCACCGCGAATGAGGATTTCGAGATCACCGGGCTGGGTCTCTACACGAAGAGCGAGGGCGGTCCGCTGAACGCGACCATCGAGGTCTACCAGATCGTCGTGACGCAGGGGAATGTCCTGGCCGGCGCCACGCTGATCGGCTCCGGCAACGGCCCGCTTCAGGGCCCGCTCGGTTACCACAACGCCAATCTGAATGCTCCGGCGGCCGTTAAGGCCGGTTCCTCGTATCTGGTTCGGTTCGGCTACACGCAGGCGGCGGACGAGAACTGGTTTTACGACTTCGACCCGAACGCCCACGGGGATCCGCCGGTCGACCTGGGTCTGGTGACGATTATTGACGGCACCATGGGCGGTGGAACAGGCAACACCGTCGCCCCCAGCATCCAACTCATCTACGGCGGCATCGGCTGCGCGTACACGCTCAAGAAATCGAAGGCGAAAGGCGGCTGTGAGGCATGCCCCGCGAAGGGCGAGGCTGTAACGTCCGGCGCCGAGTGCGAGGTCGTGAAGGACTGCGCCAAGAAGCTCAAGGGCAACATCGCCTGCCCGGGCGGCGGTAATGGCGTCTGCAAGGTCAAGGGCAAGCGGAGCGAATGCCGCTGAGCGGTCGCAACGGAACCCTGTAACATTCTGAGACGCCGGACTCACTTGTGGGTCCGGCGTTGTTCATTTCCGGCGCAGCGGCCGTCGTTCCGGCGATGGGCATATCTCTCTCTCACGCGCGCCGAGGCCACCAACTCCAGCAACTGCCGTGAGGGTGCATGCGCGTGACAGCGGAGGCCGCCTGGGCACCGCCGTCACGCTCGGCGCCTACCGCCGGTGGAGGCCCGTCGCGGCCGGGGCGGAAACGCGGCCGGCCGCCAGGTTCCCGGACGGACGCAGCGCACCGGCGGCGCTTATCGGCCGCGCAGGCAGCCATAACCGGCTCTGAGGCTGCTTCCCGCTGGCACGGGCGGGCGGGTTCGCCGATGGGCTGAGCGTGTCGACCGGACGCATCGCGCGGCCGCATCCGCACGGGTGCGGGCCGCCGGAGGTCCGAGGGCCCGAATTCAACCTGCTGGGAGTGAACATGATTCTTTGCAATTCGCTGCGCTCGTCGTGTCTGATGGTTGTTCTTGCGGTCGGCCTGGCCGCCCTGTGGGTGGGTTGCACCGTGTCGCCGCAGAGCGGCGGCGACGGGCCTGGGAACGGCTTCGCCGATCCCGGTGGCGACGGTGGAAGCGACGACGGGTCCGGCGGCGGCGATGTCGATCCAGGTGACGACGGCGGCTCGCAGGACGGCGGCGAGGACGGCGGGGGGGGCGACGACGGCGGCTCACAGGACGGCGGCGACGGTGGGGGCGATGATCCTGGCGACGGCGGCGACGACCCAGGCGACGGGGGTGACAACGGCGGCTCGGAAGACCCCGACAACCCCGACGGCGACGATCCGATCGACGGCGGCGGCGCGCTGGAGCAGGGCGTCTACGGCCGGTTCCGGTTCGGCGGCACGACCTCGCCCGCGGCTCAGGAAGTGCCCGGTGTGGTCGACGTCGTCGGAACCGTGCAGGGCGTCGACAGCGACATGTACCAACTTCTGTTCATCGCCCAGGACGGGGGACAGACGGTTACCGACGTGGCGGAGGACGGCTCGTTCGAAGTCGCGCTGGAAGATGACGCCGAGTACAACGTGGTGCTGATGGAAGACGGCCGGTTCGTTGCGCCGGGGTTCGAAAGCGTCGAGGGCGACGGCTCGGATAACGGCGGGGGGGGCGAGATCGGCGAGGACGGCGGCGACGGCGGCGGGTCGGACCCGGTGATTCCCGATGGCGAGGGGCCGGAGGGCGACGGCGTGGTCTTCGCGTTTGACGGCGTCGGCATGATGCTCGAGGGGGGGCCGGCCGATCCGACCGGCGATCCGCTCAAGCTCGATGGCGAGAATCAGCCCGTCGGCGTCAGTGACGGCGTTGCGCTGGTGGGTCTTTCGGAGTCGGCCGAGCCGGTGGAGGCGCCGACGACGGGGATCGACGCGGACCTCGACGGCGTGCCCAGCATGTTCGACGTGGACGCGGACGGCGACGGCGTCATCGACGCGGTCGATCTGGATGTGCCCGCGGCGATCGCGCCCGTCACCAGCGGCGACCACGTGACCGGGGCGTTCGTCTTTACGAATCTGAAGCTCGACATGTCCGGCGTTCTCGGCGGCAGCAGCGCCGACTTCCGTCATAACGACTTCGCGGTCGAAACGATCGGCTGGAACGAGGATCCGACCGAAACGCCGCTCGGCTACACGGTGCAGAGCGTCGAGATCCAGGATCTGCCCGGCTGGCATCGGTACGGTTTCGTTACCAGCGTCAGCGATTGGACGATCGCGCCGGGTTCGGCCACGGATTATCCCGGCTATCCCGCGGCCGGCAGCGCTTGGACGGGCCAGCTTGTGCAGGAGCAGCCCGGTTCGACGCTGTGGCAGGTGTGGGTGCAGGCGCCGGATGCGGATGCGGTGATCGCCGCGGCATATCCGGATTACGTTGTGGCGGGCGAGTCCATGCCGCTCAACTGGGATCTGACCGGCAGCGGCATTCCGACGTCGAACAAGATCGACTACTACCGGCTCAAGATTACCTACAGCGACGGGATCAGCACGATCGTGCGTTACTCGCCGGCCGCGAGCCTGTTTTCCTATCGTACGCCGCCGTCGCCGGTGAGCGTGACGACGACGGCCGGCTCGACGCCGGTGTCCATCAGCACGTCCGGCGGTGACGGCCACAGCGTCAACCCGATCACGTATCCCGACGCGACCACGGCCGGCGACATCGAGCTGGAGGCCGTGCCGCCGCGCTTCGACGTCAGCGGCGCCTCCGGCGTCATGCACGGCACGATGATGTGGCGGGCGGACGTGTTCTACTACAACGCGGCGGGCCAGCAGATCGGCGGCGTGCTGACCACGCCCGTGTCGTTCAACTACACCGGCGCGGCCAACCCGGTGGTCGTCGTGCCCGAGTCGGTGCTGCTGAGCACACCCACGCGGACGGACATGAACGGCGACGGCAACGATGACTTCTTCAACAGCGGCGACGACAGCAGCATGATCGCGGCGTACAAGATCGACGTGACGGCGCAGCCCGTCAGCGGCGGCGACAACACGGGGATCTTCATCTACTTCGTGACCGAAAGCGGCCTGAGCGGCTTCGCGGGTTTTCCGCCGTCATAGATGGCGGAAGGGAGTGAGGGAGTGGGGGAACAAGGGAGTCAGGGAAGACTCCCTCCATGGCGTGTGCTGCGCCACGCAGGCTTCCACACGCCAAACCCCGACCGTCAGAAAGGGGCTGCTCTCCGCGACAGCTGCCTGATCGGACCGGACGCCCGAACCGAGCCAAGAATCGGATTCTCCCGGCCGCGGGCTGGACGGGGTGCCCCGGTCTGCGGCGCCGTGCTATCATCGGGTGTCATGGTGCGTGTGGTGGCGAACGCAAATCCGACGGTCCTGGGCTGGGCCCGGCGGATGGCAGGCTTGGACGTAGCGTCGGCGGCCCGCAAGGCCGGTACGCGCGATCATCGCCTCGAAAGTTGGGAACGGGGCGACGACCAGCCGACCGTTGTACAACTTCGCCGGCTGGCGGACGCCTACAAGCGACCGCTGGCCGTCTTTTTCATGGACGAACCGCCGCAGGACGACCCGTTTCCCCGAGACTTCCGGCGAGAATCGCCCGATGCTGCGGATGCTGCCACTCCGGCGCTGCGCCTCGCCGTTCGCGAAGCCCACTTCAGGCGGGAGGCTGCGCTCGATCTGTATGCGGAGCTGGACGAGCAACCGGCCACGTTCGAGCTTACTACCAGTCTGGACAGTGATCCCGAAGCCGTCGCGGCGGCGCTTCGTGCGGCACTGGTCGAGGATGACCCTCCTTCTGGCGGCGACCCACGCCAATGGCTCTCGCGCTGGCGTGCGGCGGCGGAAGCGCTCGGCGTGCTGGTGTTTCAGGCGCAGGGCATCGACGTTGACGAGATGCGAGGGTTTTCCATTTCCGATCGGCCGCTCCCGGTTGTAGTGCTCAACATCAAAGACGCTTGGACAGCCCGCAGCTTCTCCCTGATGCACGAGCTTGCGCACGTGATGCTCAATCGAGGCGGCCTGTGCCTGAACGAAGATGATGGCCCTCGTTCGGAGCGTCAGCGCGTGGAGACATTCTGCAACCACGTGGCCGGGGCGACCCTCGTGCCCGAGCCTCTGCTTGTGCAAAGGCCGGAAGTTCCGGGCTACCGTACATCGCAGATGTCCGACGAGGACATCGCCGCGATCGCCCGGCAATTCGGGGTCAGTCGTGAGGTGGTGGTACGACGTCTGCTCGTCCTGGATCGAGTCGACGAGCCGTTCTACCAGCGAAAGCGCGCGGAGTATGCCGCCGCCGTCAAGCGGGGGTCGCCGCAGCGCCGCGGCGGGGGGTTTGCGCCCCCGTCGACCCTCACCGTCGCCACGGCTGGCCGCCATTTTACCAAGCTCGTGCTCCAGGCGTATGACGAAGAGCGTATCACGTCGAGCGACGTGGCTGAGTACCTCGGCGTCCGCCTGAAGCACCTTGAGCGCATTCGGGCGGCCGTCGTGGGTTCCCCCGCGAACGGGCGTCGCGGGTGAGCTACAGCGTCGACACCAGCGCGATTCTCGATGCCTGGGTGCGTTACTATCCGCCTGACGTCTTCGGAACGCTGTGGGAACGGCTCGACGGGCTGGCCCGCGAAGGTCGGCTCTTCGTCATCGATGAAGTCCGGCGGGAACTGGAATCGCAGGAAGATGAAGCGTTCGGATGGGTGGCCGCACGACCCGCGACCGTCGTCGCACTCGATGCCGGCATCCAGGCACGGGCAGTCCCGGTCATATCCGGCTACCCGTCGCTGACGCGGACGAAGAGCCTCATGAGCGGCGCGGCGGATCCGTTCGTCATCGCCCTGGCCATCGAGCGCGGGCTGACCGTTGTGACCTCAGAAAAGTCAAAGCCGTCCAAGCCGCGCATCCCGGACGTGTGCCGGGCGATGGGTGTGCCATGCATCACCTGGATCGAATTGTTTCGGCGCGAAGGCTGGGTCCTATAGTCGCTACTTTTGCAGCCACGAGGACAAGAGGACCGGCTTCCACGAAGGAAGCCGGTCCTCTTTGATTTCAAACGCTGTGCATCAACCGGCCATGCCGGCGAGTGATGTGACCCGGATCACCCCAGCCCCAGCCACGAGCTGATCTGCGGGGCGTATTTTACCACCAGTCCGGCGAACACGACGCTGACCATGCTCATCAGCTTGATGAGGATGTTCAGGCTCGGGCCGGACGTGTCCTTGAACGGGTCGCCGACGGTGTCGCCGACGACGGTCGCCTTGTGCGCCTCGCTGCCCTTGCCGCCGAAGTTGCCCTTCTCGACGTACTTCTTGGCGTTGTCCCAGGCGCCGCCGGCGTTGGCCATGAAGATGGCGACGGCG
>CAZYLK010000230.1:0-8398 GCA_964648365.1 uncultured Phycisphaeraceae bacterium
TGGCGAATAGCGAATAACGAATGACGAACGCTCGACCATCTCTCGGCATGCGCTACCTGCCTCCGCCGGGTTCACCCGTGGACCCGAACGATGACCAGGAGCACCCGTGAAGCGGTCGCCGCTCACCGTCGTTCTGTTCGTCGCGTTCGTCGATTTGATCGGCTTCGGGCTGATTATTCCGTTGCAGGCGGAATACGCGCGTCGCCTGGATGCGTCGGCCACGACGCTCGGGGCGATGGTCGGCGTGTACGCGCTGATGCAGTTCATCTTCACGCCGATTCTGGGAAGCTGGTCGGACCGCATCGGCCGCCGCCCGGTGCTGCTGCTGAGCATCGGCGGCAGCGTGCTCAGCCATATTCTGCTGGGCGTCGGCGACCTGGCGGCGTCGCTGCCGCTGCTGTTCATCGCCCGCACCGTCGACGGCATTACCGGAGCGAACGTCGCCACGGCCCAGGCGTGCATCGCAGACGTCACGGAGGGTCGCGACCGTGCCCGCGGCATGGGCCTGTTCGGCGCGGCGTTCGGGCTGGGGTTCGTCGTCGGGCCGGCGCTGGCGGCGCTGCTGGCGTCGATCGGGAAGGCCGTCAGCGGACCGTACGGCACGAGCTGGCCGGCGTTCGGCGCCGCGGCCGCGTCGCTGATATCGCTGATCATGGTTGCGCGCTACCTGCCGGAATCGGCTCATCGGCACAAGACCGCCGATCGCGACGATCAGGCGGGACCGACACCGGCAGAAGCTGCCAATCGTGACGGTGACGACCCAGAATCGCGTGACCAGAGCGCGCACAAGCGCGCCGACCGGCCATCCGACCGGTCAGACGAGTACGGCCCCCTGCCGACCCGATCGGCGGTGATCGGCCACGCCGTCGAGGGCCTGGCCATGGCCCGCGGCCGGCCCCGGATCACGGAACTGCTGCTGATCTTCGTGATCAGCACGTTTGCGTTCGTGCTGATGGAGGTCACATTCGTTTATCTGTGCATGATGCGATTCGACATCGGCATGGAGCAAGTCGGGCTTATCTTCGCCTACGTCGGCGTCGTGATGGTGATCGTTCAGGGCGGCCTGCTGGGGCGTCTGACGCGCCGGTTCGGCGAACCGCTGCTGATGACGATCGGGCCATTTGTGACCATGCTGGGCTACGTCGGGCTGGCGGTCCTGATGGACGTCAGCGGATCCGCGGCCGCGTGGGTGCTGTTGTTCGGCGCGTCGCTGGCGCTGGGGGTCGGCCGGGGGCTCGCCGGGCCGACGGTTACGGCGCTCATCTCGCGCCAGGTCGGCGGCGACCGGCAGGGCGCGGTGCTGGGCCTGTCGCAGGGGCTTGGCTACCTGGCCCGATGCGTTTCGCCTGTGCTGGCGGGGCTGCTGTTCGATGCGTCGCCGTCGTGGCCGTACTGGTTGGGCGCGGGAATGCTGCTGCTGATCGGGCTGTACTGCGCCGCGATACGGAGCCGACAGGAGGCGGCCATCGGGTGGCTGCGGCCGCCAAACGCCTGAGGAGCCGATTCAGCACGGCCGCCGGCCGCTCGGATGGCGCCAGGCGGTCCAAGCCGTTCCCGGCACGCGCGTAACAACAAGGTGCGTAACAGACCCGGCACGCACGCTCGAACGTGGCACGGCCCCGCCACGGGCGGATCTTCGACTTTCAGGCCGTGACTCGCAGCGTGGCATGCCCGTGCCTCTGTCGTGAATCGGTTTCCGTCCAGGCAAGCCAAATACAGAATCGCAATCACGGGCAAGATGCCCGTGCCACGCGCGCCGCCCGCGGCTTCAAGGCCCCGCTGATTGCGTCGGGCGCGCCGAACCCACCACCGTCCCTTACCTTCGCGCAAGATGATCCGATATCCGTTAAAATGGCCGCCGCCGCCGGCCGTTCGTGCCGGCCCGGCTCAGGAGGGTCGTCATGGAAGTCTATCTCGTTCGTCACGCCATCGCCGAAGAGCGCAGTCCACAGGTGCAGGAGGAACAGCGCGCCCTGACCCCAGAAGGGTCTCAGCGGTTTGCGCTGCACGTCAAAGCGCTTCAGCGACTCGGCGTCAAGCTGGACGAAATCTGGACCAGCCCACTGGTGCGGGCGAAGCAAACGGCCGACCTGCTGACGCCGCTGAACGCCGGCAGCCAGCCGCGCATCGTCGAGGAACTGTCGCCGAATGGGAGCATCGACGGGGTGATTCACCAGATCGTATCGCGGCCGGAGCTTGGCAGCGTCGCGGTGGTCGGGCATGAACCCGGCATGAGCCTGCTGGCGGCCGCGCTGCTTGCGTCGCAGGACGAGGCGGGCGTCGAGTTCAAGAAGGGCGCCGTCGCCTGCATCGAGGTGCAGCCCGCGTCGCAGGATGAGCCGGTTTCCGCCCACACGCGGCTGCGTTGGCTGATGACGCCGAAGCAACTTCGCACGCTCGGCTCGGAAGCGGTCGCGCTGGTGGAATCGGGCCAGGAGCAAGCCGGCGAGGCGAAACCAGTCGCAGAACGGCTGGTCGCGTTCTGCCGCAAGCAACTCGACAAGCTCCAGTCCAGCCTCGACAGCATCGGTGGCGAGGACGACGCGGACGCGGTGCATGACTTTCGGGTCGCCACCCGCCGGCTCAGCGAGCCGCTGCGCGTGCTGGCGGCTGTCGTCGACGCAAAGCGCATCAGGAAGCTGCGCAGCGAGCTGGGGGACTTGCGGCGCACGTTCCGTACGGTGCGCGATCTTGACGTGCTGGTTGGGTCGATCGGCCGCGACCGCGATGCACAACGGCTCGAGGCCGACGCCGCGGCCCGCGCGATCGCCACGCTCAGCGCCGCGCGGGCCCTGTCGATGCAGGCGGCGGGGAAGGCACTCGGCGATCTGAAGCCCGCCCGGGCCGGTCGTCGCATCGAGGCACTCTGCGAATCCGTCGCCGCGGCCGCCGATGGGTCGAACGGTGCGGCGCTTGATGAAGCACTACGCGGCCGGTGGGAGGTGAAGGCCGACGGCGCCCTGGCGTTCGAGCCTGATCCCCCGCCCGACTCCGACCTCCATGCCCTCCGCATCCGCCTCAAGGGGCTGCGATACTGCACCGAGTTGCGCGCCGCGGTCTCCGAGTTCGCTGACGAAGAGCTTCTGACGGCGCTTCGAACCGTGCAGGACTCGCTCGGTCTGTGGAACGATCACCAGTTCGCGGCCCGCACAGTCACGCGCCTGGCGATGTCGCCGGGCGCCCTGTCCCACGCCAGCGACTGGTCGCCAACGCTGCTCCGCTACGCCGCAGGGCGGATCGACGACATGCGGCGGCTCGGCGGCGAGGCGCGGTGCAACTGGATGCAGGTTCGGGCGATGATCGAGCGCGAACGGACGGCATGCGCGGACGCGGCGCGTTCCTGAGGATCGGCGCGCGTTGACGCGTCGTGAATCCCGTCCTGCAAAATCACGCGGATGTCGTCGCCGACAGCACGCCGCAGCGTCACGAGGCAGCGCCGATCACGCCGAAGCTCGTCAGGCAGGCAGGATCAGCGCCTTGACCGTCTTGCCCGCCGCGACGTCGTCAACGGCACGGTCGGCGTCCTTGAGCGCATATCGCGACAGCGGAAACGCCGACCACATCGCCCGTGCCCGCGGCGTATCCAGAACGCGGACACTGCGATGGAAATGTGAGTAGTCCGATCCCCAGCAGCCGCGGACGTCGAGGTGCTTCTTGTTCAGGTCCAGATGCGGGTTGAGGCTGACGTCGCCGGCGTTGGTGTATTGCCCGACGACCACGACCCGGCCCGCGTCGCGCGTCCAGCGCATCGCCTGCACCACGGCCGCGGGCGCCCCGGCGGCCTCGATGGATACATCCGCGCCGCGCCCGCCGGTGCGATCCATGACCCACGCCATTCGGTCGACTTCGGCCGTCGTCGTGATGTCCAGCGTGTCGGCCGCGCCGATCGCTCGCGCCACGTTCAGCCGATGTTGCGGGGCGCCGAGGCACAGCACGCGCCCCGCCCCGCGCAGCAACGCGAACGCGACGCAGGACAGCCCGACCGGCCCCGCCCCGAGAACGAGCACGGTGTCGCCGATGTTCACGTCCGCCCGTTCGACCGCGTGCAGAGCCGTCGGCATCGAACATCCGCCGGCCATGAAGAGTTCGGGCGTGACGCTGTCCGGCCGTGCGTATGCATCGTCGCCATCCGCACACCGAGCCGCGGGCTTCAGCCCGCGCGAAGGCTCGGATCGCGACGCCCCCCCCCGATCGGCGACGGACTCTGAATCGCCAGCATCGCCAGTACCGTGCAGCGCACCCGACGTGGGTCCGCCCGCCAAGGCGATGCACCGCGTCCCCGGCTTGATGTAGACGTACTGCGACCATCCGCCGGTCAGGCCGTCGTCGACGCCGTAGGTGATGCCGTAGACCTTCCGCTTCGGGCAGCGCGTCGAGGCCTTGTCGATCAGGCATGCCCGGCACTGATGGCACGTGCGGTGGACGTCGAGAAACGTAACTACGTCGCCCTCGATGAACGGCACTCCGTCGACGTCCAGCAGTTGCCCGCGAATCCGCTCCAGAACACCGACGGTCACGTGCCCCGGGATGATCGGGTACGGCACGCCCGCCAGCCGACCCTCGCGCAAATGCACGTCAGTGCCACAGACCTCGCTGCACGTCACCCGCAGCAGCGCCGAATCCGGCTCAAGCTCCGGCAGCGGCCACTCGCGCAGCTCAACGGGCCGATCGGGCGCAGGCATGACGGCGGCAAGGCAGGTCTTCATGTGCGTGTCTTCTCTGATGTGGCACCGGTTTTCAACCGGTGGGGCTGGTGTGGCACCGGGCTTGTAACCGGTGGGTCCGGTGTGGCACCGGTTTGTAACCGGTGAGCCGAGTTTGCGCCCCAGACAGCGGGAACCCACGGCCCCATAATCGAAACGCCAGGCCGGAAGACTTGAGCCGCCCTGCCTTGTCGTCATGCGGAGGGCCAAACGGTATAATCCAGTGATGGCCGATGATGTGCGGAGGACGAGTGTTCCATGACCATGCGATTCACTGCGATTGTCGAGCACGGCCTGCTGCGACCCACCGAGCCGATCTCCCTGCGGGACGGCACAACGGTCGATGCCATCCTCATCCGCCCGGATAACGGCCACCCGTCAGGAGATCCAGCGAAGATCCTGGCCCAGATCGCGGCCATGCCGGTCGAGGCGGGCGGTCGTGAATTCGGTGGTCGCGATCATGACCGGGTTCTTTACGGGGATCGAAGTTGATCTTCGTCGATTCCGGCGCGTGGTTCGCCAGCGTCATCCCGTCTGACACGGATCACGCCGCGGCGTCCGCATGGCTGGCCAAGAACAACGAGCCGCGCGTCACAACCGATTAGCCGACACTTTGGGTGGCGCCAATCAACACGTTGCAGGCAGCGCTTTTTCTGCATTCGACATTTGACATTCCCAAGTGGGGGTTGCCAATCGCGGGCAGTCGCGTTCACGCAGCGTCATCCCAAGAACACCGCAGGCCCGGCAATGATACCGGGCCTGCTGAAAAACTCACTGTCACACGCAACGCCGCGCCGCGCCTATCGGCAGTCCACGCTCTCGCTGAACTCGCGGCACTCGACGATGCTCACATCGTGCGAGCCGGTCTGGTTCTTCCACTTGGCCTTGCCCTTGCCCTTGGCATTGATGCTGATCACCACCTGGTCGCCGTTGTTGTCCAGCGTGAGCTGCGTGCCTTGGGCCAGTGATGACTTGACCTTCGCGGTCAGTTTGCCGTTCTTGCACTTGGCCGTCAGCTTCTTGATGGAATCGCAGTCGCCGCCGAGGAAGCCAAAGAACTTGATCATTCGCTGACCCGCCTCGCCGTTGAACGGGCCGTTCCATGCCTGCTGGCCGTTGGGCGTCCAGTAATAGGTCAGGCGAATGCCGCCATCCGCTACGAACTGCCGGTAGTCGGGCGAGCCGTGCATCGTGACGAAATACTGCTGACCGGCGATGATGGATACGGGGCTGTCGAACGGAGCGCCGTTCCAACCCGTGCTGTTCGCGGTGTAGGGCACCTGAGCGATGACCGCGCCAGGCCGCCCGCCGACGACCTCGCGAACCCGCGTAGTGGCCGCGGACAGCGCCGTGCTGTGCCACTGGATCTCAGTCAGCAGAAACGTGTTCTGCGCCGTCCACAGGAACGCCTGCTCGTTTCCGCCGGTCGCGGTCCAGGTGTCCTTCACAGGCAGATTGTCGTTGACGCCTTCAATGTAGACCTGCGCCTGCGCAGCGCCCGTCAGCACCGACGCCAGCAGAACCGATACACCCAGCTTCAGATTACGACTCATCACTTGTCCATCTCCATTCGATTCGCAACCGCTGCTCGCCGACGACTCGCGGTCGGCGCGGCGGTTCTGACCAATACAACCCAGCGCCTGCCGGCCGGCAGCCCCCAGGCTACCCGCAGGCAACTTCTTCCATGAACTCCTGGCATTCCACGATCGCCACTTCGTGCGAACCGCTCTGATTCTTCCACTTCGCCTTGCCCTTGCCCTTTCGATCGATACTCACGTCGCGACGATCGCCATTGTTGTCCAGTGTCAGACGCGACCCCTCGGGGAGCGACGACTTCACTTTCCCGACCAGCTTGCCGCGCTTGCACGACACCTTCAACTTCTTGACCGCGTCGCAATCGACGCCGGTGAAGCCATAGAACTTGATCATGCGCGCCGTGGACGGGTCGAACCAGGGGCCGCTCCAGTTCTCGACGCCGTTGACGGTCCAATAGAAGCGCATGGTCACGCCGCCATCGGCAACGAACTTCTGGTACTCGTCGGCGGAGTGCATCGTGACGTAGTACGATTCGCCCGCGACGACGGGCAACGGGTCGTCAAACGGCGCGCCGTGCCATCCGGTGTCGTTCGCGCTGAACGGCGTCGAACGCAGGATCGCCCCGGGCCGGTCGCCCTGCGCCACCTCGCGAACGCGGATCGTCCCGACGCGCACCGGCGTGGTGTGCCACTGAATCTCCGTCATGTCGAACGTGTTCTGTGCCGTCCACAGGAAGGCCTGTTCATGGTTGGCACTGGCCGTCCAGCCTTCCTTGATGGGCAGGTTGTCGTTGACGCCCTCGATATACTCCTGGCCCGTCGCCACTCCGGCGAGCGCCAGAGACGCCAATAGCCAAGCCTGCATCCTCACGATGCACCCGCTTCCTGTCTGCATGATGACCTCCTGCAGTGCGTTGAGACCCCAAGAACCCCCCCACCGAGACCCGGCGACACCTGCCTGGCCCCGATGCGATCATCAGCCGCCACCCCCAGCCTTCGCGGGCTCAGAGGCACTCCGGCTGAAAGACCGCGGACCATTGTAGCGGAGGCCGCCGGGCATCCCAAGAGGGTAGTCGCACGCGTCGCAAGGCGCGACTCGGACGGCGGCTTGACACCGGCGATGATTTAGCCTAGGCTACATGTTAGTCAGATAGAAAAACAATGTTCAGAGTGGGCTCCGTTTAGCCGACGTTACGAATCGGAGCCAGGCTCCGGGAGGATGGTTGGTGCAAATCGGACGGAATCGACGATCGGCGACGTGGGCGCGGGCATGGGTTGCGGCATTGGGCATCGTGGTGCCCTCAGGTGTCGCTGCCGCACCGGCGCTCGGCACCGCATTCTCCGGCGGACCGCCGGACTATCCCTACCGCATCGTCACCACCGTCGGCATGGTGGCCGACATCGCCCAGCAGGTGGCCGGGGAATCGGCTCAGGTCAGCGAGCTGATTGGCGCCGGCGTCGATCCGCACCTCTACAAGCCCACCCGTAGCGACGTGGCCGCGCTGATGTCTGCGGACGTGGTGCTCTACGGCGGCCTGCGGCTGGAGGGGAAGATGGGCGACGTGCTGGGCAAGATCGGCGACAGCGGCAAGCCCGTTCACGCGGTCACGTCCGGCATCGATCCAACCGTGTTGCTCGCCCCGCCGGAGTTCGAGGGGCATTTCGACCCGCACCTGTGGATGGACGTCAGCGCCTGGTCGAAGGCGGTCGATTCGGTCGCCGCCGTGCTGTCAGCGTACGACGCATCCAACGGACCGGCGTACAAGTCCAACGCCGACCGCTACAAAAAAGAACTCGAAGGGCTGGACGCTTACGCCCGCAAGGTCATCGCGTCCATCCCGGCCGAGCAGCGCGTACTCATCACCGCCCACGACGCGTTCAACTACTTCGGCCGTGCCTACGGAATCGAGGTGACGGGCATCCAGGGCATCTCGACCGAGTCCGAGGCGGGCTTGCAGGACATCAACCGCCTCGTCGACCTGATCGTCGAGCGGCAAATCAAGGCGGTGTTCGTCGAAACCAGCGTCGCGGACAAGAACGTGCGGGCGCTGGTCGAGGGCGCCAAGGCCCGCGGCCACGACGTGAAGATCGGCGGCACGCTGTTTTCCGACGCGATGGGCAAAGCGGGAACGTACGAGGGCACGTACATCGGCATGATCG
>CAZYLK010000231.1:0-3687 GCA_964648365.1 uncultured Phycisphaeraceae bacterium
TGCAATTCCCCTACTTCGCCCGCGAGCAGATGTACCTGCCGGGGCCGGAGCGGGTATTGCATGCGTGTCGGGAGGTGCTACGATACTGACCGCTCTGTGCCGAGACGGTTAGGTTTGTCCGCTACCCAGAGGTTGAGCATGAAAGATGAGCAAGCTCTTAACAAGATTCTCAACCGCCCGGTCACCGGACGGAATCAGCGTGTGTCGTTCGGCAACGTTAGGGCTTCCTCAGTCTTTCACAACCGCTTTTACTTGGCAAGGTTCGACACGAGCACCGCTTCGCCGCTGCTCGCGCAACCAATGCCGGATGCCCTCGAGCCCGCCCCGCGTTGGAGACGCAGGCTCTGCGCAACCGGCCGAGATCGACTCGCTCCGCTTGGTCCCCATTTCACAAGGAGGTTAGGACAGTCATGACGCATTCGCGCGCTACACACGGACTGCGAGCGCTTGACCCGGACCTGCCATTCCTCGCCGCCGAGGTGGCACTCGATGTAGAGAATCTACTCGCTGGATTAGGAAGCGATCGTGCTGCCATGACTCGCCTAGCGGAGATACTACTAGTATCAGTCAAACTCGATTCGACATCAATCTCGTGTTCGAGAATGGATATGGCAACCCTAAACATATTGGGTGCCGCGGTTGCAAAGACTTCAGACGCGAGTTCACTTCGAGAGGTCGAAGATCTTTTTCAGCGAGCAGAACGCATCGCGGAAATCCTTCTCAATGGTGACCCGAACCGTGACAGTAAGGCTTTCGAGCAAGCGCAGAGCTTTTGCGAAGCGCTCTCCTGTGCCGCCGCTGCGTACACGGAATCGATACGCGAGCTCAGGTCGCCACATCCATTTCGGAGATAGTCATGGCGATTCTGCTCAGCGCGCGGTCTCGTGTGCTCTCGGCTTTGGAGCAAGTGGATCAACTGAAGGATCTGGAGTTTCCCTATGCTTTCCCACGCGACGCTATCGAACTCATCGGTCAGCGCTTTTTATGGTACAAGAACGTACTGGCAAAGGCGTCGACAGCCTCCCAGGCGACGCAGAACGTATGTAGAGATGTACTTAGGGAGCTAAATGTCTACGTGCCGGTGCTGGGATTCCTATTGCGCGCAACCAACGTCCGGAACGGCTTTGAGGCGCACGGAGGGTTACAGCGAATGGCACGCGCGCTCATGGGACCAGATACGAAGCTTGTTCTCTCGTCAGAGTGGGAGTTTTCGCCGTATGTCTACCGGGCGATTACTGGTCTTGAAGGGTTTGTACTCATCGGTTTGCCGGCTACGGAATCTTCCAATCCACTCTTGTTGCCGTTGGCTGGCCATGAACTCGGGCACGCGGTCTGGCAATACCACGGTACTCTTGCCAAGTACGCCACGCAGATCGAGGAGTTCATTCTTGATCAAGTATTAAATATCAGGTGGAGTGAGTATAATGGTCTCTACCCTCAGCATTCGAAGAAGGATGTCAAGAGTGGAGACATGTTTGCGCGCGCGACCATTCAACCGGCCTATACCTGGGCAACGCTGCAGCTCGAGGAGGTCTTTTGCGATTTATTCGGCTTGCGAGTGTTTGATGTTGCCTACTATCATGCTTTCGCTTACTTGCTGTCGCCCGGCGTTTCTGGTCAACGTTCGCTTGCCTATCCAACCATTAAGCGGCGAGTTGCATATCTTACGCAAGCGGGGAAGGCTTTTGGCATCACCGCGCCTCAGGACTTCGAGTCGCTGTTCATAGCGGAATCCGAGCCAGCCGATCGAACGACCGCCTTTCTGGTCTCCATCGCCGACGCTGCATCGGCATCCCTTGTCGACGCCGTTGTTGCTGAGGCACGCGATCGCGCCAGCGCGGCAGGGCTGCCACAATTGAAGTCCACGGCAGTCGCGAGCATCTGCCGCTGCTTTCGCGAATGGATTGTTCCAGTTACTGAGTACGCCAACATGATCGACATTGTGAATGCTGGATGGGAGTGTTATTATCAAGATGATCTGTGGGAAACGGTACCCCAGATCCAGGGGCGAAACGCCACCGACTTTTCGGTGAACAGGCGGCGAGTGCTTCGCGATCTAGTGTTGAAAAGTATGGAGATCGCCGAGATCCATCAGAGACTGGAGGCGTCAGCGTGATTCTCAAGTCAGATCAGATAGCCCGTGAGCTGCATGAACCGACGGATAAGAACGATCCCCTAATCGTGACACCGCTCCCTGATCTTCAGCACCTGCGTGACTCCGGAGCAGCTTCGCTTGATGTGCGTTTGGGTTGCTGGTTTCTTGCTTGTCGCACCAGTCGAGCTGGAATGCTGAACGTGTATCGCGATCAGACAGATGCGCCGAGTGAGGCGAAAGTCACGAAGTCATACTATGTGCCGTTTGGTCAAGAATTCGTGCTTCATCCCCGGGCTTTTGTGCTTGCGGTAACCATGGAGTGGATCCGGCTTCCTTCCAGGTTGTCCGCGTACGTCATTGGTCGATCATCATGGGGACGCTATGGCCTGATAATCGCGACGGCCACTGGCGTCCACCCTGGGTTTACTGGATGCCTTACGCTCGAGTTGTCGAACGTCGGTGAAGTTCCCATCGCCGTTAGGCCGGGGACAACGGTGTGCCAGCTGTTCTTGCATCAGGCTCATGGTGGTTCTTCCGATTTGGTCGATAAGAGCACTTTCATCGGGCGGCGCAAGCCGGCGCTGGGCACATTGGAGTTGGATTCTACGGCGCGGCGGCTGGCAGAGCCATAGTTTGGTTTTATGTGGCTATGTGGAGGGTGGTTCACGATTCGGTTGAGACATCTCTTCAACGCGAGAGGACAGACTGTCGGCGGAAGTCGGGTGCTACTACCCAAACCTGCCTGCTGAGGCCGCGGCGCGGAGCATGGTAGATCACTTCTCGGTTCAACGCGAATCTCTGGCGGGAATCGACTCGGACAGGTCTTTGAAATGAAACGCTGGCTGATCAAAGGCGAACCGGACGACTACGGCGCGGCCGAACTGGAGCGCGAGGGGCGGACGACCTGGGACGGGATCAGGAACCCCACCGCTCAGCAGAATCTGCGAGCGATGACGGCCGGCGATGCGCTGCTCGTCTATCACTCGGGTAAAGAAAAGGCGATCGTCGCGACAGCCCGGGTCGTGAAAGCCGCGTATCCCGATCCGAAGGACAAGTCGGGCAAGCTCGTTGCGGTGCAGATCGAGTTCGACGCCTGGCTGCCCAACCCGGTCCCTCTGGCCGCCATCAAGGCCGACCCGTTTTTCGCCGATTTCGACCTCGTCCGCATCAGCCGCCTGTCGGTCATGCCGGTCTCGGGCACGCAGTGGAAACGGGTCATGACGATGTCGAAACGCGCCTGAGCCCGCTCCTGAGTCCGCGGGCGTGACACCGTGGGTGGATCAAGGTGGGCGTCCGCCGAGCGTGAATCGGGTGGCATCCGCCGCCGGAGGACCGAAGGCAGGCCGTGGTATGCTGGAACGCGCTTCTCCCGGGCGCTCAACACCTGCTGCGCTCACCACGGCCTCGAAGACGAGACCGTGCCACGCGCCGAACCTGTCATGCACCCGCTGTCCCATTCGCCCGGCCGCCCGGATCGCCCCCGCCGCCTCCGATCCGCCCCGGCGTGGCCACAACCGGACTGGCACCGAATCTGTAAGGACGTCCGCTGACGGGGGCGCCGTCCACAGGCGGTGACGCCCCGCCTGTGACAC
>CAZYLK010000231.1:3787-8335 GCA_964648365.1 uncultured Phycisphaeraceae bacterium
GGACGTCCGCTGACGGGGGCGCCGTCCACAGGCGGTGACGCCCCGCCTGTGACACCCGAAGCGCCCGTTTTTCTGCGATAGAAAGGCCCACGCGCCATGGCTTCCACGATTCTCGAACGTCACCCCGTCCGCCCCGGCAACCCGGCCGACACCGCCGGCTGGCCCGTCCTGCGTGACCCGCGGGTCAATAAGGATCGGGCGTTTACCCGCGCCGAGCGCGACCGGCTCAAGCTCCGCGGGCTGCTCCCCCACCGGACCCTGACGATCGACCAGCAGGTCGAGCTGGAACTGGAGCACCTGCGGGCCAAGAACACCGACCTGGAGAAGTTCATCGGGCTGGCCGCCCTGATGGACCGCAACGAGACGCTCTTCTACCGCGTGCTGGTCGAGAACATGGCCGAACTGATGCCGATCGTCTACACGCCGACGGTCGGCCAGGCGTGCCAGCAGTACAGCCACATCTTTCGCCAGCCCCGCGGCCTGTGGATCACGCCCGACGACATCAACTGCATCCCGCAGGTGCTGCGTAACGCCCCGCAGCGGGACGTGAAGCTGATCGTGGTGACGGACAACGAGCGGATTCTGGGGCTGGGCGATCAAGGGGCCGGCGGGATGGGCATCCCAGTCGGCAAGCTGGCCCTCTACATCGCGGGCGCCGGCATCCACCCGAGCCAGTGCCTGCCCATCAGCCTCGACGTAGGCACCAACAACGCCGACCTGCTCAACGACCCCTACTACGTCGGATACCAGCAGCGGCGGCTGCGCGGCGAGGCGTACGACCGGTTCGTCGAGGCGTTCGTCGAGGCGGTGCTGGAAGTTTTCCCGAATGCCCTGGTGCAGTGGGAGGATTTTCACAAGAACATCGCCTTCGCCGTGCTGGATCGCTATCGCCGCCGGATTACCAGCTTCAACGACGACATTCAGGGCACGTCGGCAGTGGCGCTGGCGGGCATGCTGGCGGGGCTGCGGATCACCGGGCAGACGCTGGGCGAGCAGCGCATCGCGTACGTCGGCTCCGGCGCGGCCGGGGTGGGCATCTGCCGGCTGGTGCGATCGGCCATGCGCGAGGACGGTGTGGACGAGGCGACCATCAAGCGGTCGCAGATCTGCCTCGACAGCCGCGGCCTGATCTATGAAGGCCGGACCATCAAGGATCCGCACAAGCTCGAGTTCGCCATGTCGCGCGAGGACATGTCCGCCTACGGCCTGACCGAGCAGAGCGCGTACGAACTGGTCGACGTGATCCGGGCGTACAAGCCGACGATTCTGGTCGGCACGACGGCGACGCCGGGCACCTTTACGGAGACGGCCGTGCGGGAGATGGCAACGCACGTTAAGCGGCCGATGATCTTCCCGTTCAGCAACCCGACCTCGAAGGCCGAATGCACCGCGGAGGAGGCGATCCGCTGGACCGACGGCCGCGCCATCGTCGCCACCGGCAGCCCGTTCGCCCCGGTCAAGTACAACGGCGAGACGTACACGATCGGCCAGGGCAACAATGTGTTCATCTTCCCGGGCGTCGGGCTGGGCGCGATCCTGTCCGAAACCCGTGAGGTGACGGACGCGGTCTTCCTGGCGGCCGCGCGGACCCTGGCGGCCGCGGTGTCAGACGAGCGGCTGGCGTCGGGCGCGATCTACCCGCACCCGAGCGAACTGCGGGCGGTGAGCCGCAAGATTGCGGCCGGCGTCATCCGCCTCGCCCGCGACGCCAGACTGGGCCGGCTCGTCCCGGACGATGAGATCGAACAACTCGTGGCCGACGCGATGTGGTATCCGGAGTACGTCGAAGAGGTGTGATTCGTGGTGATTTGATGTGGCACCGGGGTGATCTGATGTGGCACCGGTTTGTAACCGGTGTCTGGTGTGGCACCGGTTTGTAACCGGTGTCCGATGTGGCACCGGTTTTCAACCGGTGTGTTGAGTGCAACACCGGTTTTGAACCGGTGGCGGAAGAGCCCCGGCATGAATGTCGCAGATCCGCCTCTGGCGGGCCGGGGCGCTGAGTCGGGGCCGGATCATGGTGATGAACAACTCGCAGCTCAGCAGTTCACGTCCCGCAACCCCGCTTGACAGGGACCTGCGCATCCTTGCGCGCTTCATCGACATCTACTGCCGCGGCCGGCACGCCGACGCACCCCGGCAGCCGGTTTGCCTCAAAGGTCACGACGTCACCCGGCTGCACGGGCGGAAAATCGTCTTGTGCGAAGACTGCGCCCGCCTGCTGGCCCACGCCTTCACCAAGCGCGAGCACTGCCCGATGGACCCCAAGCCGTCCTGCAAACATTGCACGGAGCACTGCTACCATCCCCGCTACCGCCAGATGATCCGCGAAGTGATGCGCTATTCCGGCCGGCGACTGGTGCTGACCGGACGGCTGGACTATTTGATCAAGCTGCTGTTCTGACAACCGACGACGGGAGCAGACGCGCTGGGCATCGCAGCAGCAGCCGGGCGCGCCCACGCGCCAACCGTAAATCCCGCCGAACCCGCCGCCCGCAAAACCCGCAAACCCGGCCGTTGTACGCCGACACGCCAACCGGGTATCATGCCGCCTGGACGACCTACCCGCGTGCCGAATTGAAGCCGGCCGGCCGTGCTCCGTCCAGGCGCGAGTTTCGTGAGGGACTCGCTGGACGGAGAGGCGTGGCGGCCGCGCTGCCCGAGCGATGGCCACCGCCCACTTCGCGTCCCCGCCCCAGCGTCGACGCCGGAGCCGCGCGGAGGGGCTTCGGTCGCGGCAGGGCCTCGGCGCGCAGCGGGAGCGTCCGGGTCCGCGGGAGTCGCGGCCTCATCTGCTACAGGAACCGAGGTGTGTCATGGAATTGAAGGGAAAGGTCAGCCTGGTCAGCGGCTCGTCGCGCGGCATCGGGCGGGCGATCGCCATCATGCTCGCGGAAGCAGGCAGCGACGTCATCGTCAACTACCTCAACAACGAAACGGCCGCCAAGGAGGTGGTCGAGCGGCTGCGCTCGATGGGCGTGCGCAGCGAAGCCTACAAGGCTGACGTGTCGAAAATCGCCGAATGCGACCGGATGATCGCGCAAGCCTTCAACGACTTCGGCAACATCCAGGTGCTGGTCAACAACGCCGGAATCACGCGCGACCGGAGCTTCATGAAAATGACGCGCGAGCAGTGGAAGGAAGTGCTGCTGGTCAACCTCGACGGACCATTCAATCTGACCGGCGCACTGCTGCCCGGCATGGTGGAGTCTGGCTGGGGGCGGATCATCAATATCTCGTCGATCGTCGCCCAGATGGGCAACTTCGGGCAGGCGAACTACGCCGTGGCCAAGGGCGGCCTGATCGCTTTTACGAAATCGCTCGCGCGCGAAGTGGCCTCCAAGGGCGTCACCGTCAACGCCGTCGCCCCCGGTTTCATCGAGACGGACATGACGGCGGAGGTGCCGGAAAAAGTGCTCGACTTCGTGCGCGAGCTGACGCCGATCGGGCGGCTGGGCACGGCGGAGGAAGTGGCGCTGGCGATACGCTTCCTGGCGGCGCCCCGGGCGTCGTTCGTCACCGGGCAGGTGATCAACGTCAATGGCGGGATGTACATGTAGGGGGAGAAGGGAGTGAGGGAGTGAGGGAGTGAGGGAGTGAGGGAGTGAGGGAGTGAGGGAACGAGGGAGTTAGGGAAGACTGCGGACGCGCATTCGCGCCGTCGCGTGCGTGCGTGCGTTCGTTTCGCACGCGGCGTACGTACCGGAGTTCGCTTTTTTCCCACGCGGCGGGCGCCGGTCCGGGCGCTCCCGAGTCACCGGCACGACATCTTCCATTCGCCGTTCGGCATATGCCGGTCTGACATCCGACGGTCGTTCCGCCGCGGGCGTCCCGCTTGGGTTCGCCCGACGGCGCTCGGATACGTACCATTCCCGGCGTGCCCGAGCCGGCCATCCCATCCAGATCGTCAGCGCTTCCCTGGGTTGAGCGGCCCACGCTCGACCTCGACGCGACCCTTCCGCTGTCGAAGCGACTGGACGGCGTGAATCCTGCGGCCCTCCGCGACGGCATCCGGCTGCTCGATGCGATCATGGCTAACGTCCCCTCCTGGACGCTTCCGATCGCCGACTGGGTTCGGCTGCGGACCGCCGGGCGGTTCCACGCCGAGGCGAGGGCATTCGCGGCGCGCTGCGGCACGGGCTGGCGCGCGGTCATGCTCGCCAACGTCACCTACGACCTGTCCATGATGATGATCGGTTGCACAACGGTCGCGCTGCCGGGCCCCGACGGGCCGCTGATCGCGCGCAACATGGACTGGTGGCCGGAGGACGTGCTGGCGCAGACGACCTGGCTCGTGCGTCACTGGGACGGCGACCGGCTGTTGCGCGCGGACGCCGGCTGGCCGGGTGGGATCGGCTCGGTCTCGGGCCTGTCCGGCCACGGGTTCGCCGTCGTGCTCAACGCCGTGGTCTGCGGCGAGGGCTGCGACCGGCTGGGCTACCCGGTGCTGCTGTTCATCCGGAGCGTGCTGGATGACGCCGCCGACTTCGACGACGCCGTGCATCGCCTGAGCACCCAGCACCTGGCCGCGCCGTGCCTGCTGACGGT